>JBIJCX010000230.1:0-13155 GCA_044344465.1 Opitutaceae bacterium
CCGGCGATTTGTCTCGCCGGCCACGACGCGCGCGGTGCCCTGTTCGCCGCCGGGCGACTGCTCCGCCTGCTGGACCTGAGCCGGGACCAGGTGAAGTTCGACAGCACGACCAGAATCGCCACCGCCCCGCGGGTTCCGCTGCGAGGTCATCAACTGGGCTATCGCCCCAAAACCAACTCCTACGATGCGTGGACGCTTGTCATGTGGGAGCAGTACTTTCGGGACATGATCGTTTTCGGCATGAACGCCGTGGAACTGATTCCACCGCGCAGCGACGACGATAGCGACAGTCCGCATTTTCCGACGCCGCCAATGGAGATGATGGTGGCAATGTCCCAACTGGCCAGTGACTACGGACTCGAGGTCTGGGTCTGGTATCCGGCGATCGACAAAGACTACACCGATCCCAAGACCGTGGAGTTTGCCCTGCAGGAGCGCGATGACCTGTTCAAACGCCTGCCACGCCTCGATGCGGTCTTTGTGCCGGGAGGCGATCCCGGAGACACCCGCCCCGATGTTTTGTTTTCACTGCTGGAAAAGATTAAACCGGTCCTGACCCGCCATCAGCCCGCCGCGCAACTCTGGGTGTCGCCACAAGGCTTTGACCGGCCGGGCAGGAACCGCGTGGGCTGGCTCAAGATGTTCTTTGAGCTGATGCAAAAGGAACAACCGCGCTGGCTCGATGGCGTGGTGTTCGGTCCGCAAGTTGAAACCAGCCTGGCCAACCTGAGGAAAGAACTGCCCGCTCAATACCCGATTCGGGACTATTCGGACATAACGCATAGTCGGGGCTGCCAATATCCCGTGCCCGACTGGGACAAGGCGTTCAACGACACGTTGGGACGGGAATGTATTAACCCCCGACCACGTGGCTTGGCGCAGATATTCCGCGACGTCCAACCCCATGCCCGCGGCTTCATCACCTATAGCGAGGGATGCAATGATGATTTCAACAAGGTGTTGTGGAGTTGTCTGGGCTGGGATCCGGAAATGAAGGTGGAAGACATCACCCGGGAATACAGCCGCTACTTTATCAGCGGACGATTTGAGGAGAGTTTCAGTCGCGGTCTGCTGGCCCTCGAGGAGAACTGGGTGGGGCCGCTGCGAAAGAATGACGGCGTAGAAAAAACCCTCCGCTTATTTCGGGAAATGGAAGGTAGCGCCACGCCCCAGGACAAACTCAACTGGCGGTTTCAACAGAGCCTCTACCGCGCGTATTATGATGCCTACATTCGCGCTCGTCTCATATACGAAACCGGCTTGGAAGAACAGGCGCGGTCCGCCTTGAAAACTGCCCGAGAGTCCGGCGCGCGCGCGGCTTTGGAGCGCGCGGAGCAAATTCTGGATCAAGCCGAGGCGCAAAGAACCGCACCCGAGTTGCGGGCGCGGGTTTTTGAACTGGCCGAGGCGTTGTATCAGAGCATTCGCATGCAATTGAGCGTGGAACGTTATCAAGCCATCGCAGTGGGCCGCGGCGCAAATCTTGATGAAATCGACAAGCCGCTGAACCGCAGCATCGAATTGAAGAAGCGCTTTGCGCAGATTCGCACGCTGGCGTCGGAGACGGAGCGCCTCGCGGCCCTGGCACGTCTT
Organism: Opitutaceae bacterium; assembly: GCA_044344465.1. Classification (GTDB taxonomy): domain Bacteria; phylum Verrucomicrobiota; class Verrucomicrobiia; order Opitutales; family Opitutaceae; genus ER46. The sequence goes on from JBIJCX010000230.1 coordinate 1,594, forward strand.
GATGAGAAATAACGACACTCGCGAAGCCAGCCACGTTGCAAAAGACCGGCACCTTTTGGCTGTCGCGACCTCGATTCCGTTCGCTGTAGCTCCCTGAATCTCCCCACGCGAGCGGACTGCTGTCGGGTCGCGCGGCGCCGGAATCCGGCCGCTGGTGGATGCCAGTGCTGACCACCGCCGGATTTTTTCCCGGCGGGTTAGTTACTCGCGACGCGCCATTCGTGGTGTGAGGCAAGTCTTCCTAAAGATCTCTATGCAATCACCGCTGACCGGAATTGTTCCCCCCATGATTACGCCGTTGCTCCAGCGCAACCAACTGGATGTCGCCGGGCTCGAAAGGCTCATCGAGCACATCCTCGCCGGCGGGGTGAGTGGTTTGTTCATTCTCGGCACCAGCGGAGAAGGGCCGAATTTGGGTTACCCCCTCCGCCGCGAATTGATCGAACGAACCTGCCGTCAAGTCCGCGGCCGGGTGCCTGTTTTGGTCGGCATTACCGACACGATCTTTGATGAATCGGTGAATATGGCCAAAGCGGCGGCGGTCGTGGTCGCTCCACCCTATTATCTGCATGCGGCGCAGCCGGAACTCCTGGAGTACCTGGACCATCTCGTGCCCGAATTGCCGCTGCCGCTCTACCTCTATAACATGCCGGCCGTAACCAAGGTGGCCTTCGAAATCGAGAGCCTCCGCCGCGCGATGGACCATCCCCGCATCATCGGGCTGAAGGATAGTTCCTGCAATATGTTCTATTTCCATCAGGTCTTGGCGGTGCTGCACCACCGTCCCGATTGGCCGTTGCTGATTGGCCCGGAAGAACTGCTTTTCGATGCGGTGCTCGCGGGTGGGCACGGGGGCGTGAATGGAGGCGCAAACGTTTTTCCAGGGCTTTATGTTAAACTGTTCGAAGTGGCTCGCGCCGGGGACGTGGCCTGCGCCCGGCAATTGCACAGCGCAATCATGCGCGTGAGCGGGTCGCTTTATCGCATTGGCCGGCATTCCTCCGCCATCATCAAGGGCATCAAGGGCGCATTGAACTGCCTCGGCGTATGCGAGGACTACATGGCAGAACCGTTTCATCGGTTCCGCGGGGAGGAGCGAAAGGTGGTGCAAGCCCGGGTCGCGGAAATTCAGGCAGACCTGGCCAAATTGGATTTGCCCAGCCCGGCTGCGGCGCCCCGGCCTCCCCGGGTCGGCGCACCCGATCAACCCGTGGCATGATGCTGTGGCGCGTCCAGAACGACACTGCCCCAGTCCGGAAAACTTCCGGGCCCAGTTCCAGCCATTGGCGATGGCTGGCTGCAGGCCTGGCCTCGGGGTTGGCATCCGGCTCCGTCCCTCGATCGCTGGCGCCCGAGGAGCGGCTGGCGGCTGACTTCCCCCGCGCGACGGAACTTCAAATCACCCGTGGTCCTGGGGGGCGCATTATCCCCGCGTTGTGCTGTGCCGACTGGTTAGCCCGATTTTTCGTCAAGTGGCGCAAGCGACTTCAGAATCTTCTTCGCAAGAAACTCATTCACTTCTCGATGCCGCGGGACTGGCTCTGACTTCCCGGCCTTCGGCTGATGATAGATGTCGTGCTTCGCGCCATGCCGAAGCAGGACACATCCCATTTGCTCGAGCTCCGCGACCAAGTCGCGCCGCTTCATGCGACTTCCAACTCCGCAACTTTGCGAATGCCAGGGATATCTTCGGCAGAAAACATCTCATGAAGGTCAAGGAGATGCGCCTTCAAGTCCTCCAAATCGTCGCCCTGCGTCCAATGGTCGGGATGCGAGTTCAGATACCCGAGATACTTGCCGTCGGATTCCTTCCAGTAGGTGAACGTCGCCTTCATGCCACGAAAAGAAGCACAAGGACGTGCAAAATGCGAGTCGACCTTTCTGGCTAAAGCTCAAGATGAGCCACGCGCCCGGGCGTGGCGACGGCTGTCTTTTAATGAAGACATCACGTGGAGCGGACTCGCGCCATTCAATTTCGCAGGCCCCATGCGCCCGTTGTGCCGTGGCGGCTTGTCGGCCACTGGGAGCAATCGATCACGGCGGTAAGGAATGGGCGGCGCGCGGTTCGAGCACACCGGGGTCGAGGGTACGGGGTCCTTTTCCGATCCGACCCTCCCGACGCAGAGCTCGGTGACCGTCTCTCGGAATTACCAAGCCTGGTATCCCAGCCTTCATTTGCGCTATGCCGTGACCTCAAACCTCCTGCTCTGTTCGAGCTTTTCGACGAGCGGAGCCCGGCCGTCGCTGAGCGCGGTCGTGCCCAACACCACGGTCAGTTATCTGGCGGACGGCAGCGGGCTCGGGCGCGTCACCCAGAGCAATCCGGGCCTGAAGCCCCAGTACGCCCGCACCTACGATTGTTCGGCGGAGTATTATCTTGAGCCGGCGGGGTTGCTGTCGGCGGGGGCGTTTCGCAAGGACATCTCCAATTTCATCAACCGGGCGACGCGCATCATCGGGGACGGTCCCAACAACGGTTTCGGCGGGCGCTACGACGATTTCGAACTGACGACGACCGGCAATCTGGGCATAAGTGGAAGGTTTTGAGCGCCGTCCCGCGCGGCGGACGCTCACACGGCGATCCGTCAATGCTGCCGGGAAGCGCCGGAACCCCGAATTGGCTCAACCGCCCCTCCATTTTCTCAGGAGGAGTCACCCCCTGGGTCCAAGCGGTGGTATTCCAACCAATTTTCTTAACGGCAGATTAGCTAGTCGCGACGCGCCGTTCGTGGTGTGAGAGTAGTCCTCTTCAACCGCGTGATCCTCCTATGACCCTGCGCACCTTGTTCCGGTTTCTAACTCAACTCATTCCTTCCCTCCTTGCGCTGGCTTGGGGCCTGGCCTCGGGGGTTCCCGCCCGAGCAGCCGACGATGCCCGGAGGGTTTATGATATTCCAGCGGGTGATGCGCTGGTCGCGCTGAAGCAATTCACCGCCCAGTCCGGTGCCCAGGTGCTGTACTCGGCGGATGAGTTGGCTGGGGTAAAAACCCGGGCGATTCGAGGTCGCTTCAGCGCGCGGGAGGCGCTGGAGGCGCTTTTGGCGGGCAACCGCCTCGAAGTGGCGGAGGATGGTGCGACCGGAGTGCTGACGATTCGATTGCGGACGTCCAGTTCAACCGCCGCTTCCATGAGTGGCGCAAAGGCCACCGCGTCGGGCGGTTGGGGGACGGTCTCCGGGCGGGTGAGCAGCGCGGCGACCGGCGAGTTCCTCGATGGGGCGGAGGTTCGCGTGGCCGGCACCGATCTCGTCACCACCACGCAGCGAGACGGAAGTTTTGCCTTTTCCCGGGTGCCGGCGGGCGTTCACCGCGTTAAGGTATTCTATACCGGACTCGACGTGCATGAGGCCGAGGTGCTCGTGAAAGCAGGCGAGACGGCGGTCCTCGCCGTCGCCCTGAATTCGGCGATCTACCGGCTGGACACCTTCACGGTCGCCGGGCAGCGCGAGGGCAACGCCGCGGCGATCACGCGGCAGCGCACCGCCGAGAACATCAAGAGCGTGGTGTCCATGGATGCCTACGGCAACGTGGCCGACGGCAACATCGGGAATTTTCTGCAAAACCTGACCGGGGTGGCAGTCAACAAGGAGGCGGGCGACGTCGTCGGCATCGGCCTGCGCGGTACGCCTCCCGAACTCAACTCGGTGACACTGGATGGTGCGCGCACAGCGGGGGCGACTACCGGCTTTTCGCCCCAGGGCGACCGCGCCTCGCTCATCGACCAGGTGCCATCCGAGTTAATCAAGGAAATCGAGATCACCAAAGGTAATACCCCTGATCAAGCGGCGGATTCCCTGGGTGGAACCATCAACCTCATTACCAAGTCAGCTTTCGATTTTACAGAGCGAGTCCTTACCTACCGGTTGGGTCTGAACCTCAACACTTACCGCTCCGGCAATTTTATCCGGGATGATCACGGCATGCTTGATCTGGGGAAATATGGCCCAACTGCGGCCCTGACTTATCTGGATACTTTTGGGGCCGATCGGAAATGGGGAGTCGCCCTCTCGAGTTCCTTTTCCCAGACCATTAACACCCGTGACCGGGTGCAGATGGCCCGCCCCAACGTTGGCAACTTGATCTCCACCCGCGCCCGCCAGCTCAACGACATCGACACACGCGTTCGCGCCGGTATCTCGGGTAAGTTGGAATATCGGCTCGATGAGACTCTGCGCGTCGGGCTCAATGCCTCGTTTAACTATTATACATTCGCTGGCGACCGTTCGGATTGGGACATCACCTCCACCAACCGAGTGGCCGATTATAACCGGGTCAGTCGCGCGGCCATCGAGGCCGGTAGCACGCCGCGTGATTCCGCCAATGCCGCCGCAGGGATCGCTCCGGGGTTCACCGACACCTACAACGAATTGCTGCATGCCACGATTCGCAACCGCTCAAGCAGCGGGAGAAAGCTGTCCCAACAATCCAAGTTCGGCCTGGAGGCCCGGAAGAAGTGGATCGACACACTTTTTGTTATGCAGGCCTCCTATAATCCTTCGAACTCCCGTCAAAAGAGCTACCTCTTCGAAGCACGGCGGACCGGCGGAGTGGGCATCGGTTTCGACACGTCAAAGGACCCGACGCGTCCGGTCTACACGCAGACCTATGGTGCCACGATTGGGCCCGGCAGCAATTTCAACAACTATTCCGGTAGCAATACACGGCGGATACTAACCGATGATTATACTTTTGAGGACATCACCAACGCACGGGCTGATCTCCAGCACAAGTTCAGCCGTTTTGCGTTTCCTGTCACCTTCAAGACGGGCGTCGACTATCGTCGCCAGTATCGTTGGTACACCGTGTACGGGCCCACTTGGAATCTCGTGGGTGCAGACGGCGTGGCCGGGTTAAATCCTGCGACGGGTCGGAATGACGATAACATCGGTTCGTTTGTTAATCCAAACTACCGCTACACTCTTTTCAATAATTCGATGATGCAGAGAGATCATCTCGACTACCGGATCGCCGAAGATTTGTTTCTCAGTAACCCCAGTTACTGGGTCCCAAGCAGTGCAACAGCACTTGTCCGTGGGGTAGCACGCCGCATCACCGAGGGTGTGAGTTCCAGCTATGCGCAAGCCACGGTCACCTTAGGCAAGCTCAATGTGCTCGGTGGTGCCCGCTTCGAGCACACAGACGTCAAAGGCGCAGGCTCCCTGTCCGATCCCCAGGCTGCAACCCAAAGCACCACAACGGTCGCCAGCTCCTATCAGGCGTGGTATCCCAGCATTCACCTGAAATACAATCTGTCGTCAAATTTTCTCCTACGGGCCAGTTATTCCACGAGCGGCGCCCGACCCGCGATCAGCGCCCTCGTGCCCGACACCTCGGTCTCGTACAACACGGATGGAAGCGGTCTCGGCCGGGTGACCAGAAGTAATCCCGGTTTGAAACCGCAGAATGCCCAGACTTATGATTTTTCTGCAGAATATTACATAGAGCCTGCGGGCATCATTTCGGCCGGTGTGTTCCGCAAGGACATCACCGATTTCCTCTACCGGACCACCTCGATTATCGGTGATGGCAGTAACAATGGTTTCGGAGGACGGTATGAAGGCTTTGAATTGACCTCCACGGGCAACCTCGGTTCCGCGCTGGTGGAGGGGATCGAACTGAATTACACCCAGCAACTGCGCTGGCTGCCCAAGCCGTTCGATGGATTGTCGGTCCTCGCGAATTACACCCGTTTGCGCACGCAAGGCTCTTATGCGGATGGTGTGTCCGAACTCGCGGGTTTTGTGCCCACCACCTATAATATCGGAGGTATTTATAGTTTCCGGAAGTTCCAAGCGCGGGCTACCTATCATTTCAAGAGCGGCTATTTGAATACTTATAACGCCGATCCGGCCTCACAGACCCGGGTCACAGACGATCCCACAGTTGACCTTAACTTCCAGTACAAGGTTCGTCCGGCACTCACCATATTCATCGATTTGATAAATGTCTTCAACAACTCGCCCGACTGGGTCAGTGCCTCCCCGCGACATGCTACCATGAGCGAGCTGTATGGCGCGCGCCTCAACGTTGGCATCAGCGGACGCTTCTGAGTGACGTAAGGATTGAAAACACGCCCTGGTTGAATTTTCTCATAACTAACAAGTTCAAGCGCATCATCCAGCGCGCTCCGGTCGCCCTGGCGGTCACGGCGCTGCTGCTATCGGCGCCGATTACCTCGCGCGCGACCGAATGGCGACCCGCCGCCGGCGTGCTGCCCACCCGTTGGGCGCAGGAAGTCACCGCGGAAACCGCGCATCGCGAATATCCGCGCATGCAAATGCGCCGGGAAGTGTGGCTCAATCTCAACGGCCTTTGGGACTACGCCATTGCCCCGCAAGCCGCAGCGCAACCCGACACCTGGCAGGGAAAAATCCTCGTGCCGTTTCCGGTGGAAGCGGCGTTGTCCGGCGTCATGCGCCGGGTCACCGAGGCCGACCGGCTTTGGTATCGGCGCGCATTTGAAACGCCCGAAGCGTGGCACGGTAAACGGGTGCTGCTGCACTTTGGCGCCGTGGATTGGGAAACGACCGTGTGGGTGAACGGGGCCAAAGCGGGAGCGCACCGGGGCGGCTATGACGGATTCACCTTTGACGTGACCGACTTGCTCAAGCCGACGGGCGCGCAGGAGATTGTGGTGGCGGTTTACGATCCAACCGATGCGGGGACGCAACCCGTTGGGAAGCAGGTTCGCGAACCGAAGGGCATTCGCTACACACCCAGCAGCGGAATCTGGCAGACGGTGTGGCTCGAGCCGGTCAACCCGACCTACATTGAAACGATCAAAATTGTGCCGCATGTGGATCAGGGCACGGTCGCGGTTAAAATACACGCTCAATCCCCCGGCCATGCGTTTGTCGCCAAGGTCGCGGTGCGTGACGGGAAACGAGTCATTGCCAACGCGACTGCCCAAAGCGCCCACACTCCCGCCGGCGCGCGAGCGGTTTTGGAAGTGACGCTTCCCGTGAAAAACGCCCGGCTCTGGACGCCAGATTCCCCTCAGCTCTACAATCTGGACTTGTCCCTGTCAGTCGGGGGCCAGGAGGTGGATCAGGTCGAAAGTTATTTCGCGATGCGCAAGATTTCCTTGGGCAAAGACGCCGATGGGATTCAGCGGCTCCTTCTCAACAATCAGCCGCTCTTCCAATACGGGTTGCTTGACCAAGGTTTCTGGCCGGACGGACTCCATACCGCGCCCACGGATGAAGCCCTGCGCTACGACGTCGAACTGACGAAGGAACTCGGCTTCAACCTGGCGCGCAAGCATGTGAAAGTGGAGCCGAACCGTTGGTATTACTGGTGCGACAAACTCGGCTTGTTGGTGTGGCAGGACATGCCGAGCGGCGACACCTCCGTGCGCCGCGGCGAGCCCGACCTGCAACGCCCGTCAGCATCGGCCCAACAATTCGAAGTGGAACTAAAGGCGATGATTTCTGGTTTGGAAAATCATCCCTGCATTGTCATGTGGGTGCCGTTCAACGAAGGTTGGGGCCAATTTGATACCGCCCGGATCGTTGACCTGGTCAAAACTCTGGACCCCACGCGCCTCGTCATCGGTGCCAGTGGCTGGGTGGACCGGGGCGTCGGGGATGTGAATGATATCCATCAATACCCCGGACCGGGTGTACCGCCTCCGGAGGCCAATCGCGCCGCGGTGCTGGGCGAATTTGGCGGCTTGGGACTCCCCGTTCGCGGTCATTCCTGGCAGGATGAGAAAAACTGGGGTTACCGCAGCTTTAGCGATCCGGCGGCACTCACCAAGGCGTATTTGCGCCTGGTGGACCGGCTGCATCCCCTCATCGGCGCACCCGGTCTGGCGGCGGCCGTTTATACCCAGACCACCGATGTGGAAATCGAAGTAAACGGACTGATCACCTATGATCGGGCCGTGCTCAAGGTGGACAAAGCGCAAACGCGGGCCGCCAATCTTAAACTGCACTCGCCGCCGCCGCCGCTCCTGGCCAAGGCGATCATTCCCACCGCGGAGGAGGATCGGATTCGCTGGCAGTTTGCCACCGAGACACCACCAGCCAATTGGGCGCAACCCGAGTTTGATCCCAAGGGATGGAAGAGTGGGCGAGCGGGGTTTGGCGGGCGGTTGCTTTCCGGCGCACCGGTTTTGACGGACTGGGATGGGCAGAAACTTTGGCTGCGGCGCACCTTCCAAATGCCGGCGGATACTGCCGGCCAGGAAATCTCGCTTCGAATCTTCCATACCGGTGACACCGAGGTTTACCTCAATGGCAAACTGGCTGCTAAACTCACCGGGAACAGTGCGGACTACGTCACGCATCCACTCTCTTCGGAGGCGCGTGGCCTGCTTCGGTCCGGGGAAAATACGATTGCCGTTCACTGCGCCGAGGCCGGAAGCCAGCCGTTTATTGACTTAGGGTTGACGACGGGGCGAAGCCGCTCGGGCCATTAACGGATGAATAGTCGCTGAGGGTTAGAACCTCCGGGGTCGGTTCCGAACTTTTTTGCCGGCGGATTAGTTGATCGAGACGCGCCATTCGTGGTGTGAGACAAGGCCTCTTCAACCCCGCGATTCTTCCATGATCCTGCGCACCTTGTTCCGGTTCCTAACTCAACTCATTCCTTCCCTCCTTGCGCTGGCGTCGGGCGTGGCCCTCCTTGCGCCCTTGCCGGCGCTCGCCCAGTCGTCCGGAGCCATCAGTGGCCGCATTCTCAATGCGGCCACCGGCGTCTACCTCAGCGGTGCCAGCGTGGTCGTCGAAGGCGGCGCTGGCCTCGGCGACGTGTCCACTGAGGGCGGCTTTTTCCGGGTAACGGACGTCCCGGTGGGCCGGCGGGCCGTGGTCGTGACCTATCCGGGTCTCGATGCTGCACGGCAGACGATTGAGGTCCCTGCCGGCGGCAGCGCCGAGCTGAACTTCGAGCTCACCTCGAAAATCTATAAACTCGACGCTTTCACGGTCTCGGAATTGCGCGAGGGAGAGGCGGCCGCCGTGGCCCGCCAGCGCACCGCCGAAAATCTGAAGCAGGTCATCGCCACCGACACCTTTGGCAGTGTGGCCGACGCCAATGTTGGCAACGTGCTCCTCCGCCTTCCAGGCATCACCGCGCAGCGCGACGAAGCCGAGGTGCACCTCATTTCGGTGCGCGGCATCGACCCGCAGTTCAACTCCGTCATGGTCGACGGCACCCGCCTCTCCGGTGCCACTACGCGCGATAACGGCCTCTCCCGCGCGTTCGAAGTCGACAAGGTCTCGACCAATTCGATCGAGTCGATCGAGGTCATCAAGGCTCAGCTTCCGGAGATGGACGCCGACGCCATCGGTGGCGCGATCAACTTGAAAACCAAGAGTGGCTTCGACCGCCGTGGCCGCGACATCCGCTGGGCGGCCGGGGCCAACATTTACCAGCAACGCGCCGTCTACGAACCCTCGGGCAGCCTGGCGTATTCCAATGTGTTTGGCCGCGAGCGGCGCCTCGGCCTGGCCTTCAACGCCAGCTACAATCGCACCTACGGGCCGCGCAGCGCCTTTCGCGCCGGCTACGCCGCTCCTTCCTTCACCGTGCCGACCGCGATGAACGACTTCCAGACCTCGGAGGACGAAATCACCCTGACGCGCATCGGCACCGGCTTGAAACTGGACTACAAACTGGGGCCCGCCGCGTCCGTTTTCTTCAATACCCTCTACAATAATTACCTCGACGACATGACCCAGCACAAGATGCGCGTCCGGCGGGGGAGTTTCGTGGCGATCAGCGACGCCATCAGCCAGATGACGAACTCCTCGACTGAGTACGAGATTGAGTCCCGCTACCGCACCGTGAAGACCTTTCGTTTCCAATTCGGGGGCAAGGTCGCCTGGCGCGAATGGAGTTTCGACGGCGACGCCGCGTGGTCACCCTCCGACGGTTTCGAAAAACGCGAGGACCTCACTCTGCGCATCAACGGCACCGCCTGGCGCACCGACCGCACTAATCGCCTGCATTACCCGCTGTTTGTCCAGACCGGCGGCCCTGACATCCGCAACTTCGACAACGGCTTTACCGACGGCATGAATCGGAAGGATTTTCGCCAGCAGGACGAGATCTACGCCGCGCAATTCAACGCCAAGCGCACCTTCGCCACCGCGCTGCCCACCTCCCTGAAGGGCGGCCTGCGCTGGCGCGAGCAAACTAAAGAGCAAAATCGCTATCAGCCCAACTACACCTACATCGGCCCCGACGGGGTCGCCGGCCTGAACAGCGCCACGGGCAAAAACGACGACAATCTCAACCGTTTCAACGGCACCGACGGCCACAATTATCTGCCCCTCGACGGTCGGTACACCGTCGTTCCCGCCTGGCCCGATCTCGCCGCTGTCCATCGCGAACTCCGCGCCAATCCCCAGCTCTTCCGTGAGAACCTCGCCACCACGATCCAAAACTCGCTCGTAAACAACGGCAGCGTCCGCGAGGAAGTCCTCGCCACCTATCTGCAGGGCAACATCGACATCCGCCGCTTCTCGCTCCTCGCCGGCGTGCGTCGCGAGGAAACCACGGCCACTGCCAAGGGGCCCGTCACTGATACGCGCTACGCCAACAACGCCGCCGAAGCCGCGCTGCGTTTTGGCGGAAAGGTGAAGGTCTCGCGCGACTACGACAACTACTTCCCCAGCGCGCACACCCGCTACCGGCTAGCCGCCAACAGCCTCGTGCGCGCCAGCTGGTCTACCGGCATCGGCCGCGCCCCCTACGGTCAACTCATCCCCGTCACCACCGTCAACGAGAACGCCGGCACGATCTCGCGCAACAACCCCGGCCTCAATCCCCAGTTTTCCACCAACTACGATCTTTCCCTCGAGCACTACTTCGGCCGCGGCGTCGGCATGGTTTCCGTCGGTGCCTTCCAAAAGAATCTGCGCAATTTCATCTTCAGCGCCACCCAGGTCATCCCCGAGGGATCCACCAACGGCTTCGATGGACTCTACGGTGGCTACCTGCTCAGCACGCGCGTCAACGGCGGCTGGGCCCGGGTCCGCGGCTTGGAGTTCAACTACCAGCAGTCGCTCTCGTTTCTCCCGGGCTGGCTCGGCGGCTTCGGCATTTTCGCCAACGGGACCCGCCTCGTGACCCGCGGCACCTACGACGGCACTTCCATCCGTACCACCATCGCCGGCTTCGTCCCCCTCAGCGCCAACGGCGGCATTTCCTGGTCGCGCCGCGGCACTACCGTGCGCGTGAACTACAACTATACCGGGGAAAACACCCGAAGCTACACCGCCAACGCCATCGACATGAGGTATAATGAGCCCCGCAATCCCGTCGACGTCAGCGTGAAGGTCCGCGCCACCCGCTGGTTCGATGTCTTCGTCGACGCCAGCAATGTCTTCAACGACAAGAACAACACCTTCCAAGGCCGCGGCGACCGCCCCATCGACAGCCAGATCTACGGGGTTCGGATGGCCGCCGGCGTCAGCGGGGCGTTTTAATGCGATCCCGAAAACCAACAACCCGTGGGCGCAAAACCCACTCGGCTAATTACGTCGTTCAGTCGAAATGACCGGTAACTGCGTTCCCGCGAGGGAAGGTGGAGAGCAACCGGCTCCAAGACGA
>JBIJCX010000231.1:0-13120 GCA_044344465.1 Opitutaceae bacterium
CCAATGCCCCGGAGCTTGCTCCGGGGATGTTTACGCCGTCGGCCGCAGGGCGCCGGTTCACGGTTGTTTCTTTTTTCCGGCCGCCGGAACGATCATCGTGACGGGTTCGCCGCGGAGGAGGGGTTTACCGAAGACGGTTTGCGTGTCGCCCTGCTCTTTCATCCACGCATCGAGATCGGTGCGCATTGCGGCGAGGCGGGCGGCATGTTTGGGCGCGGCGGCCCGTCGACCGGGCTCGGGGTAAGCGAGGTTGCGCAGTTCGAACGGATCGGCCTTGAGGTCGTAGAGTTCTTCGGCGGGTCGCTCGATGAAACGTTTGACCGTGGCGGCGGCGACAGGGTTGATCTTTGCCTCCTCGAGCCAGGATCGCCAATAGACGATGCCGCCGGACCCTTCGGCACGGGAGACGTGCGTGTGATGTTGAAACTCGGGATGCAGGTTGCGGATGTATTTCCACTCCCGCGTCCGCAGGCTGCGGATGGGGTAGACGTTGAAGTCACCGTCGCCGCTGTGAGTCGTGAAGATGCGGTCGCGGTGAGTCGTGGCTGTGCCGCGGAGGACGGCGGCGAACGAGCGGCCGTCGAGTCCGGCGGGCACTTTGCCGCCGGCGAGTTCGATGAAGGTGGGCAGCAGATCCGGCCAGCACACCATCGCGTCGGTGGTGGCGGCGGGTTTCACGTGGCCGGGCCAGGCGAGGATGAGCGGCACGCGGATGCCGGCGTCATAGAGGTCCCATTTGGCGAACGGCCACTGCGCGCCGTTGTCACCGGTGTAAACGAAGAGCGTGTCGCCGGGCACATGCTTTTGGGTGAGGGCGCGGAGTTCTCCGAGCAGCGTGTCGGCCTTGGTCACGTCGGTGCTGTATTTCGCCCGCATCTCCCGGGTCACGCTCGTGTCGACGTGGGTGGGTGGAAGCCGGAGCGCGGCGGGATGGTAGTTGTCGGGTTCGCTCCAGGGGGCGTGCGGATGACGCGTGCCCACGAACAGGCAGAGCGGCTTGGCGCGATCGCGGGTGGCGAGATATTTCCCGACGTCGGCCGTGCCGGTGATGCCAACGTTGGGTCCGACCGCCACGTCGAGGTCGTAGAATTTCGCCCAGTCATTGTGGGCCACCTTGCCGAACGCGGCGACTTCATAGCCGAGCGCGCGGAGCACCGTCGGCAGCGAGGGCACCTCGGCCCGCTTGGGCATATGGTTGCGTTCCGCGCCGCTGCGGGCCGGCCACAGTCCGGTGAGGAGGGCGGTGCGGCTCGGACCGCACGCCGGCGAAGCGACGAACGCGTGGGTGAACTTCAGGCCCTCGGCGGCGAGCCGCGTCATGTTCGGCGTGCGGATGTCGCTGGCGCCGTAGGGTTCCGAGTCGAGCATGCCGTGGTCGTCGGAGATGAAGACGACGATGTTGGGGCGCGGGAGCGTGGATTCGGCCGCGAACAGCGGCAGGTGGGCGATCGCGAAAAGCACGGCGAAGAGAAAGGCGAAGAGAAAGGCGGGACGGTTCATGGCGGGCGGGAGGTTGGCAGCGCAGCCAACGCTGGCGGAATTCTGGCCACTGTGCACTGCGTTTCTCTTCCGCGCATCATTTCAACCGTTGCAAAATCTGCAACGGTTCAAACCGAGCGATAACGAAACCATGAGTGCCGGCCCTTTGTCCGATGCCGAAATCATCCTCGACCAGACGGGGGATGGTGGCACTCGCCGGCAAGTGCGGCGGCGAGACGAAACGGTCTGGCCGGCGCAGAAGCTGATGGCGGACCTGCTCGGACTGCTTGATGCCGAGGTGAAGAAGCTGCCACAATCCAGGAAGCCCAAGCCGAAGAAACCATGAACCGCCACCCCATCACTCTCGGTTCAATTCGTCATTCGACCTTCGGGTTTCGACCTTCGCCCCTCCTCGCCCTGCGCGGCATCGTGGCCGACTTCGGCCCCGAGCACGCCGACACCTTCCGCCGCGACCTCCATCCCGACCTTCGCTTATCCCGACATAGTGAAACGACGCCAGACGCCGACTTCATCCTCGCCAAGCCGCCCTTCATCAATTCCGACTGGTTCCGCAAAGTGGACCGCAACTGTTACGAGCATTCTGCTCGCTCGCTTGCCGCATGAAGCCCGAACGCCAGACACGTCAGGAAAAGATCGACCTGCAACTCGGTCGTGCTGGCTGGGCCGTGGGCAGCAGACGGTTGCTCGAAGAGTTTCTTGTTGAAACGACTTCACTCCTTAACGAGCCCCCGGACGCCTACCGGACCGCAAACGAATTCGCCGACTATGCGCTGTTGGATCGCCTTGAGCGAGTCCTCGCGATAGTTGAAGCCAAGCGCTCCAGCCGAGACGCTCTGGACGGCGAACGCCAAGCCTCAGATTACGCCGATGCTCTCCGCGCCAAGAACGGCACCGACCCCTTCGTCTTCTTGGCCAATGGTGACGAAATTTGGTTTTGGCATCGCAATCTCTACCCGCCTCGCAAAGTCAGCGGGTTCTTCACCGAAGAGGACCTCACGCGGCTCGCCCACCTCGATAAATACGGCAAGCCACTCACCGGCGCGATGCCTCTCGATCGCATCATTGATCGCGCCTACCAAATCGAGGCCGTCAAGACTATCGCCGAGCGCATCGAAGCCGCCAAGCGGCGCTTCCTCATGGTCCTTGCTACCGGCACCGGGAAAACCCGCGTCGCCGTTGCTCTCGTCGAATTGCTCCAACGTCAGGAGCGCATCCAGCGCGTCCTATTTCTCGCCGACCGCCGCGAACTGGTGAAGCAGGCGCTGGGCGCTTTCAAAGAGCACCTTCCTGGATCGCCCCGCTCATGGATCGAAGGCGGTGCTATCGATCATGACGCGCAAATCCACTTCGCGACTTACCCCGGCATGATGTCGCTCTATCAGCGCCTTTCTCCCGGCTACTACGATCTCATCATCGCGGACGAAAGCCACCGCTCCATCTACAGCCGCTACAAGGCGATCCTCGATCACTTCGACGCCATTCATCTCGGCCTCACCGCCACGCCCACGGACTTTCTCGATCACAACACGTTCGAGCTCTTCGACTGCGGTGACGACACTCCCAGCTTTTACTACGGTTACGATGAGGCCGTGCGGGACAAGCACCTCGTCCCCTATCGCCCCGTCCATGTTGCCCGCACCGCTTTCCAAATCGAAGGATTGAAGCCTGGTGAGCTACCGGATGAAGTGAAGCAACAGGTGCGCGAGCAGGGCATCGATCCCGATCAATACAGCTTCGAAGGCTCGGACCTGGAGCGCAAAGTCACCAACACCGGCACGAACGACGCCATCGTGCGCGAGTTCATGGACCACGCCATCAAGGACGCCGTCGGCACCCTGCCCGCGAAGACCATCATCTTCGCCATCTCTCACAAACACGCCCTGGAACTCTACAAGAGCTTCAACCGCCTTTACCCCGACCTCCAGCGCAAGGGTCTTGCCAAAGTCATCGACAGCCAGATGGAGAGGGCCGAGAAAACCCTCGACGATTTCAAGAACAAGGATTTCCCCCGCGTCGCCATCTCGGTGGACATGCTCGATACCGGCATCGACGTGCCTTCCATACGAAATCTCGTTTTCGCCAAGCCCGTCTTCAGCAAAGTGAAGTTCTGGCAAATGCTGGGACGCGGCACCCGCACTTGGACGGACCCGGTCAACGGCCAGAAGAAGGCCGACTTCCTCGTCATCGATCACTGGGACAACTTCGATTATTTCCAGGTCAACAAGGACGGTCGCGCCGGTGCCGTGTCAGAACCGCTGCCTTCACGCCTGTTCCGCCTCCGTCTGGAAAAGCTTCAAATTCTCGCCGGCCGTACGGATGCTCCCTCCGTCGCTCACACGATCCGACAGCTACGCGATTTGGTCGGCACGCTGCCTTTGGAGAACATCAATGTGTCGCCGCATGCCGAGGAAATCCGAAGCCTTGCCGATACCGATGACCCGTGGAGCAACCTCACGGACGAAAACATCACCCATCTCTCTCACACCATCGCGCCGTTGCTGCGGTTCTCCGTCGCCGGCACTTATCCCGAGCTGCAATTCGAGAACCAGACGGAGCAACTCGCACTCGCGCACCTCCGAGCAGACGCCGGTGAGATCGCGCAACTCCGGGCGCGCATCACTGAGCAGCTCGCATTGCTCCCGGCCAACATTCCCGAAATCCGTCCGCATCTCGAAGCCCTTGCCGCCGCCCAGACCGATTCCTTTTGGGCCAGTCTCACTTGTCCGCGCATCATGCAGTTGCAGGAGACCTTTGCTCCGTTCATGCGGTTTCGGAACCGTCGCCCCGCTGGCACCTTCGTCCGCCTTTCGCTCCCCGATCAAATCCAGCAGCGACATTGGATCGTCTTCGGTCCGACCGGTGAAGGTGCGTTTGCCGACACTTACCGTGCTCAGGTCGAGGCGCTGGTAAAGGACCTCGCCGGCGAAAATCCCGCCCTCCAACGACTCCAGCGCGGTGAGGAACTAGCACCCGATGACATCGCCGCCATCGCCGCAGCCCTGCAAGGCCCCGACTTGTTTGTGACCGAGGAACGGCTCCGTGAGGCCTACCATCAGCCCAAGGCCAGTCTCGCCGATTTTCTCCGGCACATCCTCAACGTTTCCAAGCTTCCGTCGCGCGAGGAATCCATCTCACAGGCATTCGACGAATGGGTGCGCCAGCATCCGCAACTCACGGCCACGCAGCTCATGTTCGTCCGCACCTTGCGGAAAGCCGTCATGCAGAAGGCCGAGATCACGTCACTCGACGTGCTGCGTGCTCCCCCGTTCTCTACAATCGGAGACCCTGAGAAACTGTTCGCGAAGCCCGAACTCGCGGACCTGTTCGAATTGGTCAAAGACCTCGCCGCATGAACTACGCCGCCCTCATCACTGCCATCCAGTCCGCCACCACGCAACTCCAGGCGCGTGTGGCCACTGCGGCCAATCAGGCGCTCGTCCTCCGCAATTGGCTCGTCGGAGCATACCTCGTGGAGTTCGAGCAGAATGGAAAAGAACGGGCAGCGTATGGCGAGCGGCTGCTGGAGTCAGTTGCTGCTGACTTGCGGGTTAAGGGCCCTACAGGCTTCAACACAACACTGCTTCGGCTTTGCCGGCAGGCCTATGTTACCTACCCCCAGATTCATCCGACAGTGTCGGGTGAATTGGCGGACCTCCATGCACCGCCCACCTATCGGGCGGCGTCACGCGAATTGACTGCCGGGAGTTCGGCAGGTGCGCCTGTCGAATCGCTATCCCCGATTCGCCCGACACTGTCGGACAAATCCAAAGCCTCCCGAATTCGACGGACACCGTCAGCCGAATTGCCCGCGCCGCTTTCACCAGAGGCGCTCCTCCGCTTGTCGTGGAGCCAGCTCGTTGAACTCCTCGCCATTGATGACCCCTGGAAACGCGCCTTCTTTGAGAACGAATGCATCAAAGCCAACTGGTCCGTTCGCCAGCTCCGCCGCCAGATCGGCTCGCTGCTTTACGAGCGCACCGGGCTCTCCACGAACAAGAAGGCCGTCATCGAACGCGCGCGGAGGCAAGAACCGCAGGAGACCTTCGCCGATCTCATCCGGGACCCCTACGTGCTCGAGTTCACGGGACTCGCGGAGCGTCCGGAATATATCGAGTCCGATCTCGAAAGTGCGCTGCTCACTCACCTCCAGTCGTTCCTGCTCGAACTCGGCGCGGGCTTCTGTTTCGAGGCCCGGCAGCGGCGCATCACGGTGGGACGCCAGCACGATTACATCGATCTCGTCTTCTACCACCGCCGCCTCCGCTGCCACGTCCTCATTGATCTCAAGATCCGCCCCTTCAAACACGGCGACGCCGGCCAGATGAACTTCTACCTCAACTGGTGGAAGGCCCACGGCATGGAAGACGGGGACAACCCGCCCGTTGGCATGATCCTGTGCAGCGACCGCGACCAGGCCGCCGTCGAGTTCGCCACCGCGGGCATGGACCAGAAACTCTTCGTCTCCCGCTACCTCGTCGCCCTGCCGTCCGCTGAAAAGCTCCGCGCCTTCCTCGAGGCCGACCGCGACCAGATCGAATCCCACCTCGCCAGCGCTGCTCCGGAGCGACCGCGCGCACCCAAATCGAAAAAGCCCATCCGCAAACGGTAAACTCCTCTCATGCTGTCACCCCAACTTCGCCGCAAAGTCCACGACCTCTGGTCCCTCTTCTGGTCTTCCGGTCTTTCCAACCCGCTCGTCGCCATCGAGCAGATCACGTATTTGCTCTTCATCCGGCAGTTGGAGGCTCTCGACCGCGATCGCGTCGCGCAGGGGAAAAGTTCGATCTATGCGCTCTCTGCCGAGGAAAATAGTCTGCGCACGAGGATGGTATCGGAGCTGAAAGCCGGGAATCCGAAGCTCACCGTTGAAGAGATTTTTGACAAACTCACCGTTCCCGCCAACTACGACACCTGCCGCTGGTCCTACATCCGTCAGAGTGTCTCATTCCCGCTCCTCAACGACACTGTCTTCCCCTGGCTCCGATCTCTGGACCAGCGCGTCGGCCCAGCGCAAAACGGCAACACCACCCTCGGCCGCATTTCCGGTCGCCTCAGCGACGCCTACTTCATTCTCGACGTCAACAAGACCGACACCCTTAAGCGTTCGGTTGGCCTCATCGACGAACTTTTCCGCCAGCTCGACACCCGCTCGGTCAACTCCGACATCATGGGCGACATCTTCGAGTATCTGCTCGAAGAGGTGAAGGAGTCCGGGAAGAACGGCCAGTTCCGCACCCCGCGCCATGTCATCCGCTTCATGGTGCAGTTGCTCAAGCCAGAGCTGGGCAAGACCATCCTCGATCCTGCCTGCGGCTCCGGCGGCTTCCTGCTCAACTCCCTGCTGCAATGGAAAGCCGACAACACCGGATCGGACGTGCTCCGCCTCGAATGGGACGGCGCCCCGCACGATGTCCTGCCCGTCTGGCCCGCGGGCGCGCAGCACAATTTCAGCAGCCTCTTCCACGGCTACGACAACGACCGCACCATGGTCCGTATCGCGTGGATGAACCTCATCCTCCACGATCTGGAATCCCCCGAAGTCCACCAACTCGACGCACTCAGCAAGCGACTCAAGGACGACGAAAGCGGCACCTACGACTACATCCTCGCCAACCCGCCCTTTACCGGGAGCGTGGACGAGGGCGACCTCAGCGAAAACCGCCAGCGCTTTCCCCGCGAGGGCAAAGGCAAAGCCGCCATCACCACCAAGAGCGAGCTGCTCTTCGTCTGGCTCATGCTCGACCTTCTGAAGATCGGCGGACGCGCCGCCGTCATCGTGCCGGATGGCGTGCTCTTCGGCGGCACCAATGCCCACCGCGCCCTGCGCCGGCAGATCCTCTTCGAAAACACGCTCGAAGCCGTCGCCTCCCTCCCGGCGAATATGTTCCAGCCCTACTCGGGCGTGAAGACTTCCATTCTGCTTTTCCAGAAAGCCGGCACCGCCGTCGCCAAAGGCGAAGAACCCCGCACCCGCGAAGTCTGGTTCTACGAGATCACCGACGAAGCCTTCTCGCTCGACCAAAAGCGCAAGGCCCTCTACGGCCAGGACAACGACCTCTGCGACGCCCTGGTGAAATTCGACGCCTGGAACCGCTACCGGCAGGGCGAGACTGCCAGCAAAGCCGCCGCCGTCGCCAAGGATTACTACCAGCCCGACTACTGGGAGGAACGCTGGCGCAGCGTGGACGACGACTTCCTGAAAATCTTTCCCGCCAAGTCCGGCGATAAGGGCCACACGTTCCCGCTGCACGAGCTGTGGCCGCAGGATTTCCCCTTCAACCCCGCCGACAAACGCGGCTCCCGCCAGTATGACGACGCCGCGCTCGCCCGGGTCCGCCCGCAGTTCGAGCAAGCCGTCCGCGCCCTCGTCGAGGCCACCGTCCAGCACGCCTACGCCACCGCCAAAACACCCGACGCGGAAAAAGCCCTCGCCTCCGCCGAGAAGGCCGCCAAGGCCGTCGCCACCCAGCTCACCAGGAAGGTCCGCGATGGCGGTCTGCTCGACCGCGAGTTCGATCAGTTCGGTCAGAATGCGCTCAAGACGGTGCTCAAGGAAGTCTCCGCCAACCCAAGGACGCCCGCCGCGTGCTCAACGAGATCGATTGGTTCTGGCCCACTCATCTGAGCCTCACCTATCGCGACGCCGACGACCGTGTCAGTCCCCGCCAGCATCAGGAACTGCTCTGCCTCGTCGCCCTCGCCGACGAAGTCATCGCCCAGCCCCGCGGACGCCAGCGCGCCGTCTTTTCCCTCGGCCCCTCTGACCGCATCAGCCTCACTGAAAAACTCAAAGACGCCTTCCCCCTCGGCATCCCGAGCAAGACTATGGAGTTCATCGCCGAACGCGTGGACGGCAGCAAAACCATGGCCGAAGCCATTCTCCGCGTCTTCAGCGAGGACAAGGAAATCGACTCCACGCCGATGGATGTTTTCGCCCGCCTCCGCGACTGGGAACGCACCGGCCTGCTGGAAGATCTCACGCTCACGGTGAAACGCATCCACCGCCCCGAAGCCGCTGATGGCGAACCCGACGACACCCTCGTCACCTACGACCAACTCAGCGACGGCGAGCAAATGCTCCTCGGCCGCATGGGTCTCCTCTTCCTCCTGCGCGGCCAGGATGGCTCCCTGCTCCTGCTCGACGAACCCGAAACCCACTTCAACGACGTGTGGAAACGCGAAATCGTCGAGATGGTGGACTTGGGCCTGCTCAACACCACCGCCGCCAATGTCATCGTCGCCACCCACACCAGCATCGCCTTGACCGATGCGTTCGCGGCGGAAGTGACCGTGCTAGACAAAACCGAAGGCCACATCACCGCACGAGGAGTCACCGGCGGCCTCTTCGGCACCGACCCCGGCGAGGTGAGCATGAACCTCTTCCGCGCCGACAGCAGCATCGGCAGCCGCTCTGTCGAGATTCTCGACCAGCTCCTCAAGACCGAGTGGAAAGGCCGCGAAACCGAACTCGAAGCCATCCTCAACGTCCTCGGCAGCAGCTTCCACCGCGCCGAACTCCGCGCCATCCTGAAAAAACTCCGTGCATCCGCCGATGGCGCTGCATCCACTTAGACTGCCCAAGAGTGCGACCCTGCTTTTCAGGATCGTTGCCCTGCAAAAGCGGCTCCTAAAGGCGTTGGCCGATCCAACGCTAGCAGCCAATACAGTCAACACTGCTTGGGTTCAAAACGTGTGGCGCTGTTGGGATGCCGAGTGGGTGCGGAAGTTTTGCCTCCGTGGGCAGGAGGGCCGCATTCAATTCATCGCGTCTGCAACGCCCGCAGCAAGGCAGGCGCTCTATGATGAGTTCTGCCGACAGAACAAGGTGCCCACTTTGCTGAAGGCCGGCGGCGATTTCCGTGACCTTTTTGAGCTGCCCGATTTTAACGCCGCGCTTGCGACGACCGTGACAGAGTTTTTCAAGGACTGTTACGATCTGCTGGGCCAGGCGGGCAGAACGAAAGGCTATGCTTTTGGGGGCGGTCGCGGGATGACGAAGGGACAATACAAAAAGCAGTTTCGTGAAGCCAACCTCACCAAGGTTGTTTGTCCGTATTGCGATGGTGATATGGGGACCCCCGAACTGGACCACTACTACAGTAAGACGCATTTCCCCCTTCTGGCATGCTCCCCTTGGAATCTTGTTCCCATCTGCAAGAGCTGTAACGACACGACGATCGCGAAAGGTGATCGCCTTGCGCTTTCGCCCGGACCTCCACGTTCCTCCGTCGACTGGCTCCATCCGTTCGAGTGCCCGGCGTCCGCTGGAGTCCAGATACAGCTGTCGGGAAATCCCAGACACGCGGTCCCGCAGTTGCGCTCGCGCGACGCCGGCGAGCAGCGTCGGCTGGAAAATCATCATTGGCTATTGGACCGACTCGATCAGGCGAATCCGAGTCGATCCCTTTCCAACAGATGGACGAATGCAGCAGCAGCCCATTTCGACGTGCTCGTCCGCAAGGTGAATCGGAAGCTGAATGCAGGAACCTCCGTTGTTCTGTTGGTCCAGGACCAGCTTGTTGACCATCAAGAATCACGCGGTCTCTCGCCATCCTCCATGGTCCACGCCGCTGTCTGCCGAGCCATCCTCGATCAGCGCCCCGAGTACATCGAAGAATTCGCCACGCCCAACGCTCCAGCACTCGCGTGACGCCATCGCCATCGAGAGCGGCGGCCAGGGCTTGAGATTGCACAGAGTGCCGGCACCTGATTGCTCTGTCTGGTCATGCCCGCCACCGCATTGGCTCCCGTCCCGAAAACCTACGCCGAGCTGCGGCGGGCCGTGGAGCTGACGCTTTTCAAGGGCCAGCAGGCGGTCGAACTCGCCCGCGTTCGCACCTATCACGAAACTGGCCGTCTCATTCACGAGCATGTGCTGTTGTTCAAGGAGCGCGCCGACTACGGGGCCGGCACGATTCAACGGTTGGCCGCCGACCTGAAAACCCACCGGAGCCAGCTCCAGCGCTGCGTGCAGTTTTACCAAGAGGTCCCAAATTGCGCCGCGCGGCGCAATTTGACGTGGACGCACTATCGCCTGCTGCTCCCGATCGCCGATGCAAAGGTGCGTAACGCTCTCGCCAGGGAGGCCGACCGCAAGGGGTGGACGGGAGTTCAATTGGAGCAGCGCATCCGAGCGCTGGCTCCCGCGGAAGAAGCCAAAGTCGTGGAGCCTTCCACCGGTGAACCGCCCGTGCTCCTCACCCCCCAGCGCGGCACGCCGGGGCTGCATCGCATCGTCGCGCGCGGCGATGGTCTCGCGGTCGATCTCGGGTTCAAACTTTACTGGCCGCTCACGCCCGAGCAGACGAAGCGATTGGCCAAAGGCGACATCGTCCGCATCGCCGACGACGATAGTCTCCGGCTGGTCGAGGGGGCGACGAAGGCCGAACTCTTCACCTACGCCGCCACGCTTCGCCGCGTGGTCGATGGCGACACGCTCGTCGTCGAGTTGGAGGTTTCGCCCGGGGTTTTCATCGAGCAAAAGCTGCGGTTGCGCGGGCTCGACTGCCCGGAGCTGAACACGCCCGAGGGCCGGGCCGCGAAACGGTTTGTCGATGCGCTCGTCGCCAAATCGACGGCCGTCGTCATCAACACGACGAAGCCCGACAAATTCGACCGCTACCTCGCCGATGTGTTTTTGCGGTCCACGGTAAGCGATAAGCTTAAAGCTGAAAGCTTAGAGCCTGAAGCCGAAATCTTCCTGAACAATGCGCTGCTGGAAAACGGCCACGCCGTGCGGAAGGATGCCTCGGACTTCGGCGACAACTGGGACCGGATTTAGGGGCGGGAGGCGAGTTCGAGTGGGTGAACTTGGCGGTAAGGATTTTGCTGAGGGATCAGGGCTGAGAGCTGAGAGCAAAACCAAATGGTGAATTTCGAGGCTGCCTTTGACGGTGAATGCGAGTTCGCGGAACTCGTCCTGCGAGAGGCAGCGCAGCGGAGTTGGGTGATTGATGGGCACATGGGGGACGGCAAAAAAAGAGTTGGCAAAAAAGGGAGAGCAGGTGGGGGCGGAATTCTTCGGGCCGGCTCACCTTGGGAAAGAAGGCGCGAGGGTCTGCCTTTTTTTGCCACCGCTATTTTTGCCGTCCTTCATTGGAGATTCGGATTGGCTTTGGCCTTGTTCTTTCCTTTGCCCTTGGCTTTCGGCGCGGCCGCCGCTTTCGCGGCCGGATCGTAGGCGGGATTGCGCGGCGGCGCCACGGCCTCGGTGTCCGTCAGGAAGCCGGAGATGAGCGCGTTGAGCTCTTTCGCTTTTCCCGGTTGCTGCGCGGCGAGGTTCCGCGTTTCGCCGAGATCATCCTTCAGGTTGTAGAGTTCGAGGAGGTCGGTCTGGTCGTCGTTGAGGCAGTAGAAACGGATGAGCTTCCAGTCGCCCACGCGCACCCAGGTCGAGGCCAAGCCGCCGGAGGCGGGGGTGGTGTGGGGGAAATGGCAGAACGTCGGGCCGCGATCATGCGCCGCACCGCGCAGCGCCGGGGCAAAACTCCGGCCGTCGAACTTGTGCGCCGCGGGCACATTAAGCTTCAGGACGTCGGCAAACGTCGGAAAAAAATCCGTGCTCTGAATAATCGTGTCGGTCGCGACGGCCGCCTTGGTGAGTCCGGGCCAGACAATGACGCACGGTTCGCGTGTGCCCCCTTCGTAGGTCGTGGCCTTGCCGCCGCGGAGCGGGGCGTTGCTGGTGATCGGGATGCCGGCGATGTCGTTGGCGCCGGCGGCTTCGGCGGTGCCCGCCATCCAGTGGACGCCGCCGTTGTCGGAGAAGAAAACGAGGATCGTGTGGTCAGCGATCTTGAGTTCATCGAGGGTGTCGAGCAGGCGGCCGACATTGTCGTCGAGGCTCTGGACCATCGCGCCGTAAACCGGATTGCGCTGGGCGCTGCCGGGCGGGAGCTGCGCGGCCTTGGCCCGGTATTTCTCGATCAATTTCGGCTTGGCGTCGTAGGGCGCGTGGACCGAGAAGGCCCAGTAGTTGAGATAGAACGGGCGGTCCCGGTTGGCCCTGATGAACGCGATCGCCTCGCTCGCCATGCGATCCTCGATGTGCTCGCCAGGCGAGCTCGCGACGTTGAGCGCGGGCGGAAATCGCCACGGCGCGACGTAGCTGCCGGCCGGTCCCGGTCCGGGCCAGTGGGGGAAATCCACGTCGAAGCCTTGCTGGAGCGGGCTGTACGGCTCGGGTCCGAGATGCCACTTGCCGAAATGTCCGGTGGCATAGCCGGCGCCCTTGAGCGCCTTGGCCAGCGTATAATAATCGGTCTTGAGCCGCGTGACACTTTGGGCGACGAGGACTTTGGCGGTGGGAGCCGCCTTCGGGATGGTGCCTTTTTCGAGGATGACCTGCGGCAGATGACAGACCGGCGCGGTGATGCCGATGCGCGCCGGATAGAGCCCGGTGAGAATGCTGGCGCGGGTGGGGGAGCAGAGCGGGTTGGCGGAGTACGCCTGGGTGAACCGCAGGCCGCGGTGCGCGAGCCGCTGGATGTTGGGCGTCTCGTAAAACGCGTTCGGCCGGTTGAATGTCGTGTCGCTCCAGCCGAGATCGTCGGCGAGGATGAAGACGACGTTGGGTTTTTCCGCCGGCGCGGAAAAGCCGGTGCACGCCAGGACACTGGCG
>JBIJCX010000031.1:0-41577 GCA_044344465.1 Opitutaceae bacterium
AGCGCTATATGAAGAATCTTTGATTCTTTCGCATCGGTCGTCCCCACCGACTTGGTGACCGGCGATCACTTTGGCGACGACCGACGGGAAAACTGCAACGATCATGCCGTGCAAGTTAGACATTTACTGCCAAGATCCTAAGATCGAGTTGTAGTTCGCCAATTTGTCGACAACACACGCGAGTAGATGGATGACGGCTTCGGCTTCATCTTGTCCCTTAACACTCGCCCGAATCTTCGCTTGGAGTTTCTTTAGCTCCTCAGTCAGAACACCAAAACCAAGCAGCTGACGCGGCGAAAACATATCGGCCCATCGTGGCATCCCGTATTCAGTAGGCCTTCCATCACTCGTAATCAGAGGGTATTTTTCGATTGGAAGAATCCCTTTCGCTTCCCAGTCAAGCCGAAGGCGCGCCAGCTCAGTTTCGGCCCCGGCTAATGCTTTCAAATCTGCTGGGGCTGTTGACAGAAATTCCAGACCGCTTCCTGTTTTAACAGCGACCGCATAGAGAGCACTCCCCATCTTCCCGTTTTGGGCCTGAGCTTTGATATAGTTGGCTGATATTTTAGTCCGGGTGAATAGCGAAATCCCTTCTCCGCCGCTGTAGGTGGGAAGCGGTGCCTCATTGAGTTTCCCCGCACCCGCTCCAACTTCACGAATACGCACAGTCCACGTTCCATTTCTGTTTATCACTGGCTCGGCAACGAGCCGATAGTCGCTTCCTTTGGGTTTAAGCAGGTGCCAATCAGGCACCAAAGGCGTCTGGTGCTGTGTTTCCGGACATGGAACCGTACGCGCAAAAATATAACAGTGAGGTATCAAGTATCCCTTCTTAGGGAAATACTGTTCCATCCGAGCATTAAACCTATTGCGGAGTTCTGCCCCCCAATGCCTAACCTCTTTTCCTATTTCGGGACCGAATCGAAATGGGTAGTCAACCGTCGCCTCGAGAACCGTGCATGCAACTGGATTGAGCTCATTGGCGTAGGTTTTGAACCCAAGTCGCACCGACTCCAAAGGGATTGAGCCTCCTCCCGCCATCGGATCGATAACAGCTATCGGTTCTTGAGAAAGATGTTTTGCCGCAGCATGTGCTTCTGCCAAATCATCCTCACGCAGGCCGCGTCGAAACGCACGTTGCCCGTGTGGATTCACAATCCGAGCAGCTCCTGCTGAGCTGGCACGTTCAAGCATCCGTTGAGCGTCGAGTATCTGCTTAGAGCTTCCCCAAAAGCCCAGCAGTCGTTCAAACCGCTCATGGGAAAATCCTGCGGGAAGCAAAGACCCGAGAACAGCGGCACGGCTTACGACCAGCGGGCGCCTGGCCCACCACACATGCAATCGCTTATCGGGCGGTTGTTGTCCCGTGCCACGTTCGCGCATGCACTCAACACCAATAGCAGCGGCAGGTAGCCAATCTTCAATTAGAAGGCGCGGTCGCGGAGTTGACATGTGAAATCAGAGTTTCTCGGGCTTGGATTCGTCGATTCGGTGTTTCTCCTGACCTTCCTCGATGCCACGCCCCGCGCGTTCGAAAGCGCCCAAGGAGATTATGGGCGATGACGCGCTCGGTTTGTTTCGTGGTGCGCCATACTCGCGGAGTCGGGCTACTTCACCGCTTCGAGCAGGATGCGCAGCGCACGCCGGGTGCGGGTGAGCCGGCCGTTGCGCATGAGTCCGAACCACCAGGCCGCTTCACCCGGATCCGACGTTTGCAGATGGCCGGCAGCGCGATGGAGGCGCTCGGCATTGCGCAGGCCGGAAGCCACCATCGCGTAGCAGGCAACCCGGGCACCCCAATCCGGATCGAGCGGGTAGAATGGTCCGGGCTCCAGCGACAGACGGGCCCGTGTCGCGGATCGGCCGGTGGCTTCTTTCGATCCTTCGCGCGCCGCGAGCCGAATCAGCGCCGTGCCGGAGGCAAAAGCCAGCGGCGAAACCGATGTGACGCGCGTGAGCCGTTCGTTCATTTTGTCGTCCAGCGAACGACGATAGAGAATGGCCGCATCGCCAGCGCGGCGGCGGACGACTCGAAGGGCAAACGAAGCTTCCCGGATCTTCATAGGGAGTTTCCGATCAAACGGCCGGCTTGTCGAAGAGACCAATGGGTTTCATCTCGGTCGGCGCGCTTTGCTGTAAATTTTCCAAGGCGGCGAAAAGACCGGTGCGTCCGCCTTTGAAGACGAGGGTAAGCATGGCCTCGTAGGCGCATCCCTCTGTGAGCGAATTGAATAAAGTCTGTGCGATCTGCAGCGGCTTGGTCGGATGGTTGAGCTTCAGATCGTTGGCGGCAAAGTTCACCGAACCGCCATCCTTGGCGTCGCCGTTCAGCGTGACGCTGACGGTGAGTGCATCGGCGCCGAGTGGCTGCGCGAGCGTGGCCAGGGTGGCGGCCACGGCGGGAGTCGGCGCCCGCAGTTCCAATTTCAGGAGCGGACGAGTTTTGGCGTAGGCGAGGATCGCCGTCCAACTCGTGCCCGTGACCGAACTTGGCAGCGGCGGCGGCGGAGTTGTTCCCCCGCTTCCGAATGGAGGAGTTGCTCCGCCCCCGGAAGCAGGCTCGGGTTTGTCCTCGGCGAGCCAACCGACGGCGGAAGCCGATCCGGACAAGGAAACCTGCACGGTGTCATCGAGCGGGAAGGTGGCGGAAAGAAGATTCGAAACGCGGCGGCGGTGGCCGCTCACCCCCTCGACACATCCCTGGTGGTCGAATGAGCGGTCGTCCGCAAAACGCACCACCAGTTTTCCGGCTTCAACGGCTTTCAAAACCGTCAAACGAATCACATCGGCATCCGGGATGAGCCGCAAACCCGGCGCGCTCAGGATTCGTTCGTGAACCGCTTTGCCCGTATACACATCGGGCTGACCGGCGACCGGGGTGGCTCCGGAGAGAACCTTGGTCGTAAACAGGTCCGCATCGATGGCGTCACTGGATTTATGAAGAAGCTTCTTTTCCTCGAGAAATCGGCGAAGCCCGGCCTGGCCACTCGGTTTCTGCAGCACCTGAGCTTCCGGCACCATGTATTGCTCCTCCAACTGGAGGACGTTGCGACCGGCGAGCAACACCAGGTCAAACGCCCGATAACTATGCAGGAAAAACTGCTTTCGGAGGTCGGGTTCGATGCGCTCGATCTGTTCCAGCACCTGTTTGCCGGCGGCACCAGTGCCGTGTTCTTTTTTGATCTTCTCGGCGGCGATGAGGCGCTGGGTCTTTTCGATGGCGGTAGTCCACTTCGCATCCGAGGGGGCGATGGCAAGGAGCGCGTTCTTGAAGCCACGCGGAATCGGGGCGAACGGGTCGCGGTCATCGCTGTAGGTGACGACGGACAGCGCGCGTTTTTCGTCGGTGCAAAGCGCAAGCTGCAGATCCGCCGATTCCGCCACTTGATTGGCGGAGGCCGGCCACGCTGACAGCTTGAAGATGGAGCCGCCGAAATATTGCTGGACCTCGGCGCGAATACGAATGGCGGCGTCGTCCGCCCCGATCTTGGTGCGCATCTCGTCGATCTGGCGGGTGATATTGGGCTCGTAGCGAAACTGCACGCCGCTGCCACCGGGCCGCGGGTAGGTGTGCCAGCTGACACCGATGAGCCGGTCCAGGGCCTCGCCGGGTTCCGGTCCAGCGTCCTCCGGGCGAAGGATGGCCAACGTGATTTCCGGCGCGTCAAATCCACTGGATGAGTTGGCCGTATCGAGGCTTTCCAGGAGGAGAGCAGAGGCCGCGCGGGTGTGAATACCCCGTTTCCCGCCGTCGAGGAGGTCCGTCGCGTGACCCTCGATATCCGCTTTGATCGCGGCTGAAAAGCGGTCGCGACGCAGGCGATCCAGCAGATCGGAACGGATATCCTTGTCGGACCAGTTCACCTCGCCGGCTGAAATCAAATCGCAGGCCGTTTTGTGATTCCAGACATCGCGGATAATGCGGGCGAACAGGCGGAGCACGCCGCGACTTCTTTGAAAACTGTCCATTGCACCGAGCCGTTCCTCGGCGGTTTTGAGCAGACGGGGGTGAAACGGATAGCCCTCCTCAAGTGCCTTCTTGAATGCGGGCGAGGTCGGTGGCGACGCCCCGCCGGTTGGGAGCACGCGGGAATCGGTGGCCACGACCCGTTGGTAAAGGTCCGAGTATGCCTGGGCGGTCTTTTGAGCGACGGAGCGGTCGATGGTGCCGAACAGCCGGCGCACGATAACCCTGGCGGACTCATCCCCAATGGGATCGATGCTGGTCATCTTGCGCCCAAAAATCTCCTCGAGGTTTTTTGCGTGAGCGTCCAACTCGCGCGCCACGCGGTCGGACTGCTTGGAATACACGGCCTGTGAACCTGGGTCGGTGACGACCAGAACGGTCTGTGGGCGACCGCTGACCACGCCGGCCAGCAGGTTGAGAAAACCGAGAAGATTGCCCTGGCCCCGCTCTGACAGCTTGGCCATGTAGATTACAATCTCATCGAGTAGAAAAAGAATCGGGCCTTCGGGCAGGGCGGCTTTGACCTGCGTGTCGTTCGGCGACGCCTCGGGATTATCGGCAGCGCCCATCGCTGCCAAAGCTTTCGCGCCCCCGCCAGGCCCTGCGGCCTCACCGAGTTGATAAAACAAATCGCCCCATAGACTTTGCGGAGAAGCGTCGGCGTAGGTGTTGAAATCGGGGATGCCGGCCTTGCCGCAATCGATGGCAACCGTCGTCACCGTCTTAGGCCG
Organism: Opitutaceae bacterium; assembly: GCA_044344465.1. Taxonomy (GTDB): domain Bacteria; phylum Verrucomicrobiota; class Verrucomicrobiia; order Opitutales; family Opitutaceae; genus ER46. The sequence goes on from JBIJCX010000031.1 coordinate 4,699, forward strand.
GCCATGAGCCGAGAGCAGGTCGGAGCCCAGCGATGAGTCGCCCACGTTGCGGCCGAGGTGCCACAGCGTCATCAGCGTGTGGGTTTTCCCACCGCCGAAGCCGGTGCTCAAACGCAGGGTCAGCCCCGATTCATGCGGATTGGCCAGCCGACCAAAAACGGCCTTGGCCACATCCTTGAGATTCTGTGCCGGGTGGGTGTTGCCAAAGAACTTGGCGGGGTCGGCATAGACATCGGCGGCGCGTTTGGCGAGAAGGTCGCCGAAATCGGCCGCGAAAATGGCGTCGTTAAGCTCACCCTGACGAACTTCTAGGCGTGGCTGGCAGCCGGAGAATATGCTCATCCGTGGCCGGCGAGCTGGAGGAGCCGCAGCATGCCTGCAAAGCATGCCGTGCAGGCTAAGAAGTCAACATTGCTGTAGGCTTTGCATGCAAAACCTTCGTACACCTTCAGGCGTGACCAAGAAGACCGACCAAATCTCCGTGCGGCTTTCGCCCGAGACCATGGCGGCGTTGCGCGAGATCGATTCGCGCCACGGGCTCATTCCGACGGAGCTCACCCGGCGGCTGATCGAGTCCGCGGTCGACTTCTATCGGAAGAACGGCTGGTTCAGTTTTCCGGTCGAGATTTATCCGCGCGCGCACCAACAGGCCGCCGAGTCCACCGCCTCATACCCGACGCGGAAAAAAACTCCAAAAGGTCCGACCGAACCCAGCGTTTGAGGGGCGACGTACGGGGTCTGGACGATCGATGATCGCACCTGCCGCGAGTGGGCACCTACGATCGTCGATCGCCCTGACCCCGTCTTCCCCCGCCCGCACTGCTTTACCGACTGGCGGATTTGCTGGCGAGTGCGGCAGTATAGTTAGCTTGTAACATGTATCAGGCAGTGCCCGCCCGATCGGCGTCCATCAGGGGGGTTCGAATTCGCCATGCTCGGCCAGCCCGCCGTGGCGGCTTGACGATGGTGGGATATCCCACCATCGCTCGTTGATGCCCATTACAGTGCTCAATCCTAACCGGAAACGGAAGGCGGTTTCAGTCCTTCAGCACTACCTCGCCTCCGCCGATGCAAAGAATCGCATCAGCCTGCGCGGGTCGAAGGCGAAGTATTTCGAGGTCAAGGCCCTCTCGAACGGCAGCTACATGCTGGAGCCGCGCGTGCTGATCTCGCCCGATGCGATTCCGGCGCGGACCCTCAGAATGCTGGAACGTTCCGTCGCGCAACTGAAACGGGGCCAAGCTTCAGCCCCGATCAACCTGGCCCGTTTCGCCGCAGTTGAATAGCCCGTATGCCGTTCAACATCCGCATGGGGCAGCCGGAAATGGATTCCCTGTGGATTGACCTCTCAACGCGGAGCCAACTGCGCAAACTCGATTCGGACGAAGCCAGACTCTTCAAGCAACTGGTCAAAGCGCTTGGTTTGCTGAGTGGCAATCCGAAGCACAACAGCCTCGCTTCACACGAGATCACTGACCTGAGCCGCAAATACGGGATCAAGATTTTCCAGTCGCATCTGGAGAACAACACGCCCGCAGCAGGCCGACTCTTCTGGGCTTACGGCCCGGACCGTGGAGATATCACAGTGCTGGCCCTCGAACCCCATCCCGAAGATCAAAAGCGCGGGGCTTACGAGCGCATCAAGCTCTCGGCGATGCCGACAGGCAAAACCAAAGCCGGTGGCCAAGTGTAACGTCGGGCTATCTTTCTGCCATCGGAACTTGGGACCCACCTTGCTCGCCTATGCGCGGTACCTTCGGGTCATGACCCATCGGGGATGACCGGCGTTCACCGGTCGCGTCGCGTCACTCTCACGAAATACGCGCCACACAAATCCCGGCCGCCGGCATCCTGAAACTAGGCCTGAAGTTGCGTGCGGCCCACGGGCAGGCTGGTGCGGAAGATGACTTCCCTGGCGTCGGCCGGCGCGAGATTTCGATCCACGGATCAGAATCCGGGCTGGTCGACGATCCGCGGCAGGGTGAAACATCTGGAACCAACTCGGCGGATTTCCGCCAAATTGCTCGGCCGCGAATTTGGCCGCTACGAGCAGCCGTCCGAACGAGCTCTCCCGGTGTCCTATGAGGATAGCGGGTACCGCCCGGAGTCCTTGTCTGAGGCCTCGTCGCCAACGGGCAACAGGCTGACCCTGCCGCCCCCGGGTCGAGCCAGCCAGTCACTGCTCTTGAATCTCGATGTCCTTGAACCGCACTTCCATCACGGTGCCAGAGTGCATCTGGAGCGCGAGGTGGCCTTCGGGACGACTGGGATCGTTCTTGAGTTCGGTGGCGGTGACGCCGTTGACCTTCACGATGATGTTGCCGCCGTGCGCGGCGATGATCATCTCGTTCCAGTCGTCCGGCTTGAGGTATTTCGCCTCGGCCTCGAGGGCCGGTTTCGCGGGAATCCACTGGCGGCCGTAGCTTTCGTAGATGCCGCCGGTGCCGGTTTTGGGCGGGCCGACTTGGACTTGCAGGCCGTGCGCCTGCTCCGGTGCCTTGATGATCGTGCGGATGTAGAAGCCGCTGTCACCCGTCTGGCTCTTGAACTTGAACCGGACGGTGAAATCTTTGAACGGCTTGTCGCTGACCAGCAGGCCGTAGAGTTTTTCCTTCTTGGCCCGGCCGACAAACGCGCCGTCCTCGACGGTCCACTTGCCGTCGCCGACGGCGTGCCAACCGGCGAGCGTCTTGCCGTCCATTAACGGTTTCCACGGCCTGTCGCCAGTAGCCGCCGCCAGCGCGACGAGCAGGCAAGAGATCAGGGCGAAGCCACATCCAATTTGAGCCATCATCGAACGTTTCATGCAGTTTCTCCTTTCGCATCACTGAACACCTCACGCAACACTGAATCACCGGCGAAGCTGATCACGCCGATGGTCGTGTTTGCGGGCGTGATGTCCAACGCGGGCAGCGAGGTCGGCTACGTGTTGCTGATTCCGCTGGCGGCCGCGCTGTTTCACACGCTCGGGCGGCATCCGCTGGTCGGCCTGGCGGCGGCGTTTGCCGGCGTGTCGGGCGGCTACAGCGCCAATCTTCTCGTGGGTTCGGTGGATGTGTTGCTCGCCGGACTCTCCGAGGCGGCGGCGCACATCGTGAACCCGGCCTACAAAGTGAACGCGATGGCCAACTACTATTTCATGGCCGTCTCGACGTTTGTGATCACGGCGGCGGGCACGTGGGTGACGGAGAAGATCGTCGCGCCCCGACTGGGCAACTACCAGGGCGACGCGAAGCGCGAGGAATTGAAACCGCTGTCGGCCGGAGAAAAACGCGGCTTGGGGGCGGCGGCGGCGGTGACGGTGGCGCTCACCGCGGTGGTGCTGTGGGGCGTGTTGCCCAAGGACGGATTCTTGGTGAACCCCAAGAGCGCGGCGTTCGCCCAGTCGGCGTTCATGGTGGGGCTGGTGACGTTTATTTTTCTGTACGGGTTGCTGCCGGGCATCGCCTACGGCATCGCGGCGGGCACGATCAAGAGCGACCACGACATCGTGGCGGGCATGACGGTGACGATGAAGTCGATGGCTTCGTTCATCGTCCTGGCGTTTTTCGCGGCGCAGTTCATCTCGTATTTCAACTGGACGAATCTCGGCATCATCACGGCGGTGAGCGGTGCGGAGTTGATCGCACACCTCGGCCTGCAGAACATGCCGATCCTGCTCATGGTGGCGCTGGTGCTGTTTGCCTCGGCCGTGAACATTCTGATCTCGAGCGCATCGGCGAAGTGGGCGCTGCTCGCGCCGGTGTTTGTGCCGATGTTCATGCTCCTGGGTTACTCGCCGGAGCTGGTGCAGGGCGCGTTTCGCGTCGGCGACAGCGTGACGAATATCATCACGCCGCTGATGAGTTATTTCCCGCTGATTCTGACCTTCCTCCACAAATACGATCCGCGCGCGGGCATCGGGACGTTGATCGCGACGATGCTCCCCTACTCGATCGTGTTTATGATCGTGTGGACGGCGCTGCTGATGGCGTGGATCGCCTTGGGCATGCCGATGGGGCCGGGCGCGCCGCTGTTTTTGCAGCCGTGAGGGTGGCGGAGCGGCGGGGTTTGACGCGTCGAGTTGAATGTCATTTTTGCACGGGCCAGAGTTCCTTCATCGCGGCGACCGTGTGATCGACCAGGGCCTGGCCACCGTCGGGACCAACGCGGCTGCTTTGGATGATGGCGCTGTAACTGCCGGCAGCCACCGCGCGCTCGGTGGGCAGATAGCCGCCGGAACCGGCCAGTTGGATGACGAAGGTCTGCACGGCCGGGCTGCGCGCCTTCATCTGCACGCCGAAATCGGTGTAGAGTTCGAACTCGTTCGAGGCGATCGCCACGTCGCCCAGACGCAACACGTGCAGCTCCATCTTCTGCGTGCCGGGCGCGCGCCCCTGTTGCAGTTCGTAGCGCGTCACGACGGACTGGTTCCACAGCTGGTTCCAGCGCTGCGAGGGATCCTTGGAAAACTTCTCCACCTCCCGGCGGGCCGTGGTCACCTCGGCGTCAGTGACTTTTCGCAGCGGCAGCGCGATGTCGCTGACGCGATGCGCCAGCACCACGTCGGAACGTTTGTCTTGCTCCGCACCGCCGCGGGCCTCCTCCCACCCGCCTACGACGCGCCGCGCGATCTCGTCGAGGCGCGAGAGTCCGCGAAGTTTCCTCATGCGCTCGTCGGCCGCCTTGCCGTAGGTCAGGTGAGGCGACTGGTCGCCGCCCGCGCCGGTCCACGCGAGCACGTGAAGGCCCCGGCCATGCCGGGCGCGCAACTGCTCTCGCGTCGGATGCCAGAAGTCGGCGTTGATGACCGACAGGCCCTCGACCTCCTGCGCGGGACAGGCGACGTTGATCGCCGTGGCGATGAGCCGGTCCTGCCGATCCCAGAAAAACAACGCCTCGAGATTGTGATCCTCGTAACCCTCCAGGCCGCGAAATTTTTCCGTCGCGGTCCGGCCATACATCACCGCGGTGCCATCGTCGTAAAGCGGGCGGCGATTCTGGGCCACGACCGCCTGGCCCTGGCCCCAGGCAACTTTGCCCGGCGCACGCTTCTGCCAGCTCTCGACGATTGCATCGGCCAGGCGCGCCGTCAGCCACTCCAAGTAATCACCCGGCCTCATCACGCCCGTCGCGGGCAGCGGATAGCGCCCGTCCTGTGTCACCGGTGCGGTGTGCGTGTGCGTGGCCGAAAGGAAAAGTTTTCGCGCGTCGAAATCCGCGAGGCGCGGCGCCACCCGGGCGCGCACCTTCTCCAGCATTCCCTCCCGGATGGCAACGAGGTCGCACGAGACCATGATGGCCTGATCGATGACGTTGGTCCCGTCGCGCGTCTCGAGGGCCAGCGCCGTGGCGCTGATGGGCGTCTCGGCCTTCTTGGCAATGCGCACGCCACGCTGCCCGTCGAGCGCGACCGGCTCGCTCGGCGTGATGTCCACCGTGGCCGCGCCAAAGCGCAATTCGGCGGCCGGTGCGGTCAGCCCGGAACACAGCAGGAGGATAAACACGATCGATGGGGACCTCGGAAACTTCATGGGGCAAGCGGGGCTCGGAAAGCAGATTTGGATGATTGGCGGCGGGCTTTGGTGGCACATCACGGCCTACTCTTCAACTCGGCCGTAAAGCCCCCTCGTCGGGCAGGGCGGAGAGTTACCCTCGAACAAGTGTTCTCTAACTGGCCGTCGGCCGATTCCGAACCGCGAGGCACCGCGTCCCGGTGACGCCATCCTGTCCGCGCGATCCAAATCGACGTTTGGCAGCCGCCTGCCGCACGTATAGCATCCCGCAGTGAGAATGTTGGTTACAGCAGCCTACCGTCCGGCATCATTAACCCCTTCCGCCCCATGCACACCATGCACTCCCGCGCAATTCGCCCAATGGTTCAACGCGCCGCCAAAGCCGCCGGCGTTCTTGCCCTCCTTATCGGCGGAATTTCCGCGCAGACCCCGGTCGCCGACACCCGCGGGCTCGCGCAATACGACACGAACAAGAATGGCCGGCTCGATCCCGACGAAATTGCCGCCCGCGATGCGGCCGAGGCCAGAGCGACTGCGCCGGCCGGCGAAACGGTCGTGCTGTCGCCCTTCGAGGTCATCTCTTCCGACCGCGGTTACTACGGCGCCAACACCATGTCCGGCACGCGCCTGAATTCGAAAATCGAGGATCTCGCCTCCTCCCTGACCGTGGTGACGAAGGAACAGATGAGCGATTTCGCCATGCTGGATATGAACGACGTGTTTCTCTACGAGGCGGGCACGGAGGGTACGGGCACGTTCACCGATTATGCCTTCGATCGGAACGGCGCGCCGGTCGACAACACGCAGCTCAACCCGAACAACGCGAACCGCATCCGCGGCGTCGGGCCCGCCAACACCGCCTTCGGCAATTTCGAGACCAGCGGGCGCGTGCCGATCGATCCCCTCAACATGGATTCGGTGGAGATCAGCCGCGGGCCCAATGCCAACGTCTTCGGCCTGGGCAACGCCGCCGGCACGGTCAACGTCCAGCCCGCCACCGCCAATCTCGCCCGGCACCGCTCCCAACTGAGCGCCCGCGCCGACAACTTCGACGGCTACCGCACCACCCTCGACGTGAACCGCGTCCTGATCAAAGGCGTGCTGGCCGTGCGCGGCAGCGGCGTCTACCAGCACGACGGTTTCGACCGCAAGCCCTCCGGCACCGACACCCGGCGGCTCAATGGCATGGTCAAGTACCAGCCGTTCAAATACACGACGCTCAGCGCGTCCCTCTCCTATTATCACAACGACGGCAACCGGCCCAACACCACGACGCCGCGCGACGCGGTCACGGGGTGGAAGAACGCGGGCTCGCCGCTGTGGGATCCCGTGACCTCGCGCGTGACGATCAACGGCGTCACCGGCATCGCGGCTGTCGGCATCGGCGCCCTGCCCCGCGGCCTGGCCAACGCCGCGGGCACCGGCCGGACGAATTCGAACCTGTTCGTCGACGGCAGCGGACTCGTGGGCTTCTGGGGTCCGACGCAGGGATCGTCCACCACCAATCCGGCGACGCGCGACGTGGCCGTCTTCCTGGTGAATTCCGCCCCCGAGGATGTCCGCACCGGCCAGGCGTTGTTCTCGAACAATCCCAATGTGAGCGACAAGTCGATTTACGACTGGTCGTCGATCAATCTCGCGGCGGTCAATCGCCTCCGCGACATGACGCGCACCACGCATCTCCAACTGGAGCAGATCTTCCTGAACACGCCCCGGCAGATGCTGGCGCTGGAGGCGGGGTACTTTCGCGAAGACTCGCAGCGGTACCGGCGCGACCTGATGGGCACGGCCGACAGCCAGGGCTCGTCCGGCAACCTTTTCGTCGACGCCAACCAGCGGCTGCCCGACGGCACCGTCAATCCGTTCCTCGGGCGGACCTACGTGGGCGTCTGGCGCCCGTCCTCGTACCAGAGTCCGCTCCTGCGAAACTCGTACCGGATGCAGCTCGCGTACCGGCTCGATCTCCGCCGGGAGAAATCCGCCCTGCACTGGCTCGGCATGCATCAGCTTTCCGGTTACGGGGAGTACAAGGATGCCGTGCAGCGCCGCGTCTCCTATCGCGACGCGATCATCTCCGATCATCCCTGGCTGGCGGCCGGGGTCGCGCGCGCCGATCCCTCCACCGTGGTCACGATCAACTATTTCCGGTACTATGTCGGCGATGCGGCGGGCCAGAATGTCGACTACGGGCCGAGTCCGTTCGCCCTCGGATCGTATCCCTACCGCTGGGGAAATGCGCTGACGAACAACATCAAGACCGAGACCGCGACGATCGGCCCGGCGATTGCCACCGACGCCACCGCGGCCGGCGGCAACACGCACCAGATCCTCAAGACCCGCGGCGCCGTGTTGCAGAGTTATTTTCTGCAGGACCGCCTCATCACCACCTTCGGGCTGCGCAATGATCGCAACTACAACACGACGGGGGTGACGCCGGTGCTGCAATCGGACGGCATCCACCTCAACGAAGCCTCGCTCTACCAGTGGGCCGCCCGCGACTGGGCGTTCAACCAAGGGCAGACCAAGACGGCCGGCGTGGTCGCCAAGCCGGTGAAATGGCTGTATCTGCATGCCAACGCCTCCGACAGCTTCCAGCCGAACTCGTACGCGGTCGATCTGCACCTCAAGCCGCTCCCGGATCCGAGCGGCAAGGGCAAGGACTACGGGTTCACGCTGAATCTGTTCGACGGCCGTTTCGTCGCCCGCGTCAACCAGTACGAGACCAAGCAGATCAACTCGCGCAATGGCCAGAGCGCGACGCTCGCCGGCCGAGTGCGGGGTCTCGACTTCGACACCCCGAACCGGGCGCAGACGCCCTTCAACCTCGTGCCGCTTGCCACCGGCTGGGTGACGCGAGCCGCGGCCGCAAAGGGCCAGACCCTGACCAAGGATCAGATCGACACGCAGGTTTCGGCCCTCACGGGTCTCGACAAAAAATACCTCCCCACGCTGACCGACGATCTCGCCGAAACCGAGGACGTGGTCGCGAAGGGCACGGAGATCGAGCTAAACTACAACCCGACCAATTCCTGGACGATAAAGCTGAACGTCACGCGGCAGGAGTCGATCAACGCCAACATGGCTCCGGGCATGACGGCGTGGATCGCGGAGCGGCTGCCGCTCTGGCAAAAGCTCATCGATCCCGAGTTGAACCGCCCGTGGTTCACCGAGCGATACGGCAACCTCGCGTCGGCCTCCGATTTGCTGGCGGCAAACGTGACCGCCCCGCTCGGCGTCGCCAAAGCGACCGAAGGCAAGAGCCGCCCGCAGGTGCGGAAGTACCGCGCCAATCTGAGCACCAGTTACCGTCTCGCCGGGCTGACCGACCAAAAGATCCTGAAACGGTTCACGGTGGGCGGCGCGCTGCGCTGGGAGGACCGGGGCGCCATCGGCTATTATGGCCTCCAACAGTTGCCCGCGGTGATCACGGATCTGGATCCGAATCGTCCGGTGTGGGACAAGGCGCACTTGTACATCGATTCGTTCGTGACCTATCGCACGCGCTTTCTCTCCGACAAGGTGGGCGCGAGTTTTCAGTTCAACGTGCGCAACCTGCAGGAAGGCGGCCGGCTCCAGCCGATCAGCGCGTATCCCAACGGGCGCTCGAGCGGTTTTCGCATCATCGATCCGCGGCAGTTCATCCTCAGCGCGACGTTCGATCTCTGACCGGTCCGGCTCGGCCGCCGGCGAAAAACGATCTCGCGTGAGGTCGTAGCCGCCTTGGAGCGCAGCGACAAGGTGGTTGGAGACCGATTAGAAAACCCGGCCTCCGTCGAGGCCGCTTGCCTTGGCGCGGTCGCACTCTTCAAGTGGGACCTCGCCATGACCCGTCCCCATTTCTGCCCGGAAAGTTCACCCCGCTCTGGCCGGCCGGCGGTCGCGTTGCTCCTTTCCTCGCTATTGTTCGCTGTCGCGGCGGCGAACCTGCGCGCCACGGAAGCGCCGACGCCAGTTCCCGAGCGCGCCTTCCCAGGCGCGGAGGGTTGGACGGCCACGGCCGGCGGTCGCGGTGGCCGGATCCTCCGCGTGACCACGCTTGCCCCAACCGGACCAGGCTCATTCCTGGAGGCCATCAATGCGAAGGGGCCGCGGATCATCGTCTTCGAAGTCGGCGGCGTCATCGACCTCGGAAAGCAGCGCGTCCACGTCACGGAGCCTTTCGTGACCATCGCCGGACAGACCGCCCCGTCGCCGGGAATCACGTTCATCCGCCAGGAATTCCAGGTCGAGACGCACGACGTGATTATCCAGCACATCCGCATCCGGCCGGGCGAGGCGGGCCATGCGAAGAAGAGTGGATGGGAGGCGGACGGGATGTCGACGCTGAGCGGCGCGCACGATGTCGTCATCGACCACTGCTCGTTTTCGTGGGCCACGGACGAAAACCTCAGCGCCTCCGGCAAGGCGTTCGTCGGCCAAACCGTTGCCGAGTGGCGGGAACACACGTCGCACCGGATCACTTTCAGCAACAATATCATTGCCGAGGGCCTGAGCCGTTCCACGCACTCGAGCGGCGAACATTCGAAGGGCTCGCTCGTCATGGACAACGTCACCGGCGTCCTGATCGTGGGCAACCTCTATGCGAACAACTCGCAGCGGCATCCCCTGGCGAAAGGCGGCACCTGGGTCGCCGTCGTCAACAACGTCATGTACAATCCGGGAGTGCAGGCCGTCGGCTACCGGCTCCCGGATGTCCTATGGCATGATCGCAAGTTCGAGACCGGAAAAATGGAGCTGGTCGGAAATGTGATGCGCGCCGGGCCTGACACGAAGAAGGATCTCCCGCTCCTGACCCTGGAAGGAATCGGCGACGTCGAAGTGCACCTCCAAGACAACATCAACGTGGATCGCGCGGGGAAGTCTGTCCCGCTGGCCGCCCGCAATCCGGCGGCGAAGGGCAAGATCATCGAACGTCCGGAACACGTCTACTGGCCGCCCGGCCTGCACGCGATGCCGGCGGCGCAGGTCGCGGAGTCCGTGTACAAGAACGCCGGCGCGCGGCCGTGGGATCGCGATGCGGTCGACCAACGCATCGTGCAACAGTCCCGCGAGGGCACGGGCCGCATCATTGACAGCGAACAGCAGGTCGGAGGCTACCCCGTGATGGCCGAGACCCGGCAGGCGTTTAGTCAGGCGGACTGGGAACTGCGCACCATGGTGCGGCGCACTGCCAAAGCGCAATAAGAGCGTACCAGACGAAAACCCGGCCGCACCGGGTCTAGCTCCGCCACGGCCGTTCGCGCTTCAGGTCGGCGGCAAGAATCCGCCGCGCAATCCCGGCGTCCTCATCCACCTGAAAGTCGAACATCCCGACGCACAGGAAATCCGCGCCGCTTTCCAAGGCGTAGCGAAAGCCCTCGGTCGGATGAATCGCCCCGGCACCGAGAACCTTGTACGCAATCCAGGGCTGTTCGACCCCGCGCATGAACTCGACGGTCTTCTCCGGCGTTTCATCCCACACGCTGTCGTGCCGCGGCATCGGCCCGGCGGACCAATACTTCTTCTCATTCAGCGTCTTCATCCAGAAATCGACCTTTATTCCCCGTTCGCGCAGGGCGATTGGCACCTCGACCATGTGCCCGCCGATCCCGGCGGGCAGGCCGTTCTGGCGGATGAGTTCGATGGCGCGGGCCAGCTCGTCGAACTGCTTCCGCTGTACAAATGCATCCGCGACGCCCCCATGCACAAAGGCCGCATGCGCCCCGGCATCGACCGCACGGAGGATGTCCGTCTTCCAGTCCGCCTTGGGCAGGGTACACTGGCTGATCCACTGGAGCTTGCCGCCCTCGGCATACCAGTAGTCGGAGATCAGCTTGATCACCTGGTCGTCCAGCCGGAGCACAGCGGTGTTGATCCCGTTTTCCTCGCACTTTTTCCAAGTGGTGAAGATTTTCTCCGGGGTGAAGTAATTCCTGAGCAACGACGACACGTAGATGAGATCGCGGCTGTGCGCGAATCCGCTGGTCAGGTTGCCCCCACAGATCAGCCGGCTGACTTCGAGTTTGCCAATCTTGCCCCGCGGCATCGCGCCGCCCCCGGCCGGAGTCGGCGGGGGCGGTGAACTTGGACCGGTTGCCGCCAGCAGGGCACGTTCCTCGAATTGGAAGGCCAGACCCGCTGCCGCCGGACCGACCAGCGACGACTTTAGAAAATGCCGCCGGTTCATCCCCGATTTCATGGTGTGCTTTCGTCCGAGGCACCGTGGCGCACTCGAGATGTAGGGGCGTCGCTTGCCGGCGCCCGACATACCGCGTGGATTCGGGCGTCGGCGAGCGACGCCCCTACAATTACCAATTGTTCTTCACGTCTCAACGGGCAGACGAAGATCAGCGGAATGGACATCAACGCGAACGAACGGCAAACAGATCAGTCACCACTTTGCCGTCACGCTTGATTCGGCCGAGCGAGTACACCGTGCCATCGTGGCCCACGGCGATAGAGTTGACATAGAGCGGGCGCTGCCCATCCGGATAGAAAATCGCGCCGTGGTCCGTATACTTTCCTGAGGCGATATGCCAGGCGATCAGGTGCAGGTCTTCCAGTCCCTTCGCCTCGCCCATCGCCGTCTTCGATTTGCCGGCGAGACGCTTGCCATCTTTGTAGATCGGCGCCCCGGTCAGATAATAGATCGTCCGGTGATCGCGGTCCGGCGCGAAGCCGAGGTAGCCGTAACTGAATTGATCGAACATCCCGGTGCGTTTCGAAGGCTCGGAAGTGATGCGTTCGAGCACCTCGACCTTCACTGCCCGCGGATCGAAGCGGAACAGGTAACCGGAATTGCCATGCACCGCGTAAACCGACTGGTCGTTCGGATTCCAAAATGTCTGCCGCCAGTTGTAGCCCATGTGCCCGGGCGATGTCGGATCATAGAGCCCGAAGTAGTCCTTCTTCATGTCCTCGCCCGCCACCGGCTCGACGCTGTCATTGTCGGCGCGATAACGCAGAATGGCTCCCTCGGAGGTCGTGAAGTAGGCCGAACCGTCCGTCAGATCCACCGCGATGGAGCGGCACACCGTGCGATATTCCGCGTCCTTGCCGGCTTCGCCCTTGGCGCACATCTTGCCGAAGTTCTTCCATTGCTTCGTCGCCAAATCGTAGCGGAAAAACATCCCGCTCGGCCAGCTGAGGCCAAAGATCCGCCCGCGCCGGGTGTCCATGCTGGTCGTGAGCACGCCTTCCCGATCGGGGACAATGCCGAAGTCCTCGAACTTCCCCGACTTCAGATCATAGGAGAGCAGATGCCCGCCCGGATACGACTGGTAGCCCGGAGGCGGAATACCCATCGTCTCCATGCCATCCACGATGCTATATACTCCCACGTGCGTGGAAAAATACAACTTGCCGCCCATCTCCACGAAATTCACGTGGCTCTTGCCTTGCGGGATTGCGCGCTTCCCCTTTTCGCCACACGCCTCCGTGAGGTCGGTCACGTGCCGGGTCGTCTTGGTTTTCGGATCGAAACAATACATCTGCGCCCCGACATCGATGTTCTCGGAGCACAGCACGTAGTATATCTTTCCGTCGCTGCCCGTGCCCATGCCATTGTACGTATCGTGGGCGAGCGCAAAGCCGGAGTTGTAGGTCTGGGCGACCAGTTTCTTGCCCTGGTAGGCGTTGCCGTCGGGGACGGCGACGGGCTGGGCCGCCAAGGATGCGGCCAGCACGAGGCCCGGCAGCAACCGCAGCCAGGCTCCAGGTGAGTTTTCGATGCACTGATTTGGGATATCATTCATGACGATTAGCGATTGTGGCTCCGGCCTGCCGCGCCAGTTCTACACCCCGGGTGGTCACGTGGTACTTCGCGAGCATATTGGGTTTCTCCCACGCGGGCAGCGATGACGGGTCCTGCACGTACGCGAGAAAGCGCCGGCCAACGAGCGAGAAATGGGTTTCGTGTCCGGTGCGCAGCGCCGCGGGAATAGTCACCTGCCAACCGCCCGGCTTTTCCTCGATCGCGAGGCCCGGATACGACGGCTGCAGCGCGGCGATCCGCCGCTGCAGCGTCGCGCGCAGCGCTGCCCGATCGCCTGCGTCGGCCGGCACGACGAAAACTTCGGGCTGGAAATTCTGTTCCTTGCCCTGCCGCACCTCGATGCTGGACCGGCTCCCGCGGAACACCGCCGAATGGGTGTCCTTGCCGCCGGGCGGCGCCTCGTACGCCCACTGGATGTCCAGTTTCACGTGAATGCCGCGCAGCGTGTAGCTCACGCTGTTGTTGCAGAAGTAGTCGAGTTGGCCGGACTTCGCCGCTGCGGGCAGAAAATCCGGAAAATCCTTGGCTCCAGTCACGCGCTGAAACTGGGCCCGGCTCATCACAGTCGGCCACCGCGTGCCGCGCAGGACGTCGATCTCGCGCCGGTAGTCGATCGCCTGGTCCGGGAAAAGCGTCCACTGCGCGTGCTCGACCCGATGGGTCCCCACGTCAGCCAGCCCTTCGCCCTGCTGTTTGATATCGAAAAACCAGACCGGCCGCAGATTTGGTACGCCGCCAACCTCCTTCAGCAGATGGTGCACGCTTTCCATGTAGACCGCCGGCTCGGCCAACGTCCCGCGCAGGGGTTCGCCAAAGAGATCGCGGTCGTTCACCAGTTCCCGCTGCAGCATGCCTGAAATCTCGAAGCGCTCCGTCATGGCGTCGTAGGCGATGACCCGGCGCTGGTCCGCGGCATCGAGCGCGGCCTGCAGTTTGGGCATCGCCTCCGGCTCGATGATCCACGGCTTGTCCGCCAGCACGTTCAGCCCGGCGCGAACGCTCGTTTCCAGACGGTCGATCTTCCACTGGTTGTTGCCCGACAGCACGACCACATTGCCACGCCGCTCTTTCAGCATGCGTTCGAAATAGTCGGGTGTCGTGCAGACTTCCGACTGCCAGCTCGTCGGATTTTCGCGCCGGAGGTTGAATTGTTTGACCCGGTTGAGATGGGCCTCCAGGTCCGGACCGGGCGGTGCATATATATAGACCGTTTCTCCGACGCCGGGCAGCATTTCGCGTTGGAACAACGCGGCGTGAAAATGACCGGGATCAAGGGTGATGAGCTGGACGGGTTTGGAGGCGTGCATCGAATACGGGAAGGCCAGCAGGGCGGCCAGGGCCAGGGCCGCGGCCGGAAGAAACCGAAGGCAGGATTGACCGGAGTCGCCACTGTTCGCGCCTCGAGGCGTAGCGCGGTGCTCTAGCCCGCGCCCGGAACACGGAGGACGTTGGCCGCGCGGGCTGAAGCTCCGCGCCACGCCTGGGGTCCGGCGCCACGGGGCCCTGTCGTCGAGCGCTTCACCTGTTGGCGCTTGCATCAGGACTTGGCCAGTGCGCTGGCGTGTTTTTGGATTTTGCGGATCGCTTCCGCGATTTGCTCCATGTCGGTCCGGGAGGAGAGCAGCATGCCCTGGGTGAACCACACGGCCTGGGCGCAAAGCTTGTCGTTCTCCGGACAGTCGCTGCGGTCGAGCCACTGCTTCATGCCCTGCTCGCCATAGACTTTCAGGAAGCCCTTGTTCTTCGCGAGTCCCTGCACATACGTGTCGCGGTTCATCGGCCCGTAGCCGGCTGAGCATGGCACGCCCTCTTTGGACAACGCGGCAATGAACCGGTCGCGTTCGAGCCCGGCGAAGCGCGCCTTGTCGTAGCGGAACATGTAGAGGTGAAACGCGCTGCGGGTAACGCCGTCGTAAAGCTTCGCCGGCAGGATGCCGGGGATCTCTTTCAAGAGTTGGGTCAGATAGGTTGCATTCTCCGTGCGGCGCTTCGTCTGCGCGGTGAGGCGCGTCATCTGGGCGACGAGCATGGCCCCCTGGAACTCCGCCAGGCGCAGATTCGATCCGCGCGTGCCGGAATACGAAAAATTATAGCCGCCGGCCGCCCGCCCCCGGCCCTGGTTGTGAAAATTGAAACAGATGCCGGCAAACCGATCATCATCGGTGAGGATCGCGCCACCTTCACCGGAGTTCAGATTCTTGCTCGCTTGGAAACTGAAGCAGCCCGCGAGGCCGAGCGTGCCCACCTTGCGCCCGCGCCACTCGCCGAGGTGCGCCTGGCAGGCGTCTTCGATCACGGGGACATTGTGCTTCCGGCCCACCGCCAGAATCTTGTCGAGGTCCGCGGCCGAGCCACCCACATGCACCGGCATGATGGCCTTGGTCTGCTTCGTGATGGCCGCCTCGATCTTGTTCGCGTCGATCTGGAAACTCTCGAGATCCGAATCCACAAAAATTGGCAGCGCGTAGTTCAACGCCACGGCATTGTAGGTGGCGATGAAGGTATACGGCGGGATGATGACCTCGTCACCGGGGCCGACTTCCAGGGCGCCGAGGACAGTTGTCAGGGCGCTCGTGCCGCAGGAGGTGGCGAGACAGTGCTTCGCGCCCGTGAGCTTCTTGTACTCTTCCTCGAACTTCACCACGGCCTTGCCCGAGCCGCGGAACCAATTGCCGCTTTTCACGACGTCGAGCAGCGCCTTCTCCTCGGTCTGGTCGAACACCGGCCAGCCGGGAAATGTACCCGGGTGCGCCTTGGGTCCGCCGAGGAGCGCGGGCTTGGCCAGCTCGCTACCCGCTGCGCGGGTGTCAGATGGCACGCCCATCGCCAGTCCGGCGCTGGCCGTTGCGGTGACTCCGATAAACTCCCGGCGATTCAGTCTGGCTTCCATGGTGGTTCCTCCTGATTTGATTTCGCGGAAGAATGCCACGGAATCCCCTCGAGCACGAGCGGCAGTTTGACGTAAGGAACGACAACATGGAGGCTTATGACCGCTATTTCCACGACTGCAGCGGAGCCGCCGCCGCATCGTGACCTCGGGGGGCTCGATCCACCGATGTTCCAAACAGATCCGTGGGCGGGCCGGCGTCCCTACCGGCTGCGACCCTGCGGAACAAGAATCTCTGTCGATTCGGCGCCGCTAACCTTGGGCCGGCGGCGGTGGTGTCAGGTCGTGGGTCTGCGCTGAGACGTTGCGATGGATCCCGGGGCCTTCGGCCTTTTTCGGCAGGGTGCCTTGCGAAGTGGAGGCCGTCGCGACGGCAATCGCGGCGGCAGCCGGGAATACTTTCTTCAGCGACGACAGATCGGGATGAGTTTGGGCGGCACGTTCGGCGGCGACGATGGTCGCCCGGTGGTCGGCGCGCGCGGCCTCGTCGAGGATCGACTGGGGCACCGGTTTCAGATCCCAGATGAAGCCGGTGTAGGACAGCGCCTTGAGCCCGTAGTAGGTGAGATCAATTTCCCACCAATAGAATCCCTGCCGCGTGCAGCTCATGTAGCGGTGGTGGTTGTTGTGCCAGCCTTCGCCGAGGCAAATCAGGGCGAGAATGAAACTGTTGCGGGAGTCGTCACCGGTGTCGAAGCGGCGGCGGCCCATCAGGTGTGCCATCGAGTTGATGCAGGACGTACCATGAAACAGGAATGTCGTGCTGACGAAGAAGCCCCAGATGAGGAGCTGGGGCCCGTTGGTGTTGAGCCCCGGAGCGAACCGTTCGAGGAGCATGCCGAGGCCGAGCATCGCGACGGCAAACAGGACCGGGATGATGGTGTCGAAGCGGTTCAGCCACACGAGCTCGGGGAACTTGGCCAGGTCCTTGACCTTGGAGTAGTCGGTCGGAAAATTCCGGCGGCTGGTGATCCAGCCGATGTGCGACCACCAGAAGCCGTGGACGTGCGGCGAATGGGCGTCCTCCGGATCGTCGGAGTGCTGGTGGTGATGGCGGTGGTGGTACGCCCACCACAAGGCACCGCGCTGGACCGTCGTCGCGCCCCAGAGCGCCAGCAGAAACTGCCCCACCCGTGATGTGCTGTAGGTCTTGTGCGAAAAATACCGGTGATAAATCCCGGTGACGGCGAACATCCGCACGAAATACAGCGCCACGGCGGTCCAAACGGCAAAGGCGCTCCAGCCGACCCAGATGACGCCCAGGCAGCCAGCGTGCAGGATGATGAAGGGGATGCAGCGCATCCAGTCGACCCGGTCGGGTTCGGCGCGAATTTTTTCCGGCGCCTCCGGCGTATAATCAGAATCAAACCACTGCACGAAGGCGGCAGTGGCGCGCTGGAAGGATGTCTTTGACCGTTCGTTCGGGGAGGCAGGCATCATTGCGAAACGGGGAAGCCAACCGGCTCCCGGTGGGCCCTGCAAGCCGTGTTTTTTTGACCCGGTGGAGCCCACCCCTCCGCGGGTCGGACAAAATCTACTCCCCGCCGCCTTTGGGTGGCGACGATTCCGTCGCCACGAGGGCGGTTAAGAGCACAAGAACAATGACAGCTGGCAGCATGGCTAGATGGACTTTAGGTCAGGACGAGTTGGTACGAAAGGATCCAGCGTAGGTTTTCCGGGGCGGAAGGAAATGCGAATTGGCACGTATTAGGATGTCCGCCCGGCGCGGCTTTGGCGGCGGCAATCTGTCTAATAGAAGCGAGAGATCCTCCGTGGCCGATCCGGTTCCCGCCTTAGCCGAAAGAATTCAGTTGAGAGCTGAGGGCTGAGAGCTGAGAGCAAAACCAAAACGTGAATTTCATTTTCAGGCGTGATGCCGTGGGTTTCAGCACTGGAGATCGGTCTCTCAGCTCTGAACTCTCAGCTCTCAACTGCGTGGAGACGGCCTACGGCTGCGCCTGGGGTGGCCCGCTCCGGCGGGCCGCCGATGCCGGCCTATTTCTTCGCTTCCAGCTGCCGGAGCGTGACGTCGCCGTTCATGGTCGCGACACTGATCTCGGGGCCGCCGCCGTTCAGCGTGCCGGACACGAGCTTGCCTCCGGTGATCGTGGGAATCACTGGCATCGGCGGCATGGGCGGCATCGGAGGTGCATCCGCCGCGACCGGCGCATCGGGGGCACGCGGGGCCTCGACTTCATGGCGTCCGGTTTCGGCCCGTTCACGGGCGGCTCGGGCCTTTTCGCGGGCCGCCTCGGCTTTGGCATGGGCTTCCTCGATCTTCCCCCGGCTGGCTTCGATGCCTTCGCGCACGGCCTCGGCCGCTTCCCGGCCGACCTGCACTGCCACCCGCGTCGCCTCGCGAATCGCTTCGCGCGCTTCCGGCGGCAGTCCGCCGACCGTGACACTGCGCGAACCGCGGCGGGATGAGGTGCGGGGCGATGTTTCGGTCTTGGTCACGAGGGCGGACTCATCGAAGTCGGTCAGGATCGAACCGTTTTGCGTGCGGAGGCGGACACTCGCCTTGGTGTCAGCCGGCACCCGCAGGACGACCGCGCCGTTCATCGAGGTGAACGAGAGCGGTTTGTTGGCGTGGAGCGCGAGCACGGACGCGTGGATTTCGCCGTTCATGGTGTTGACCACGGCCCCGCCCGAGATGCGCTCGAGCTTCACTTCTCCGTTCAGGCAGTTGATCTCGAGATCGCCGGCCAGGTTGGCGCAGAAAATGTCGCCGCCCCAAGAGTTGGTGACGATCACGTTGGTGGTGCGCGGGACGGAGAGCGTGAAGTCCGCGCCGGCGCCGTGCCAGCCGTCGCTGGCGGCGTCGAGCGTGACCACATTGTCCTTTTCCGACAGGGCGAAGCTGGACGAGGCGGTCAGCACGCGCAGGCCGTCCTTGCGCGGCGCCTTGGTCGCGGGCTTGGCTTCGGATTTCACGCTGATGGCATCCGTATCGGTGCCGTGGACGCGGAGGGTGCCCCGGGCGAGCTGGATTTTCAACGTGCCGGGTTTGGACGGGTCGGAGAACTTGATCGTGTTGGTGCTCTCCTCGGCGCGCGCCGCGGCGAGCAGGGCCAGCATCATCGCGGTGGCGACGAGGAGGGCAGGATAGAGGCGGAGGTTTTTCATGGGAGGAATTGGATTGGTTTTGGTTTACAATTGGGCGAGGGCGCGCCGGGCGGCATCGCGCACGGTGCGATCGAGGGCGTTGTCCTGGGACATCTTTTCCAGGACCGGGGTCGCTTCGCGGTCCCGGGCCGCCGTGACGAAGTCGATCATCTCCAGTTGCACGAGCGGGTTGTGCTCGCGCGGCAGCGAGGCGAGGACGCCGGAGCGGACGACCTGGTTGTCGGCGTGGGTGTAGAGGGCCTCGAGGGCGCGGAGGCGGACATTGGCGCTGGGGTCGAAGGCGAGCGCGCTGATCAAATCGTCGAGGACCTTGGGGCTTGGCTTTTCGTTGCGGGCCGAGGCCAGGACCTCGCGCAACCGTTCGTTGGCGGGCCCCTGTTGTTGCTGCAGGAGCGAGTAACCGACGAGCTGGCTCATCTTGTTCATCTGCTCGCGCAGGGCGGCGAGTTCGCGCTTGGTCGCATCATCGGCCGCTGGTGCCGGCACCGGAGCGGGCGGACCGTAGCGCGTGCCGCCGAGAAAGCCCAGGAGCAGCAGCGCGCAGCCGGCGAGCGGGGAAAGCAGCCAGCGCCAGCGCACCGCGCGGCGGGTGCGGTGCTCGCGCTCGGTGGCGGCGCGCACGCTCACGGCGGAGTTCTTCTCCTCCTCGAGCATGGCGTAGAAGCTTTTCCGCAGCCGGGGCGAAGGCGGGGGTGCGGGCAGGGCGTCGAGGGCGGCGAGGGTCTGGCTGAGGGCGGAGAAGTCGCGCTGGCAATCGGGGCAGCCGGCCAGGTGGGCGCGGGCTTCGAGGTGCGCGGTCGCCACGGTGCGGTGGTCAAGCAACGCGGGAAAAACTTCGCGGGCGGATTGGCAGTTCATGGGATGGGAGAGACCGATGGACGACAGGACCAAGGGACTAAGAGACGACCGGCCAGGGGCCTTTTGGTCCGTAGTCCGTGGTCCCGTGGTCTCTTGGTCTCGCAGAGAGCAGTTGAAAATAAACCGTGCGCAGTTCGTGGAGCGCGCGGTGGGCCCGGACTTTGGCGGCGCCGACGGAGCACTCGAGGATGCCGGCGATTTCGGCAAACGAGAGTTCCTGGAAACGGGAGAGGAGCAGCACCTCGCGGACATCGTGGTCGAGCCGGGAGAGTGCGACCTGAAGCAGTTCCTGGTCGTCGCGCGCCGCGGCCCGCATCCCGGCGTGCGGGGCTTCATCGGGGTGTTCCTGGAGATCGGCCGGGTCGGTGGCGAACGGCGCGGCGTTGGCCTTGCGGAAATGGTCCGCGGCACAGCGGCGCGCGAGATGGTACATCCAGGCGGTGAGGCTGCCGTCATCGCGATAGGTGTGCCGGTATTTGAGCATCCGTTGAAAAACCGTCTGCGTGAGGTCCTCCGCGGCCGCGCGGTCGCCGGTGAGTTTCACCAGGAATCCGAACAACGGCCCGTGGTGGCGCTCGAAGAGATCGCCCAGCGCATCGAGTTCGCCGTCCCGGACGGCGAGCATCAGGGCATGGTCGGAGCGTTGTTCGGTGGCGTGATCCACGATGGCCGGGGCGCGGGTTCGATTAAGCACGGGTGTAACCACCTGCGCGAGGGGATTCACGGCTGCGATTATCCGTTCAGAGCTTTGAGCCGGCGGACGGGTGCCAATGTGGACGGTTTCGACTGCAGCAATCACGGGAGCGGGGGGACATGGTTGGTGTTGCCGGGAGAAACCGCGGCCGCCGCGAAAGGTTACAGGATTTTTTTGGCCGCCAAAAAAATAGCGTTCATTTGCGGCAAATCGCGTCTAAAGGCTTGGTCCATGAACCGCCGCGATTTCCTCGTACGCTCCTCCCTCTTCACCGCCGCCGGACTGCTGGGCCGATCGACCCTGTCGGCGCAGACGCCCAAGGGCGGTGCGCCCGCAACCGGACGCCTGCCGGCCGGACCGGGCGCGGCGGCCATCACCGAGTTTCGGCCGCTGCGCCGCGAGGTCGGTCTTTTCACCGGCCGCGGCGGCACGATCGGCTGGCTGGCCGGCAAGGACGCCCTGGTCGCGGTGGACACCCAGTTTCCGGATACGGCGTCGGCCTTTCTCGCCGGGATGCCGGGCCGCGCCGGTCGCCGGCTCGATGCGGTGATCAACACGCACCACCATGGCGACCACACCGGTGGCAACGCGGTGTTCAAGCCGGTGACCAAGACCATCGTGGCCCACGCCAACGTGCCCAAGCTGCAGTTCGCCGCGGCCGAGAAGGCCAACACCCTCGACAAGCAGGTGTACGCCGACACCACTTTCCCCGAGGTCTGGCGCCGGGAGATCGGCGGGGAGATCGTCACGGCGCAGTATCATGGATCCGCGCACACGAATGGCGACGTCGTGGTCACCTTTGAAAAGGCCAACGTCGTTCACATGGGCGATCTGATCTTTAATCGGATGTATCCGGTGATCGATCGCCCGGGCGGCGCGAGCATCCAGCACTGGATCGTCGTGCTCGAGGAGGTGGCGAAAGCCTACCCGGCGGACGCGATTTACGTCTTCGGCCACGGCAATTCGAAGTTCGGCGTCACGGGCAAGCCGGCCGACCTGCTCGTGTTGCGCGACTACCTGTCGGGGCTGCTCGATTACGTGCAGAAGAAAATCACCGCCGGCGAACCGAAGGAGAGGATCGTCGGGCTGGAGAACCTGCCCGGCTTCACCGATTTTCACACGCCATTGCCCAACCGCCTCGGTTCAAATCTCGGCGTCGCCTTCGACGAGCTGACGGCGAAGAAGGTCTGAGGCCTTGCGGGGTGCTCCGTCGTTTTGCAGGGTTGGCCCATGACTCGCTCTCTTCATCGCCTCGCCGCGGTCGCGCTTATCCTTGCCGGCCTTTTCGCGGGTGCCGTCCGGGTTCACGCTTCCAGTTCGCTCCCGCCCAAGGAGAATTTTCATCTCTTCCTGCTCGTCGGCCAGTCGAACATGGCCGGCCGAGGAGTCGTTGCGCCGGAGGACAAGGTGCCGCACCCGCGCGTGCTCATGCTCAACCAGGCGGGCGAATGGGTGCCCGCGGTCGACCCGATGCATTTCGACAAACCCGCCGCGGTGGGCGTGGGCCTCGGCCGGACCTTCGGGATGCGAATCGCCGAGGCGAACCCGGGCATCACGATTGGCTTGATCCCTTGCGCCGTGGGCGGGTCGCCGATCGACAGCTGGAAGCCGGGCGTGTTTTATCCGCCGACCAAGAGTCACCCGTGGGATGATGCGATGAAGCGCGCCGGTCTCGCGCTCAAGGCCGGGGTGTTGAAGGGCATCCTCTGGCATCAGGGTGAATCCGATTCGCAGGTTCCGCTTGCCGCCGCCTATGAGGCGAAGCTCCACGACCTCATCGCCCGGTTCCGGCAGGAACTCCGCACCCCCAGGGTGCCGTTCATCGCGGGCCAGATGGGCATCTTTGCCGATGCTCCCTGGAACGAGGCCCGGAAGCAGGTCGACCAGGCCCATCGGGATCTGCCGGGCAAGGTGGCGCACACGGCCTTCGTCAGCGCCGAGGGCCTGACCCACAAGGGCGACAAGGTCCACTTCGACGCCGCCTCCTATCGCGAATTCGGCCGGCGGTACGCGGACGCGTTGCGATAACCGCCTGCAACTTTTTTTGTCCTGGTGGGTTTTTGAGGCATGAACACCTTCCTGAAAGTCGTCCTCCTCCTGCTGGCCGCCGTCATCGCCGTCAAACTGCTGCCATTAACCCTCGCGCTCGGCTGCATTTTCGCCGTCGCGCTTGGGATTTTTGCCCTCGTCGGCATTTCGATGGTGGCGGCGCTGATTTGCCTCGGTCTCCTGCTGGCCGCCGTCCTGTCGCCGATCTGGATTCCCCTGCTGGTGGTGATCGGACTCATCGCGCTGGTCAAGCGCTGCACGCGCGCGCCGGCCTGATGCGAGCATTTCGGGCTGGCGGGGTGGGACGCGGCCGGTTTGCTCGGTGCCCATGCCCGGTGAACTTCCCTCCAGCGTTGTTGCGAGCATCTGCTTTGTCGGGCGCTCCGGCGGGTTGGTGAAGTCCCTCGGCGGATTCAAGAAGGCGCATCACACGCTGCCGGACTCGGTCAATGCCGCGACGAACGGTTTCCTCGCCCGGATTTGCGAAATCGATCTGACCCGGGACGCGGAGGTGCTTTTTCAGGCGGCGCGCGCCGGGCTCGGTTACAAGCGGCGGGAGATTTCGCTGAGTGTCGCGAGCCCGACTGCCACCCTCGTGGCCAGGGATTTCACGGCCGAAATCCTGTATGCCTTCGAGGACGGCAACCCGGCGCGATACGCCCTCACGACGACGCTCCGCGAATTGCGCAGTGCCGAGCTCGCCCGCCGCGATGAATTCTCGCGGATCTTCGCGGGGCGGTTTGCCGAAATTTCCTTCGCGCTGAAAGACGGCGCGCGGGTCGAGGCCGTGATCGATGCGATTGAGGCGCTCGATGACGAGGGCGGGTTGAGCGTGCAGTATCCGTCGGACTACCGAGATTGCATCATCCGCGTGGACGGGGTCGGGGCGGAAGTCCGGTGCACGGGCGCGTCCCTCGATGTGATCTTTCCGCGGGCCGGCACGCCCGGGGAGTTGATCGAGGCGTTTGCCGCCGTGCGCGGGGCTTTCGGGATCAGCAAGGCGCTCAGCGCCCTGATCGAGTGAAAAACGGGCTTGATGTTATCTTTGTTATAGCAAAGATGCTTCAATGATCGAATTTTCGGCCGAAGTGCTTACCAAAATTCGCCAGAGCCAATCTTGGAGTCAGGAGCAACTCGCTACCCGCCTCGGCGTTTCCTTCGCCACGGTCAACCGATGGGAAGGCGGCAAGTCCTCCCCCCAACGAGCGCAGCGCGAAGCCGTCGCCAAGCTTGTCGATGAGCTGGGCCTGACCGCCGATTCCTCCCCCGAATCATCCTCCACCGCCAACGTTACCGTCTCCAAACCCCGCCGCGGCCTCCAGCGCTCCACCGTCCTTGGCAATAAATCCATGGAGCAGATGCTCTGGGACGCCGCCTGCGCCATTCGTGGCGAGAAGGACGCGCCGAAGTTCAAAGACTACCTGTTGCCGCTCGTCTTCCTCAAACGGCTTTCCGACGTGTTTGACGACGAGGTCGCCCGCCTTACCCAGACCTACGGCGACGCTGAGACTGCCACCACCCTCATCGAGGCCGACCACGGCCTCGTGCGCTTTTATCTCCCGCCCGAGGCTCGTTGGCCCGTGCTCTCCGGCCGCGCGCCCTTCGCCTGGCCCGAAGGAAAGAAACCTGCCACGCTCGGCGAGCATGTGACGACCGCCACGCGCGCCGTTGCGCGCCAGAACACCCAGCTCCTCGGCATTATCGATCAGGTCGATTTCAACCACGTCGGTGCCGGTGGCGAACGCGAGATCAGCGATTCCGCGCTGCGCGGTGTCATCGAAATTCTCTCCGATCCCCGTTACCGCCTCGGCTTGAAGGACGTTGAGCCCGATTTCCTCGGCCGCTGCTACGAATACCTCCTCCGCAAATTTGCCGAAGGCGCGGGCCAGAGCGCGGGCGAGTTCTTCACTCCCACCGAGGTCGGCTTCCTGATGGCCGAGATCCTTCGCCCCCGCCCCCGCGAGGATGCCTACGACTATGCCTGCGGCTCCGCCGGGCTGCTCATCAAGCTCCAGCTCGTCGCCGAAAGACTCGACCCCGCCGCGAAAAAACTTCCCCTCCGCCTTCACGGCCAGGAGCTGCAAGGTCCCAGCTACGCCATCGCCTGGATGAACGTGATCATCCATGACCTCCAGGCGGAGATCGTGCGCGGTGACTCGATGCGCAACCCCAAGTTCCGCGCCACCGACGGCACCCGTCTGCGCCAGTTCCCGCTCATCATCGCCAACCCGATGTGGAACCAGAACTTCGATCCCGACGTGTTCGAAAACGACAGCTTCGACCGCTTCGAGCGCCAGGGCGGCAACACTTCCGGCAAGGGCGACTGGGCCTGGTTGCAGCACACGGCGGCCTGCCTCGCCGACGGCGGCCGCGCGGCCGTCGTCCTCGACACGGGCGCCGTCTCGCGGGGCTCCGGCAGCAAGAACGAGGACAAAGAGCGGGCGATTCGGAAATGGTTTGTGGAGCAGGACCTGATCGACGGCGTCGTCCTCCTGCCCGACAATCTTTTCTACAACACCACCGCGCCCGGCGTGATCATCTTTCTCCGGCGCGGAAAGCCGAAGGACCGCCGCGGCCGCATCACGCTCGTTAACGCCGCCGGGGAAGCGAAAAAGGGCACGCCGAAAAACTACCTCTCGTCCGAGACCGGGCAAAAAATCGCCGCCGCCTACCACGCCGGCACCGACGTGCCCGGCTTCGTGAAGACCATCACGACGGCGGAAGCCGCCGCCAACGACTACAACCTGAGTCCGAGCCGGTTCGTGGCGGCGGAGAGCACCGAAATACACCGTTCCGTTGAGGTCCTTGTCAGTGCGCTGGCGACGCTCGATGCGAAGTCTGCGCAGCTCAACCGCGAGCTAGCCTTGGTCTGGGAGAAACTCACGTGAGCGAATATCGAGAGACTTCAATCGGATTATTTCCGAAGGACTGGGAGGTCGCGCGCTTCGGTTCGTTGTTTGAGACTCAACTCGGGAAGATGTTGTCGCCAAAGTCCAAGCAAGGCGACGTTCCCAAGCCATACCTCCGAAACAAAAACGTTCAGTGGGGGAGCATCGAATTGGACGACCTTCTTACCATGGACTTTGATGATCGGGAAAAATCTAAGTTCCTGCTTCGAGAAGGTGACTTGTTGATTTGCGAAGGCGGTATCGTCGGCCGTTCCGCAATCTGGCGCGGCCAACTTGCCGAGTGCTATTACCAAAAGGCTCTGCACCGTGTCAGGCCGAGAAGCAGCGAGGTGACAAACGAGTTTCTCGCATTTTGGTTCGAATACTCCTTCGACGTTTCAAATCTCTACAAGATCGGCGGTGCGAGTTCGACCATTGCCCATCTCCCGGAAGTACAGCTTGTCTCGTTACCAATTCCGAAGCCTCCGCTCGACGAGCAGCGAAAAATCGCGGCGGTGCTGGGGAAGGTGCAGGCGGCGGTGGCGGTGGAGGGGGACCTCGTGCGGGTGGCGCGCGAACTCAAGCAAGCCGCCCTCCGCCAGCTCTTCACCCGGGGCCTCCGCGGCGAAACGCAGAAGGAAACCGAAATTGGAACCATGCCCCAAAGCTGGGGAATCGTGCCGTTCCGGACACTTTTCCGGACCCAACTCGGAAAGATGCTTTCACCAAGAGCGAAACAAGGCGAAGCGCCACTGCCCTACTTGCGGAACAAGAATGTGCAGTGGGGCCGTATTGATGTGGACGACGTCCTAACGATGGATTTCGACGCTCGCGAACGAGCCAAGTTCGAACTTCGTTCAGGAGACCTATTGATTTGCGAGGGCGGCGTCTTAGGGCGCTGCGCTCTCTGGCGAGGGCAGATCAACGAGTGTTATTTTCAAAAAGCATTACACCGAGTCCGCCCATTGGGCGCAGAGTCTTCGAATGAGTTTCTGGCTTACTGGTTGGAACATGCCTTCGCATTCGCGAATGTTTACCGACTTGGTGGAGCTAGTTCCACGATTGCCCATTTGCCGGCGGAGCAATTGTTGGCGTTGCCAATCCCCAAGCCGTCCCCCGCCGAGCAACGCGAAATCGCCGGGCTGCTGGCGACGCTCGATGCGAAGATCGCGCACCACGAGGCGAGGCAGGGGTTGTGGCGAGAGCTGTTCCGCACGCTGCTGCACGACCTCCTCACCGCCCGCCGCCGCGTCACGTCCCTCGACCTCGCCAACGATTCTGCCGACGTCGGCAAAATGATCCCCGCCACGGCATGAGCACCACCGATCAAACCATCGAAGGACTCTGGTGGATCAACGGCGATGCGGCCCCTGCCGTACCAGGCGTGCTGCATCACAGCGAGCGCCTGCGACTTTCCATCCACCTGCCCCAAGATCCGCAATCCAACGGCTCCAACCTCGTCGCGCTCGCCGACGAAAACCGCCAGCACTGTTCGCCAGTGATCCACGGTCGAGATGCCAACGGGAAGCCCATCACTCTCTTCGGTTGCCATGTCGGGAATCGGCGCTGGTCCACCGCGCAGATCCGTTTTGAAATTCATGCCATGTCCGGCCTCCGGGGCCTGGCGCTGGAATCTTGGAGCGAGCCGGCCATTCGCGTTCTCAGCGTAAAGATCGAACACCTGTCCCGTTGGTGTGGTTGGAATCTCTATCAGATGGGACCATGGGCAAAAGCGAAGCCGATCACCTTCACCGTCGACGTGCCTCGCGATGTGATTTGCCCGGTCGCGCCCGGGGTGGAATTCCGGGTGGAACGCGGCGCTTACATCAACCAATCGATGGACGGATTGAACATCGATGCGCTTGGTCACGCGCATTTCCGCTTCGATACCCCGCGTTCTCTTTCGGAATTGCGGCAAACCTGGCTCCCGTGGGCGTCTCAGTTAATGTCTCTGCTTTTCGGAACCACCGTCCGAATCTTGGACATTGAAGTCTACACCCGTGATCGTTTTGCCCATGTCGAAGACGTAAAAGAATGCCTGGGCAAGGACGCCGTGTTTTTGGATCGAACGCCTAAGTCCTCCAACGTCCGCATCTCCGATCCCAATTTTCACAACATGGTCGCGCCCTACCCGGAAATTGCCACGATATTCCCCGAGGTCGTAGCTGCGTGGAATCAATGTCGCGAAAAACTCTCGCCCGTCATCAGTCTGTTTTCGGCGGTGGCGTTGCATCACTCGCTCTACGACAAGGCGCAATTCATGTTCCTCGTGCAGGCGTTGGAGATCTATCACTCCCGCAGCGGAAAATTCGTGTCCACCGAGCTGCCCAAGGAAGAACGCGACAACCGCCTCACTCGCGCAATGGACGCGCTCCCAGCCGACCTGCGCGAGTGGGCCAGGGGAAAACTGATCCAAAACAACAAGAGTCTGTCCAAAAAACTGCTCGATATTTTTCAAGCTCACACCGCCGAAGCCACTCAGATGCTCGGTGATCTTGCCCACGCGGCCGACCGCATCGCCTACACCCGCAACAATTTCACCCATCACATGGAGTCGGTGAACGAACAGCGGCTTCTCCCTGAGGCTGAAATCACTCGTTTTTCATGGGCGCTGGAGGCCTTCCTCTGGATCATTCTCCTGCGCGAGCTAGGCATCGACGGCGAACCGGTACAGCGGTTGTTACGTCGTGTAACTTCCACGGAATTCGTGAGGTTGTCCCCATGAATCTGCTCAAAAGCAGTCCCTCCCTGCTGGCGACGCTGGACGCGAAGATCGCGCACCATGACGCGAGGCAGGGGTTGTGGCGGGAGCTGTTCCGCACGCTGCTGCACGACCTGCTCACCGCCCGACGCAGCGTCACGTTCCTCGACATTCCCCCAATCGATTAGTCGCCTAGAAACCTGAATTAATCCATCCCTCTATCATGCCCGCAAAACGCTACCCTGACGACGCGGTGCGCGCCGCCATCCCGGAGGTGAAAGACTTCCGCTACTACGACGCCGGCAGTTACAAGTCGGTTTATATCGCCACCACCGCTGCCGGCCGGGAGGAAATCCTCAAGGTCGTCTGCCTTCCGCAGGATCAAAGCACCGATGAGGCCAAGGCATTTCGCCAGCAGGAGCTCGGTCGCGTTCAACGGGAAATTCGCACTCTGGCGAGTTGCACGTCGCCCTACGTCGTCCGGCTGGGAACGATTGCGCCGGGCATCCGCGCCATCGAGGGCGAATCATGTTTCGTTTACTCCGAGGAGAAGTTGCCGGGCTCCAGTCTCAAGTCGGAGATCGAGTTGCTGGCGGCCAAACCGACCGATGCGGAGGTCAAGCGATTGTTGCGCTGCCTCATTCTTGGCGTCAAAGCGCTCTGGACGGAATGCAAGACCGTGCATCGCGATATCAAACCGGCTAACATTTTTAGTACCGGCTTGGCGGATCGGCCCTATGTGCTGCTGGATCTTGGGATCGCCTACAATGTGACCGAACCCGGACTGACGATCCGCGCCGACCATATTCCTCACACACCGCTCTATTTGGCGCCCGAAATGGTGGATAGCAATTTCCGCGAGACGCTCAGCTACCGCGCCGACCTCTACGCGGCCGGGATCAGCGCTTTCGAGTTCGCCACCGGTGGGATTCACCCCTTGGCGAAAAAGGGGGAGAACCTCGGGAAGACCTATCACCGCATTCTCAATCAGGAACCGACATTTCTCGCCACCTTGCGGCCGGATTTGCCCGCCGAGCTATGCGGCTTAATCGACCAGCTTTTAAAAAAGAAACCGGCCCTGCGGCCAGGCAACTTCGCCTTAGTTCTCAGCCAACTCGCCTAACCATGAAACTCTACGCCCAACATGGCTTTCAGCCCGGGAAGCGGATCGGCCAGGCATTGTCCGACCAGCTCATCGATGGCGTGATTTACAGCGCCAAGGACACGCCTCCGACTGAACTCGCCCCGATACTGGCGCAGCAGGCGAAAGGTTCCGACCGCTTTTTTGATCCGCAATACTATGCGTGCATGATCGCCGGCCAGCCTGGGGCCCGGCCCGGGTGGCTGCTCGGCGAAGAAGGCTATCCCTATTTTCGAAGCCGGCGGAGGGCAGAACTTGAGCGGGAGGCGACCGTGCGCGCAGACTTGGAAGCCTGCCTCGCATTTCAAGCGAAACTGCCCCTCAGCGGATTGATTGCACCCAACATCGTCATCCGTCGCACTCTTGATTCAATCGAAGGCAGCATCGCCAAGGAGTTTATCCGCAACACGGCATCCGTTGCCCAAGAAATTGCACGGAAGCAAGCCGTCTATGCAACGCTAGCCATTTCCGCCTCCGCCTTGGTCGATCGCGTCGAACTGCAAAATTTCTTGCAGGAAATCACCGAACTCGACACGCCCCCAGACGGTTTCTATCTGCTGATTGAGAGGCCCGACCAAGCCATTTCACCCAGTCTGGCCGAGCAGGATGTGCTATCCGGATGGATGCTGATCAATCATACGCTGCAGGTCAACGGCTTCAAAACGATCAACGGATACTCCGATTTGCTCGCACCATATCTCGGCGCCGCTGGCGGCTTCGCCGCAGCATGCGGGTGGTGGAACACGTTGAAGGCATTTTCGCTGAAGAAATTCGAACCTGCGCCCAACCAGTTTATGCGCAAGGCAGTGCCCCGCTATACGAGTGTCTCCTTGTTGAAGAGCATCCGCTCCACCGAACTGCACGACTTGCGCGACGACTTTCCGGAGATTCTGAACACATTGCCGTCCGACAATTATTATGATCCCAAGGAGGGTTCAGAACCGGCGGAGGGTTGGCATGAATCTCTGCAAAACTGGGAGGCACTGCGCACGATGATCTCATGCTGCACTGCAAAGGATGTCAGGTCGTCAACCAAGGCCTGCCATCGGGCACTAATTGGCGCCGACGATCTATACGGTCGCATCGCCGATGTGGGCTACACATTGAGAGATCGCTCGAGCAACGCACACATTGAGGCGATCCGTTACGAACTCGAAGCATTCAGCGAATTAGCGGAGATCTAGATGACGCTCGATTACCTGCATGGCTTTCTCCCTCGCCTTTCCGTTCAGAGCACGGCGGGCGCGCGGCGTTGTGTGCTTCACAATGCGGTTGCGCTCGAGATCGAACTCCCAAAGCCCGACATTCAAGGAACGAAAAATCCGGAGATATTCACGCGCAATGCGCGCGGTCTCCGAGGGAAGCACGAGCAGCGCGCGGTTTGCAAAGTGGCGATAGCGGGAAGCCTGCTGCAATCCCTTGCGCCAGTCTTTCAGCTTGGCCTCGATAGCAGTCAGCTGAATGCGCTTTTTCAGGGCGATGGCCGAGAACTCTTCTCCCCCCGGCAACCGTCTCCAAGCCAGCCAGAGCAAATCCGCCCGCCCATAGCCATCGAGGCCGAACTCACGACCGGCAGCAAATTCACGTCCCGTTTCTTGCGCAAAATAAGCCCGCTCGAAACGGGCCAGAAAATTGCTCTCCATCCGCTTCGAGGCGGACGAATCCGGAAAATTTCGGCGCGTGTTGTGGGCACCGAAGCGGATGACGCGGGGAAGTGCGAAGGTCGCCAGGCGCATGGGAGTGGATCGAGGAAACGAGAATTGAAAACCCGCAGAATTATCAGACAGAATCGGCGGAGGCCTAGGAACTTTTCGTTGTCGCCGATAGAGAACGGGAAGAATGTCTGCGCTTATGAGGTGAATTTCAAGCCCGGTTCGCTTCCGCCTACTGCACCAAAGACTTCCCTTGGCCCGCTAAATGGGTCTGCGTCATGGCAACAGAACTTGCCGCGCGCGTCCATCGGGCAGCGAACCGGTGCAAGTCGTCTAATGGCGTCCGGCCCGCTTTATGGCGGGTCGGACGCCATGTCTTTTTTTTCATCAGAAAACGGATCGGCTCCGGACCTATCCTCACGGAAAGTGCACCTACGGAATGCCCGCAGCCTGCCCAACAAACTCCGGCTTGAATATCGAGGCAACAGGCCGAAGTTCGTCTTTGCGACGCACAACGCCAACATCCCCGTGCTCGACGAAGCCGAGATGGTCGGCGCGTGCGAATTCGAACGCGGGGCACTGGCGGTGGTAGCGGGCTCTACGGGCGCACCGGTAATTCAGGACAAGATCATCTCGGTCATGGAGGGCGGTCGCGATAGCATCCTCCCGCGCCTTTTCGTTCAATGCCCTTCGAACGCGAGGCGTGGTGGCTTTTACGATGCGGCCATTAGCTTTGGCTTGCGGGTGTCGGGGGCAGACCGTGTAGTCGCTGGCAATAGACCCGCCACGCCTCGGTCGTTCGTTCGCAAGAACGAACGCACTGCGCACCAAGGCGGGTGCTTTGTTTTCGGGGGTTCAAGTGCAGCGATGGATTCGCCCGCCGGCCTGATCTGACCATGACCAACCTCGCCCTCGAAGCCGCCACGGTGCAGTTCCCGCTTGTCCGCCATGCGGTCGATGCGGGGTGGGCTTTTGTGTCCGAGGCCGAGGCGCTGGCGCGGCGCGGCGGCGAGGGCGGGTTGTTTTTCCACCACGAGTTGCGCTCCGCGCTCCTGCGGCTCAACCCCGGCGTCGTCACGGCGGAAAATGTCGCGGCCGTCATCGCCGAGATCGAGTCCGCCCCACCGACCCTCTCAGGCAACAAGCAGCTCTTGGAATGGCTCCGCGGGCAGCGCACGACGTTCGTTGCGGGCGAAAAGCGGTCGCGCAATGTGCGACTGATCGACTTCGCCGCGCCGCTCGCGCCGGAGAGAAATGTGTTTCAGGTGACGGTCGAATGGGCGTTTCGCCAGCAGTGGAAGAAGGGCAACCGGCCCGATGTGGTTTTTCTCATCAACGGCGTGCCGGTCGCGCTCGTGGAGTGCAAGAATCCCAAGCTTAAGGGCGCGATGGAAAAGGCCCTCGTGCAACTCCGCCGCTACGAAAAGGAGACGCCCGAGATGCTGGTGGCCCCGCAGGTTTTTAATCTCACGCACCTGATCGAGTATTTCTACGGCGTCACGTGGAACACCGAGCGCATGGGTGTCTTCAACTGGCGGCACGACTACCCGGTGGCGAAGGCGGGAATCGCGGGCGATTATGTGCAGAAGGAGACATTTCCGCTGCACACGACCGATGGCGAGCGGGTGGGCGAGACCCTGCCGTTGGCCGCGGATGGAGCCGCCCCCGTGCGACCGCCCAGCTATGGCGAGCAGGTGCGTACGTTCTTCAATCGCGAGCGGTTTCTCACGCTGCTGCGCGAGTGGATTTTGTTTTATGCCAAGGATGACGAACTCAAGAAAACCGTCCTGCGCCAGCACCAGACCCGCGCCGTCGTGAAAGTCGTCGCCCGCTGCCTCGACCCACACAAGACACGCGGCCTCGTGTGGCACACCCAAGGTTCGGGGAAGACCTTTACCATGATTACGGCGGCGCGGCTGCTCCTCACTAAGCAGACGGAGGAATCACTATGACACGGATCGGCACGAATGACCGCTCAGCGTCCGACGATTTGGATCCCCCCGTATCCATCCGTGAAATCCGTGGTTCAACGCTGCCGACCGTCCTGCTTGTGGTGGATCGAAATGAACTCGAAGGCCAGCTCTCCGGCTGGGTGGAGCGTTTGCTCGGTGAGATCAGCCAGGCAGGAATTGCGGTCGAGAAAGCCTATCGGCGCGAACGGCTGCGCGAGCTGCTGGCGGCAGATTATCGCGGACTCATCATCACGATGATCCACAAGTTCGACGGGATGCCTGCACGGATTTCGGCCCGGAAGGATATTTTTGTACTCATCGACGAGGCGCACCGCTCGACCGGAGGCGACCTCGGCAACTACCTCATGGGTGCACTGCCGGAAGCGACATTCATCGGCTTCACCGGCACGCCGATCGCCAAGACCGAGAAAGGCGAGGGCACGTTCAAGACTTTCGGTCTACAAGACCCCGACGGCTATTTGGACAAATACCCCATCGTCGAGTCGATCCGCGATCGCACGACACTCAGACTCCGCCACAGTCTCGCGCCGAGTGAGATGGTATTGGACGAGAAATTGCTGGAGGCTGAATTCCTCGCCTTGGCCGAGACGGAAGGCGTGTCCGACATTGACGATCTCAACCGGGCGCTCGACCGCGCGGTGAACCTGAAAACCTTTCTCAAGGCCGATCACCGTGTCGGGCAGGTGGCGGCGTTTGTGGCGAAACACTTTCAGCAGAACGTCCAGCCGCTCGGCTACAAAGCCTTCCTCGTGGCGGTGGATCGCGAAGCCTGTGCCAAATACAAGCAGGCGCTCGATCGGCATTTGCCGCCGGAGTGTTCCCAAGTGGTTTACACGAAGAGCCCCAACGACGTGGTGGAACGTCCGTTGGTCGCCGAGCTGCAGCTCGACGACGTGGCGGAAAAGGCGGTGCGCAAGATGTTCCCCAAACCCGGCACGCAGCCGCAGATTCTCATCGTCACCGACAAGCTGCTCACTGGCTACGACGCCCCGATTCTTTACTGCATGTATCTCGACAAGCCGATGCGCGACCACGTGCTGCTGCAGGCAGTCGCGCGCGTGAACCGACCCTACGAGGACGCCCGCGGCGTGGAAAAGCCATGCGGGCTCGTCATCGACTTCGTCGGCATCCTCAAGGATCTCAAAAAAGCGCTCGCCTTCGACTCCGAGGATTACACCGGTGTGATCGAAGGCCTAGACGTCCTCCTGGGGCGCTTCCGCGAACTGATGGACGGGCCGGCCCGGAGTTACTTGCCGAAGGCAGAGGGCAAGAAACGGGACGTGCAGCTTGAAAATCAGTTGTACGAGACCCTGTTTCGAAAGGAGGCGCGCGAGGTGTTCACCGAGTTGTTCAAGGAGATCGAAACGCTTTACGAGATTCTTTCGCCGGATCCAGCGTTGGTCGCCGATATCGAACCCTACAACCGGCTGGCGGATCTGTATGCGATGATGCAGACGGCTTATGGCCAGAGTACGAGCTTCGTCGGAGAGCTGGCGAACAAGACGGCTGCCTTGGTGCAGAAAAACGCCGAGGCCCACGGGCTGAACCGGTTGACCAAGACAGTGGAGTTCGACGAGGCGGCACTTGCGGCCTTGCGTGCGCGCAAAGGGCCCGACGAGGAAAAAGTCATTAACCTTGCCCGCAGCCTTCAGCAGGACGATGCCAAGAAGGAACCGCATCTCATCTCCATCGCCGAACGCGCCGCGGCGGTCATGGAGGCGCTCGACGAGCGCCAAGCGTCTACTCAGCAGGCGCTCGAACAGCTCGACGCGCTCATGGCCGAACGCCTCGCGGCCGAGAAAGATCGCGCGGCCAGCGGCCTCGCGGCCGGCCCCTTCGGCGTGTATTGGGAGCTAAAGCGCGAAGGTTATCCGGAAGACCGCGCCAAAGCCCTCGCCCTCGAAATCGAGGAGGCTTACGCGCGATTCCCCAATGCGGACGACAACGCCGACGAACTCCGCCAGCTCAAGGCCGAGATTTACAAAACCCTCCTGAAAGTTGTGAGCGGAAAACAGATGATTGATCTCGCGGACAAGGTCATGCGCGCCCGTCCGGGATCATGAGCATCCATCGAGGCCATCGTTTGCGCCCGATTCTTACACCGATGGAAGCGTTTAAGCGCCGCGTAACACGGTGGTCGGGTCGGTTGCGTGCGCAGCCGCGTGAAATCGTGGTCATGCAGATGTCTCGAAAATGGGCCTCCTGCTCCACCCGAGGCCGGGTGTGCTTTGCCCGGGATCTGCTGGATCGTCCGACCTGTGAGCAGGACTACGTGATCGTTCACGAGTTGCTGCACCTGCGGCATCCGAATCATGGCCGAGTTTTCGGCGCGCTGGTGCAGGCCAATTTGCCGGGTTGGAGAAAAGTGGCTGCGCGGCTCCCAGTCCGGCCTCGGCGCACAACAACGAAAACGGCGTCCGCTGAGGAGCGAACGCCGTAAGAAGCAGAAGAAGGATCGAACGAGGATTCTTCGGAATGATCCCTTATTTGATCATGTCCGCCACGAACGCGCGTTCGTCCACGAGTTCCTTGTTGGTCGCGGCGATCTTCGACTGGGCAAAGTCGTCCATCGCGTAGCCCGTGATGACCTCGTAGCTGCCGGGCGTCGTCGTGCGCACGGGCATGCCGGCCCAGACGTTGGCGTCGAAGCCGTAGTGGCCGTTCGATTTCACCGCGACCGAGTGAATGGTGCCGGGCGTCACGAGACTGCGCACGTGGTCGACGAGGGCGTTGGCCGCGGAGGCGGCGGACGAGGCGCCGCGGGCGGCGATGATCGCGGCGCCACGCTTGCCGACCGTTTCACAGAACGGGCCCTGCAGCCACGCGCTGTCGGTGATGACCGCGGTCGCCGGTTGGCCGCCGATGGTGGCGTGCGCGAACGCCGGGAACATCGTCGGGCTGTGATTGCCGTAGATGAAAATATTCTGGACGGTCGTCAGGTCGACGCCGGCCTTCTTCGCGAGCTGGGTCTGGGCGCGGTTCTGATCGAGGCGCACCATCGCGGTGAAACGATCGGGGGTCAGGCGCTTCGCCTGGCTGGCGGCGATCATGCAGTTGGTGTTGGCCGGATTGCCGACGACGGCGACGCGCGCATCGGCGGCGGCCACGGCGTCGATGATCTGGCCCTGGCCGATGAAGATTTTGCCGTTATCCTTGAGCAAGTCCGCCCGCTCCATGCCGGGGCCGCGGGGCTTGGCCCCGACGAGCAGGCACCAGTTGGCGTCCTTGAAGCCGACCGCGGGGTCGGAGGTCTGGACGACGCCCTTGAGGAGCGGAAACGCGCAATCGTCGAGTTCCATCGCGACGCCCTCGAGGGCTTTCAGGGCTTTTTCGATGGGCGCTTCGATCAACTGCAGGATGATGGGTTGGTCCGGACCGAACATCGCGCCCGAGGCGATGCGGAAGAGGAGCGAGTAACCGATTTGGCCGGCGGCGCCGGTGACTGCGACACGGATGGGAGTTTTCATAGGTAAGAGAAAGGCGCATAACCACGCAGAAGCGAGGCGGGGCACGCAAGAACTGCTTTTGTCGGCGAGCTTGGCGCATCGGGTCCGGGTTGGTTCTGACCGGGTGACAATCGTTCGGCACGGCGTTCTCATCGCGCAACGAGTGGGTGCCGGCTAATGTCTTGACAGGGTCCACCCGAAGAAATCTGGTTTCCG
>JBIJCX010000570.1:0-3790 GCA_044344465.1 Opitutaceae bacterium
GCCAGCGACGCCCCTACATCTCGACCCTCAAGAAACAGCTCCGTTGTAGCCCGCCGCGCGAGCGGCGGGAGTGCTGGAGGTCCCTGCGCTCACGCGCAGGGCTACAATGCCCGACGTCTCTTCCCGTCCGGGGCAAAACCCGTTTTGCGGTTGGGGCTGCATCGTTACGGCTTCTCGAGCCTCGCCCCGTTTCTCCTCGTTTTATCGCTCCAAGCGCAGGTCCCGGCGCAGCCCCCCGCCCCCGCCTGGCCGCCTGGTTATATCAATGCGCGCACGGCCACGGATCGGGCCAAGCCGCAGCCGGCGACGACGCCGAAGGAGCTGAAGCTCGCCCGCACGCATCACAGCATCAGCGTCGAGTGGCACGTCGATGGCGATACGGATCACGACGCCACCTGCGAGGTGAGCTACAAGCGCGAGGATGAATCCACCTGGCATGAAGCGATGCCGCTGCTGCGCGTGGATTACTTCGGCTGGTATGACAAAAACACGGCGAAGAGTCCCTTCAACATGCTCGCCGGCAGCATTCTTTTTCTCCGCCCCGGTGCCGTGTATGACGTCAGGCTGACGCTGCGCGATCCCGACATGGCCAAACCGATCGAGCAGGTGCGGCGCATCCGGACCAAACCCTGGCCCGCTTTTGCCCAGCCCACCCGCCTCCGTCACGTGGTGCCGCTCGATCCCAGCGGTGGCAGCGGCGACGGCTCGGCCGCCAGTCCTTTTCGCGGCCTGACCCAAGCGCTCGCGACCGCGGCGCCCGGCGACTTGTTTCTGCTTCATGCCGGCGACTACGGCGAGGCCAACATCGACGTCAGCGGCGCGGCGGCGAGCAGCGAGTCTGCCACCGATCAGACCCGCTACATCGGCTTCAAGGCCGCGGGCGACGGTCCAGCGGTGTTTCGCCATCTCCAGACCTCCGGCAGCCATCTGTGGTTCGCCGGCCTGACCTTCCGGCGTACGACCGCGCCGAATGCGCTGAAGGCCGCGGGCGCAGCAGAGAATGTCGTGGTGCGGAACTGCAGCTTCCGCGACTTTCATTATTCGATCATTCTCACCGGCGGCTCCACCGGCTGGCATATTGCCAACAACGACATCGTCGGCGACACGGAGAAGGGCATTTCCGGCGAAGGCATCGAGTTGAACCATTCCGCGGATCACACCGTGTGCTACAACCGCATCGCGCGCAGCGCCGACGGCATCTCGTATCCGCACGCGAACTGCGATCTGTTCGGCAACGACATCTTCGGCATGTCGGACGATCCGATCGAGCC
This sequence comes from Opitutaceae bacterium, assembly GCA_044344465.1. Classification (GTDB taxonomy): domain Bacteria; phylum Verrucomicrobiota; class Verrucomicrobiia; order Opitutales; family Opitutaceae; genus ER46. The sequence goes on from JBIJCX010000570.1 coordinate 1,272, forward strand.
CGACTACGGCTACGCCAACGTGCGCATCTGGGGCAACCGCCTGCATGGCCACACCGGGATCACGTTTCAGCCGATGTATTGCGGCCCATGGTATATCGTGCGCAACCACGCGATCTCGACCGGCAATGTCTTCAAGCTGCGCGTGCAGGATCGCTTCGTGGTCGTGAACAACACCTTCGCCGCCTGGACTACGCCGGTGCCGCACGCGCATGGCCTGCTGACCGCTTTCACCCGCAATAATATCTGGATGCACCTCGGCGGCTCGGAGTTCATCTGGCAGTCCAACGCGCCGGACACCGACAAAAATCGCAACTATAACACCAAGTATGTGGTCTACGATTCCACCGTCGCGAACTGGAAAACCGATGTCGATTACGATGGCTTCGAGTACAGCGCCGCCACCCTGCATCCGAAGCTGAAGACGCCGAATCCTTGGAGTTGGATCAATCAACGCTTCTTTGACCTCCCCGCGCTGAGCGCAGCCATCGGCATCGAAACGCACGGTCGCGTGCTGGACCGAGGGCGCGACTTCGAGGCGTTCACCGTGGCGAAGGAGACGCCGGGCCAAAACATGCCATTGATCAAGATCGCGCCCAAGGGCCAGGCGAAGGATGCCGGCGTCGCGCTGCCGAACCTCGCCGAGGAGTTCGACGGCCGGTCACCCGACCTCGGTGCCTTCGAGGCCGGCGCGCGCGTTCCCCACTACGGTCCGCGGAACGACCCCGATGCCGTGCCGGCGGAGTGGATACTCAAGCACCAGCGATGAGGGTGGGCCGGGGCCGGGCTTCGCTCGATGTCGGAGTCTGCTTGCAGGCGATGTTTTCAACGCGCGAGCAAGTTGGCGCCCAGGAAACAGTTCGGTTGTAGCCCGCCGCGTGAGCGGCGGGATTGCTGGCGGTCCCTGCGCTCATGCGCAGGGCTACGAAAGTCGACGTTTCTACGCGTTTCACTCCCGGAACAAGAACGGCGAGGCCCAGGCCATCTGACCGTTGGTCTGGCGCGCCGTGACCACGTAGGAGTCATGCGGTCCGGGAAACTCGTCGCGATATGCGCCCTCAAAGTGAAGCGCGTCAACCGCCCAGGCCCGGCCCAGCCGGATCCGCGGGGAGGAGAAACGGGGCACGATCGCGCCCCACACGTCATCCGACGCCAGTTCCGCCAGCGTCGCGCCAAGTTCACACTGCCCGGCCTGCCCATCCACCGATCCATTGACCAGACAATCGACCCGCGTATCGCCGCCTGCCTCCAGTTCCAGCACGACCCCGTTGATCGGCAGCGGATTGCGGCGGCTGGTGAAGGAATGGATCTCCACGGTGTGCGGATCGAGCAGGCGAGCGGAGTTGACCTTGATCGTCGAGCCGGCTCCACCGCCAAAACAAGGGATCACGCGGCGGACTTCGCCGTGCTTGATCCGCACCCGGATGACCCAATCCGTATCCTCGGCCCCTGCCATCCGGCCCCAACCCCATTCGAGGCGCAGGCGGTAGACGCCCGGTTGACCGGCTGTCCTCCGCGGAAGGCAGGGCCAGAGATGCGTGCGGGCGCCATTCTTGATTACCTCCACGTAGTCGAGCGGGGCCAAGGGATCGACTTTGACCATAAACTGGCGCGGCGCCCCGGCGGCCTGGATGTCGCCCGGCATCGCGCCGTTCGAATCGACGCGCACATCGATCCGATCGCCCGTGGCCGCGAGCGTGTGGCGGTTCCTGAGCGCGGCGAAGATCGATTCCCGCGTCAGGTTCGAGGCATAGATTCCGGTCAGGCCCTCGCCATAGCTGCCCGGGTAACCGAAATGCGTGTCGGTGCCGGCTGTGAAGCCAAAATGGCGCCCGGCCGCCAACTGCCGCACCACCGTTTGCGAGGCGGTCACGCCGCCCATCGAGTGCGACAGCATGGCCGGCGCGGTATCGGCGGCCCACCCACTGCCGTGTTCGCTGAAGATCTCGACGAGCGGCGACAGCGCAGGATCCACGGATTGCCAGTCGAGGCCCCGCCATCCCTGCCGATACCCAACGTGATGGGGTATCATCAACGCGCCGCTCCGGCGGACGAACTGCTGCAGATCGAATACGTCCGTCGCGCGGTAAAGTTCGCCCCGATCGCCGGGGAAGAGCACGACATAGTCTCCCGATGCGGTCGAATGCCACTCATACGCGATGAACGCCACGAACCGGCCGGAGCGGTCACGGCGGTTTGCCTCCGCCACCAAGCGGGGAAACGCGAGACTCGCCTTTTCCAGCGCCGTCGCGTGATAGCTGGCCATCGCCGGATCGTTCGCCGGTGGATCCGGCCAGTGGCCGTGCACCGTGAACGCATAGACATCAAGGGTGTCCTCGGCGATCTGGTAGGAGCGTTCGAGGGAGCCTTCGCCGTAGCTCACGCCATTATGATTGTGCAGGTCGGCCCACAGGAGCCTTGGTCCGGAGTTCATCGTCAAGGAGAGTGTCTATATACGACACGGCAATTCACGGCGGATCCTGGAGGGCGAAGAATTCTCCCGGTGGGGGGGGGGGGGGGCC
>JBIJCX010000077.1:0-27266 GCA_044344465.1 Opitutaceae bacterium
CTCCGTGCCGATGCCGGTGGTGAAACACTTCGACACCGCCTCCTTCGCCGCAAACCGCGCCGCGATGTGCTTGTGCGGGTGCGCCATCGTCGCGCAATACGCCTTCTCCTCGTCCGTGAGGATCCGGTCGATGAACCGCTCCCCGTGCCGCTCCATCACCCCGCGGATGCGCTCGATCTCAACAATGTCGGCCCCCAGTCCGATCAGCACACCGCCGGGGGGAAGTTGCAGGTTCATGATCCAAGAAGTAGCGAGGAGCGAGTAGTGGGTAGCGAGTATAAATCCGCCAGAGTGCCCCGCTACTCCCGCCAGCCAGCTACTCGCTGCTCGCTACCCACTGCTCGCCACTTCCTTCACCCCTTCATCCGCGCCTTCATTTCCCGGACGGCTTCGTCGACGCCGGTGAACAACGCGCGACTCACGATGCTGTGCCCGATGTTCAGTTCGTAGAGATGCGGCAGGGTGCGCACCTCGGCGATGTTGACGTAGTTGATGCCATGGCCCGCGTTGACCGTCAGACCGACCTCCTTCGCCCGCGCACAACCGACCCGCAGGCGTTGAAATTCCTTCGCCCGCTGCGGCGTGAAATAGGCGTGGGCGTAGGCCCCCGTGTGCAATTCGACGAACGTCGCGCCGACGGACGCACTCATCGCGATCTGCGGCTCGTCGGGGTCGATAAAGAGGCTGACCTTGATCCCGGCCCCCGCGAGCGCCTCCACGCAGGGCCCGACCCGGGCCAGATTGCCCACGACATCGAGGCCGCCCTCGGTCGTGACTTCCTGCCGGCCCTCCGGCACGACACAGACAAACTCCGGCTTCAGCTGCAGCGCGAATGCCGTCATCTCGGGCGTGCAGGCCATTTCCAGATTGAGCCGCGTGGCGATGGATTCACGCAGCCGCCAGACATCGCGCTCCTGGATGTGCCGCCGGTCCTCGCGCAGGTGGACGGTGATGCCGTCGGCGCCCGCGCGTTCGGCCGCGATCGCGAACGCCACCGGATCGGGCTCCACGGCTCCGCCGACGGTCGCTCCGGCATCGCGATAGCGCGCCTGCCGGACAGTGGCACAGTGGTCGATATTGACGCCGAGGTGGATCATGGGAGCGGTACCTGAACAAATTTCGACCGCGCAGGAAACCAGTAAACGCCATTCCGGCGATTTTCCTCTTTCTGCCGGGGCCCGTTCCCCGTTGGATGGCCCGATGTCCGCCCACCCGCCCAAGCGCGAAAACCTTTTCATCAACCTCGGCTGCAATGTCGCGTTGCCGTCGATCATCCTCAACTGGGGCAGCAAGGCCACGTGGCTCGGCCCGAAATGGGCCCTCGTCGTCGCGCTCCTCTTTCCCGTCGGCTATTCGATCTACGACTTCGTGGTGCGGAAAAAATTCAACTTCATCTCGGCGCTCGGCTTCGTGAGCGTCCTCATCACCGGCACGTTTGCCCTCATGCAGCTCGACGTCTACTGGTTTGCGGTGAAAGAAGCCGCCGTGCCGGCCGCAATCGGCCTGGTCGTGCTGACGTCGATGGGCACGCGGTGGCCGCTCGTGCGCGAAATGCTCTACAATCCCCAGGTGATCGACGTCGCGAAGATCGACGCGGCGCTCGACGAGCGCAAAGCCCGCCCGACCTTCGACAAGCTCCTGCGCGACGCGAGCCTCCTGCTCACGCGGTCGTTTTTCGTCAGCGCGGTGTTGAACTACGCCCTCGCCCGCTACCTCCTGCAGAGCCCGGCGGGCTCCGAAGCCTTCAACAGCGAACTCGCGAAGATGAATCTGTGGAGCTGGCCCGTGATCGTACTGCCGAGCATGGCGATGACCATGTTTGCCCTCTGGCGCCTGCTCGGCGGACTCCAGCAGGTGACCGGTCTCGAACTGGAGCAGCTGATGCACGGCGCCCCGGCCAAAAAATAGGGCCAGCGAATATTAGTCGGTTACTTTGGCTGTCGAAAAACGGTCTCTTCCAGAGGGTTTGTCACGTATTACGTGACAAACGATTTCGCGCCTCTTTTGGGGAGAAAGGAGCAACGTGAGCCTTGGCCCGCCCTCCCCGCCGCCACCGCCGCCCGGCCCCGGCGCAGCGATCGGCACCCGGAGGAAAAAAATAAGGGCGGGTCATCGACCCGCCCCGAGGCACTGGCGGCTGCGGCCGGTTCGGCCGTAGCGGCACTCAGCGGTTGGCCATCGCCACGTAATCGCGCTTCGTCGCGCCGACGTAAATCTGGCGCGGCCGGTAGATGCGGCCCTTCGGGTTCGACGCGACTTCCTTCCAGTTGGCGATGTAACCGGGAGCCCGGCCGATCGCGAACATCGTCGTGAACATGTTCATCGGGATGCCCACCGCGCGCATGATGATGCCGGAGTAGAAATCGACATTGGGGTAGAGCTTGCGCGAGACGAAATATTCGTCCTTGAGCGCGGCCTGCTCGAGGTTCTTGGCGATGTTCAGCAGCGGATCGTTGATCCCGAGGCGCGTCAGCAGCGTGTCGCATGCTTCGCCAATGATCTTCGCGCGCGGATCGAAATTGCGGTAAACGGCGTGCCCGAAACCCATCAGGCGGTTGCTCTTCGTGCCGGACTTTGCCGCCGCAATGAAGCGGGTACCGTCGTCGCCCTCGTCGTGGATCGACTGAAGCATCTGCATCACGGCCACGTTCGCGCCGCCGTGCAGCGGACCGGCCAGCGCGCTGATGCCGGCGGAAATGGAAGTAAACAGATTCGACGCGCTGGAGCCGACCATGCGGACCGTCGAGGTCGAGCAATTCTGTTCGTGGTCGGCGTGGAGCAGCAGCACGAGATTCAGGGCCTTCGCCACCTCGGGTACCGCCTCGTAGTCCTGGTAGGGCTCCGAGAACATCATGTGCAGGAAATTTTCGCAGAACGGCAGGTTCTGTTTCGGGTAAACGAACGGCAGCCCGTGGATGTAGCGGTAGATCATCGCCACGATCGACCGGATCTTGGAAATCGCGATGGCCGCGGCGAAATCGAAGTTCTTCAGGTCCTTCTCAAAGTTGTTGGTCGCGAGATGCGGGTAATAGGCCGGCAGCGCCGCCACCATCGCGGAGAGCATCGCCATCGGCGACGCGCTGGTCGGAAACCCTTCCAAAATCTTCTGCATCTGCATCTCGACCACGGCGTTTTTCCGGAGCTGGAGACCAAATTCCTTGCGCTGGGTGGCCGTCGGCAGTTCGCCGTAAATCACCAGAAAAGCCGTCTCCACGAAGTCGCTGTAGTGCGCGAGCTGCTCAATGGGATATCCCCGGTGGCGCAAAATGCCGTTGTCGCCGTCGAGGTAGGTGATCTGGCTCGCGCACGAGCCGGTGTTGCCATACCCTTGGTCGTAGGCCACGAAGCCGGAGGCCGCCCGCAACCCGCGGGTATCGACAGCCTTTTCGCCCTCGGAGCCGACCATGATCGGCAGGGGATATTCCTTGTCCTCAATCTTTAGCAAAGCGTTCGTCGCCATAATTCGACGAGCGAAGCCAAATCCGAGCCACTTGCAAAGAAAACTCTCCCGTGGATAAAAATATTGGTCGCGAAATAAGCCCGCGGTGCCTCACGGGTTAGAGAATGTGAAGTCCGCGCTGGCTCCGGTGACCTGCCGCGACGCCGGCCTAACTGGCCTCACTGCGCCCGTCCGAGGAAGAACGATGGGCCCGAAAGAGTGCGGGCACTCTTGCCTCTGAGATTCTTTCCACTCTGGTCGGGCAGGAGTGCCCGCCCTTCGACCTTTCCACCGACGATCGGTCTCACGACGACTCCAGCGAAGCAGGATGTCTGAGGCGATCGTGGGAGAATGGCTCGAAGGGCGCATGCCGGCATCCGTGCTTACGGATGCCAGGAACGGAACAGCTCAGACTTCGGGCGAGAGCTCGATCGGGAGGATGAAGCGTTTCACACCGGCGGCGGGATCGCCCACGCGGGTCTCAAAGCGCCACTGGCTGAAGGCGGCGACGATTTGCCGCTTCAACATGGGGTCGCTCACATGGAGCACTTTGATGTGGTGTGGCTGACCCGTCTGATCGAGCGAGAACTCAACCTTGAGCAGCGCGCCGGCAAAATATTGCGGCAGGCCGATGGGCTTGACCACCGAGGACGAAATCAGGCGCGGCGCCGGCGTCGCGGCCGGGTTGGCCGAGGTTTTCGGTGAATAGGCGAAGGTGCTGCCGGTGAGAGCCACACCCGCAAGGGCGGCGACGAGGAGGAGGATTTTATTTTTCATGGGATAAGCCCCGGGAGTGGAGCGTTGGGTTTGGGTTTCTCAGTCCTGACTTCTGGATGTTTTCCAGCGTTATCGCAGACTGTGCGTCCCCTATTGCAGCGGGCGTGCCAGAATTCGGGCACTTTCGTTAAGCATTCATCGCCAGCGATAAAAACTGCATGGGCCAAATCGTCCGCCTGATCGCGGCTCCAAATTCGAAACGCACCATTCCCATGCGCGGGATTTTTTTCACCCGGCGCGTCGCAATTCCGAAGCTATACTTGGCGCCAGAATTATTTGGGACGCAATCAAGGCGTAGCCCGCCGCGTGAGCGGCGGGACCGGAGGTACACCCGCAAAAAATTGTGTTACGGTATTATAATCCGAAAACCGAGCGGCGGGATTGCAGGCGGCAAAAGTCTCGGCCTTGCTGCTGCCCGTCCCAATCGCCGACAAGGCGTTCGCCTCCAGCCCGCTTGCTTTCACCTTCATGAAATCCCTGCTCTCCTGGCTCGTCGTCTGCCTGTGTCTCCTTCCTGCCGTCCGAGGCGGCACAGATTGGAAGGCCGGTTTCGCCTCGGTCAAAATCACGCCCGAAAAACCGGTCTTGATGTACGGATACGCCAACCGGGTTAAACCCTTCGAGCGCGTCGCCCAGGACATCTACGCCAAGGCCCTGGTGCTGGAAGACGAGCAGGGCCGGCGGGCCGTCATCGTGACCACGGATTTGGGCGCGATGCCGGGTTCGTTTGCCGATCCCCTGGCCCAGCGCATCACGGAAAAGACGGGGCTGCAACGCGAGCAGATCCTCTTGAGTTGGGCCCACAACCACGCCGGTCCCAACTTGAGTTTGAAGGTCACCCCGGGCGCAGGAATTTCAGTGGCCGACGCGGAGAATCGCGTCACCTACACCCGTTGGCTCCAGGATCGGCTCGTCGAATTGGTCGTTGCCGCCAATGCCCGGCTGGAGCCCGCGACGCTCTGGCATGGTCAGGGAGTGGCGAATTTCGTGATGAACCGGCGCGAGTTCACTCCCCGCGGCGTCATCCTCGGAGTGAATCCGCGGGGACCGGTCGATCGCAGCGTCCCCGTCCTGCGGGTCGACGGGGCCGACGGCAAGCCGCGGGCGGTCTTGTTCGGCGCCGCCTGCCACAACACGACGCTTGGCTCCCGGAACTACGACTTGTGCGGCGACTATGCCGGTTACGCCCAGCATTTTCTCCAGGAGAAATTTCCCGGGCTCCAGGCCATGTTCATCATGGGTTGCGGCGGCGACGCGAATCCGTATCCGCGGGAAGGAATGGAAAACACCCGGCAGCACGGCGCGGAGCTGGCCGGGGAAGTGGCCCGGGTTCTGGCCGCGAAACTCCGCCCCGTCGCCGGTCCGCTGAAGATTTCGTTTGGCACGGTCGATCTTCCCCTGCAAACGCCCACCCGGGAGGACCTCAAGCCGCTGGCGGAAAAATCATCCGGCGTGCAGGCTGACAGCGCCCGCAAGATGCTGGCCACGCTGGAGCGCGGCGAGAAACTCCAGACGCATTGCCCGGCCCCCGTCGCGGTCTGGCAATTCGGCGGCGATCTCACGCTGGTGGCTTTGCCGAGCGAAGTGGTGGTGGATTATGTGCCCTTGATCGAACAACGGATCGGGCCGCTGAACCTGTGGGTGGCGGCCTATTGCAACGAGGGCTTTGGCTACGTGCCCTCGGCGCGCGTGCTGAGCGAAGGCGGCTATGAGACGCGCGGCTTGATTTCCGGCGACGGCTGGTTTGCCCCGCAAGCGCAGGATTCCCTGGCGGCCAAGGTGGCGGAACTGGCCACGCACGTCGGCCGGCCCTGAGCGGGGTGATTGCGCCGGGGGCCGAACTACGGGGTCAACCCGCTGATCGCTGCTGCCCGCGCGCCGAAGGGGCGCGAACGGAGGATGGAGCGCACAGGTGGAGGGTCGCTCCGTGTGCGAGCGATTCAATTAGGCGAAGATCGTGGCCCGACATCTTATGGGCGCCCAAGGTTCGTTTGCGTCAAAACTCAAAACCCCGTCAGTGCCCGCCCTCGATCAGCGATCAGCGGGTTGACCCCGTGGATTGCCTCCCACTTCGTGCCCGCGATCCCCGAGGGAGCGGTACAGCGCCACATTGGATTCGATGTCGCCCGGAATGACAAAAAACGTGCCGAGAAGACCGTGGGCCTCCAGCACCTCGGCGAATCCCGCCGTACCCCGCGTGCCCAGATCCGCGTCGTTCACCGCATGCTGGGTGGCTTAGCAGTCAATCGACCAGTTAACGTAGAAAATTTTGCCGCTCATGGTATCATCCCTGGTATAGGTTCGGAAAAGTACGTAAACGCGAAATAGTGACCCAACCCGGCCCCCTTCTGCCGGAAGGGCGGCAGGTCTCGCTGGAAGCGGAATTCCCTCCCCACCCACCACTCACCGAAAGGCTGACAAAGATTGACTTGCAGAACACATGCTTCCCTCGGTGCGCTCCGGGTGGATAAAACCTCGCCGCGGTCACGCGGCCATTTCGTATTCTCACCCTGGCCGTACTCCCGTGTTGCCACCCTGGGACAAAGACAAATCAAGGGGCACATTGCGTATATAGGAGCCGCCCGTAAAATCGGGGACGTCGATTGAATTCGAGCGGTTGGCCACCGACCAGTCGCTCAGGGGCATAATCGAACTCCAAAGGGCCGCATCATAAACATCCTGGTCCAACGGCAGGCCGTTCCGCAGGCAGTCAATCAGCCGCCAGTCCATCATCAAGTCCATGCCGCCATGCGCGAGTGCCCGCGTGGTGGCATCCTGCTTTGCCACGGTGCCGATACGCCGCACAATTTCGGGACTATGTTTCTTCGTGAGCTCATCCACCTTCTCCTCGCTGAGCCAGGAACCGCCCAGCGCAATTTTTCCGGGAAGAGGATATTTCTGGGCGGAACCCTTGGTGCCGCTGAGCAGGTGGATGCGCGAATACACCCTGGGAACCGTTACGGCAAACTGCAGCATGATCGTCTTCCCTTTCGCCGTCCGGATGATCGAGGTGTTTACATTGCCGATTTGGCTCTTCGGGTCGAACTGCTTGAAGAAATCGGTGGACTTGGCCAGTTCCTCGTAGCGTCGGCCGACCACAAAGTCGTTGCAGGTCACGGAGGACATGTAGTCAAACCGGTCACCCCGGTTGATATTCATGGCCTGGCAGATCGGCCCCAGCCCGTGGGTGGGATACATGTTACCCGCCCGCTTCTGCACCTGTTGCATCCGCCACGCATCGGAATATTCGACCGGCCCCAAAGCCGGGGACCGGGCAGTGGGGCGCCAATGAATATAAGCACCCTCACCATGTACGATCTCCCCAAACAGACCCTGCCTGGCCATGTTCAGAGTCAGCAGTTCAAAGAAATCATAGCAGCAGTTCTCCAGCATCATGCAATGCTTCCTGGTCCTTTCCGATGTTTCCACCAGGCGCCAGCATTCTTTGATGGTCACGGCCGCCGGAACTTCGACCGCCGCATGCTTCCCATTTTCCATCGCAAACACCGACATGGGGGTGTGAAGGTCCCAGGGCGTGACGATGTAGATCAGGTCGAGGTCGGGACTCGTGCACAGCTTTTTCCAATCGTCCTCCGTTTTGCCATAAGTCCTGGCTGCCGGCAGGCCGATATCCATCAGCGCCTTCTGCCCCACCTCCACCCGCTCCTTCCTGATGTCACATAGCGCCCGGATTTCCAGTCCCTTGATGAGCTTCAACCGGTGGACGGCTCCGATGCCGCGCCGGCCAATGCCGACTATCCCTACGCGCACGGTTTCGATGGCCGGCGCGGCGTACCCGCACATGTTGAATACTTGTTTGCGCGGTTTTCTTACGGCCGCCAGAGTTTGCGCGAACGCCGGCGCCTTTTCGGCTGAAGAGGCAATTCCGGCCGTCAGGACCCCGGCCCCGGCGGCGCCGGCAGTTTTGATAAATGTTCTGCGATTGGTGATCATCGTTGGATGATTTTGAGCGGGTGATGCGGACCGCGGGAGTCCAGGGAGCAGGAAAGGTTGCGGGCCCCCCGCGTCGGGCGGAAGACGACCGCAGCGTCAGTAGGTGCCCTTGACGCCAAACGAAATCGTGGCGCCATGGTCCGAATTCAACTGCCGCCTTGCATATTCGGGCGTCTGCGAGCCGTACTGCATCCGGGTCAAGTTGTCGTTCAATGCGTTGTCGACAATGCCGATCACGGAAATCCTCCCGGTTAACTGATAAGTGATGTTCAGATCCAGGATTTTGCGCTCTTTGAAGTAGTTATAACCATCGGAGCCAAACAGGGGTTGGGCCGCCTGGCGGTTGAGCCCCCGGTAGTTCAATTTCGTCATGATCGAAATTCGTTTCCAGCGGAACGAGACACCTCCATTGGCGGTACGAGGAATAAAATTCCCGAATGACGTTTGACGAGTGCCCTCCAACCGAAGGTAGGTGGCGTTCGCGAAGACCGTGAAATACTGGCCCCATTCGCCTAGAGTCCGCAACGACTGCCTGGCGTTAAATTCGATGCCAGAGACGCGCGCATCGCCCGAATTAAACTGAGTCGATAGGTTCCATCCCACATACTGGGGATCGAGTCCGATTGCATTCAGATCTGCGAGGGTCGCCACCCTGACGTCCGCGCCAAAGAAATTTGCGATGTTTTTCTGAAACAGGCCGGCGCCGAATACCCCGCCTTTGTCGCTATAATACTCGATCGACAGATCGTAATTATTCGCCGTCCAGGGCTTGAGCCCGGTGTTTCGCACCGTGATGCTTCCTTTCACGACATTCGGGTCGTCGCGCAGATCCTGACTGAGGTCGAACTCGTTAATCGTGGCGTTAGGAATGATGTTGGGGAAATCGGGACGCCCATAGGTCCGCGCATAAGCGAATCTAGCCTGAAGATTCTCTCTGAGATTGTACGTTAGGTGCAGACTGGGGTAATAGCCTTCGTAGGAACGTTTCGCCGTATAGGCGCGCTCTTTCCGAATCAGGTTCAACTCGTCCATCGAGCCGGCCAGCCCGGCTTCGGCCTTGCGAATCCGTGCGCCTTGGGCGTTATGCGCAAAACTCCCGTCTGGATTGCGCACGAACACCGCATTCGCATCGAACAGCAGACCTCCCCCCTGGGTGACCGTTTGCTCGAAGCGAACTCCCGTCAGCACGTTTAATCGGTTGTTTAGGAGACGCATTTCCGCTTGCAGATAGCCCGCCGAAACCGCCTCTTCCGCGTATTCGGAGTTGTTCCGCCGGGTAGTTTCCATGGCCACGGCTTGTGCGGCGGTTTGCGTGAAGGAAGATGGGTTGGCCCGCCAAACTTCCCAGGCACGTTTGGGGGAGACGGCCGGGATGTTGCGAAATCCAAACCCGAAATCCTGATTGACAAACACTTGATACAAGAAGGGCTCGATGTTTGGGGCGGTGCCGGTGTAGTTCCAAGTTCCGGAATAGAACTTCGAGTCGGCATCTTGAACACGATGGGATCCGCCCACCTGGAGCGACGTCGGAAATCGAAAGACATCCATCCGACGCCGGAGGTCGAGACTGCCGGATTTGGAATGAGCCCAATTCTTGCGCAAGTCCTGGCGGGCCGTCGTCAACCGATAATTCCGGTAGTCGAAGAGGTCGACTTCCTGGTTACTATTGTTGAAAACTTGGATGATGCCGGGCCGCTCGTTGCCGATGTTCATAAACGCGACCCGCAAGGGGGTGGGAATGAATGTGGTGCCCAAACCTCCCCAATGATCGTCGCGCGGGGGACCGAGGTCGAGCAGGGAACCTGAGTAGCTGAACCGCGATTCGATGCGCCATTTTCCGTTATCGAATTCATAACTTATATTAGCGCCGGAGTTTTCGAAAAATCCATATTGATCTGTGGCCGACAGCGAAACCGCACCCCGGCCGGTCGCACCCATCGTAAAATCGGGCCCATAGCTCAGGGGGATGCCTCCGGCCACCGTAGAGGTTCCGATCGCGCCAACGCCGGCCGTCAGGGAGGTGCTACCGGTTCGGGCGGCGATCGATTTCACCCACTGCCCGCCAAACGAGAGCACTGAATTAGGCGTGATTCGCCAATCGGCCTTCGCGCTCCATTGCGTTCTCGTGGTGGATCGCGGGGCATTGTTGACGATGAAATTCTGGAAATAGGGCCGGCTGAACGATGCCCCGGTGTTCGTACCGGCGGAGTTCCAGGTCTTGGTCGCGAGATTCTGCGCGTAAAACCGGTTGCTTTGCATTCCGGTCAAGACGATGCCGAACTGCTTGCCGATGGGTAGAGTGTAGTCGAATTCGAAACCGGGTTGGATATGATTGGTGTTCTTGTCGCCATAGGGGTGCGGGGTCTTATGGAAAGTGTAGTTATGGCTGTTGCCGACCATATACAGACCATACCGGAGTTGGGCCCCGCTGCGCTCGAATGCTCTCTTGCTGATCATATTCACCGACCCGGCCAGGTTGTCTGCCGGGGTCGAGGGGGTCGGAACTTTGGTCACTTCCACGCGTGAGATATTAGTGAGCGCCACCGTCCTCATATCTGGCGCGCGACTGGCTGCACCCGACGTGGCGTTGACGGCCTGCCCGCCATCCACCGTAAAGCCCGTCATGGCAGAGGGGAGTCCTCGGACCGAAACTCCCTGAGTCTCCCCTTCGTTATAGTCCACCGTCAGACCGGGGAGATACTTCAGGAATTGACCTGCGTCGCTGGCAAAGAGGTCGCCCATCGCATCCGAGGCGACGACATTCTTGATGTTGGGAGCGAAGCGCTGCTCGTTGACGGCGAGGGCCTCGGCATCGGTTTCCCGATTGGCGGCGATCACATACGGGTCGAGCATCACCGCCTGCAAGTTCGTGCCATAGCGCGCGGCACTTGTGAGATCGACGTTTTGCTCGATATTCTGTCCGCCGATCACCGTGAGCGCGATCGTTTGGGTATCCAGATCCGTGTAAAAGATCTCAAGCGTGACCGGTCCGACCGGCACGTTGAATAGCCCGTAGACTCCGAATTCGTCGGTAAAGGTGACGTTATTCGTTCCCTGAATCGAAATGCGCGCCTGCTTCAGGTACTTTTGCGTCACGACGTTCTGCACCCGGCCGGAGATGCTGCCGGCGGACTGGGCGCCCCCGGCGATATTCGCGTCGGCCGCGTGGCCTGGCTGGACGGGAGACATCGCAAGCGAGATCCAGCCAATCAACAGGGCGATGGGATTCTTGTTTTTCATGTTCTTGGGGTTGGGGTCGGAAGCGGCAGAGGGAGTGATTACGTCGGGCGGTCGCACTACAGCGTCTGCGCCGCCCGTTGGCCGTTTGGGTCCGGGGACCTCAGTATCTTGATCGCTCCCGTTTTCTCGTTGCGCGAAACGACCAGCGGCGTGCCCGCCAGCAGTTTCTCGATCGCCTCGCGCAGCGTAAACTTGCCTTTGACCGCGTTTGTCCGGACGCCCTTGGCCACCTGGCTGCCGAAGAGCATCTCGACTCCGGCTTGGGCGGCAAAGGCTTTCAGGGATTGTTCGGCGTGATCTTCGGGAAGATTGAAGAGCTTCTTTGTGTGCTCCTCGGCGCGCGTCTCCGATGCAGGCGCCAGGAGCGGGGTGAACAACAACGCGGCAACGCCAACGCAAATCGCCGCCGGCCTCCGCAGCCGGAGAGTTGGGGTGGACATACCACTACGACGGCTGACCTCTCCTCAACCTTGTAACCAATCGCCGGTTTCCGAAAAGATCAGGCTATCGGCCGGACAGTATAATTTCCCACGAGGTCTTTTTCTCCGCCGTGATTCCGTAGGTGTCCTTGATCACCTCGAGGAGGGTTTCGAGATTATCAGCCCGGAGCACCCCGGTGAGAGGAAGCGAGCCCAGACTCGGATCCTTTAGGACGAGCTTCACCTGGCTGTGCTCGTTGATCATGCGAATCGCCTGTTCGAGCGGGGTCTCGGAAAACTGGAGCTTCGGCACCCGCCACGTGAGGGAGGCTGCGATCGCCGCCGAGCTTACGGTCTCGATCTTGGGCGGAGCCGCGGCCGGCCGCATATCCACGGTGGCGCGAGTCCCGGCATCGAGCGTGGCCAGGGTACGCGCGGGCGCGGCATCCTCTGTCTCTTGCCCCGATCGGACCGGAGGGTCCGTCCTTTCCACGGCGACTCGCCCCTCGGTCACGAGCACCTCCAGATGGTGCGGATCGCGCTGGATCGAAAAGATGGTGCCGATTGCGCGCACGTCCACCGATCCGACTTTCACGACGAAAGGACGGGCGGGATCTTTGGCCACTTGAAAATAGGCGGTGCCGCCGACCAGTTCGACGCGGCGAATGCCGGCATCGAAGCCGATGCGAATCCTGGCATCATCCTTGAGTTCGACCACTGAGCCGTCCGGCAGTACCTGGCGGGGAGGCACGGAAACGGTGGTCGAGGCGAGCGCGGCAACCGGGCGCGCCCGCGGCGAATGCGTCTGCCAGGCGAAAAACGCGACCAGACAGGTGACCGCCGCTGTGGCCGCCACGCTGCGGCGGCGACGTTGCAGTCTTCTGCGAGCGAGCGCCGCGAGGACGTCCGAATTCGCGCCCGCACGCTCGATCCAATCGACGGGATCGACCGGCGGGCCAGACGGCGCGGGAGAAGGTGCCCTCTTTTTCATTCGCCGGAAAAACCCGTGACCCCGCGTTTGCTCAGGTAAGCGCGGAGGAGCTTCAGGCCGCGATTGACCTGACTCTCCACGGTCGCTTCGGAAATACCGAGCTTTCGAGCGATCTCCTTGTGGGTCAGCTCGTGCAGCTTGCGCAGGGTCAAAATCTCGAAGCAACGGGGAGGCAGATGGTCGAAAGCGTCGGCCAGAAGCTCGACTTGTTCCTGGTAGGCGAACCGGGTCCCCGCGTCCGGTATCTCGTCGAGCAGCAAAAGTGCGGACACGTCCGGCAATACGTCGGTCGTCGCCCGCTCGCGCCGTCGAAGCAGATCGAACGCAATATTCCGCGCGGTGGTAAATAGAAACGACTTGGTGGAAAGAATCGGCCGGATCAGTCGCGCCTTCCAAATGCGGAGGTAGGACTCCTGCACGACGTCGTCGACGTCCTGGATGGCCGGAAAATTGCCGCGCAGATAAGCTTTCAGGTGTTCGTCATAGGTATGCACCTCGCGCTGAAACCAGATACTTTGCGCGGAAGCGGCTCCCTCCGGCGCGCTCAAAGCGTGCGGCACCAGTTCGGACGAGACGAATGTGAGTCTATCGGCAGTTAAGGGGGGAACGGGCGGCATGATGCGATACCTTTCCTGGAGGAGAACATCCTGACTTTGAGAATGGCAAGTGGGATGAGGATGGCCGAGTGGCTCCGGAAAATCGAGAAGCCCTGCTGCTTGGTCGCAAGACACCCTACTTTCAAGACGTTTACCCGGCAACAAACCTTCAAAGAAATTTTTGCGTATTTCGAACGGCTGAAACGCATGCCGCCTTCCCTTTTTGAGGCAAAGCGCACAACGACAGTTACTTTCAGGACCTCGAAAGCTAATCGGCGCTGGACAGGCGCAGGTTTTGCGGGTGTCGCGCAGGGCGTTCGGATGCTCTTTGCGGCCTTGAAACGCGGAGATCGCGGAGAACGCAGAGCGAGCGAAGCCGGATTCGCAGTCTGAAGGGTTTACCCGACGGTTGAAGAAAAGGCCCATCATTCGGCCTTACACATCTTCTGTCTTTTGTGCTTCGTGTGCTTCTTGTGGCCACGCCGAACGACTTCAGGCCGCGGTTGGCTGAGTTTTCTCCGCCAGCTCATGAGCGGGCTGGATTCTGGCGGTGAGTTGCTTGCGTTTCTTGGCCAGGGCGCGGAAGTCGCACTCGACTTGGAGGCCGTGCCAGAATTCGGGAGACTGGCTAAAAAAAGCCCCGAAACGGATCGACATGGGCGGAGTGATCGCCCGGCGCCCCAGCACAATCTCGTTGATCGCCCGGGGCGGCACACCGATCGCCCGGGCCATCGCGTTTTGCGAGATGCCCATGGGGGTCAAGTATTCCTCCAACAGGATTTCGCCGGGCGTGATAGGCGGGTTCATGGCTATAACGTGTGGCGTTATACGTACGGATTTCAATGGTAATCAACGATGGCAACCTCAGTCGGGCCGCTTTCTGTCCAGCGAAAGACGATGCGCCAACGGTCGTTTACCCGGACGGAATGGCAGCCGCGAAAGTTGCCCTGTAACGGCTCCAGGCGGTTGCCAGGTGGAACAGCAAGGTCACACAACTGGCCGGCACGATTGAGTTGGAAGAGTTTTCGCAACGCGATCCGGGCAATGGACGCAAAGCGGCGGCTCTTTTCCTCGTGGAAAAGCTCTTGGGTGTCCCGGTCGGCAAAGGATTGGATCATCGTCGAGCCGGGCGGCCGGGAACAGCGGGGCAGGAGGCCGAAACCCGGGACGGTGGCGAGCGGCAGCCCTACACTATTGGCACGCTTCGCATTGCTCCCCGTTTCGCTGGGCCTCAATCGAACAGGCATTCTTTTCTGCAGCCGTGTATTCCCTCTTGGGTGAACCGCGGCCTCCCATCGCCATTGGAGGGATGGTGGTGTCCGGGTCGGCGTTAGCAAACGGAACGGACGTGTCGAAGCGGGCGCTGGGCTGGGAACTGAGACTTGCCGGCTGAGAGCCGAGGGCTGAGGGCTGAGCGCCGGAATGCGATCCGCCCGCATCACCGCTGTTCTGGCCGCCGTCGCGGCCTTCTTTCACCGCGCCACGCACTTCCTTCTTCACCGCAATCGTCGCCTTCTCGATGTTCGAGGCGCCGAGGCTGCGGAGATAGTAGGTCGTCTTGAGACCGGCGTGCCAGGCGCTGCGATACATGTGGCTCAGGGTCTTCAGATCCGGGGTCTTGATCCACAGGTTCACCGACTGGCTCTGATCGATCCATTTCTGGCGACGGGCGGCGGCATCGATGATCCATTGGTGATCGATGTCGAACGCCGTCAGGTATTTCGCCTTCAGGTCGGCGGGGATCCGTTCGACGTCCTTCAGCTCACCATCGAAATACTTCAGGCTGTCGATCATGTCCTGATCCCAGAGTCCGCGGGCCTTGAGATCCTTCACCAGGAACGGATTCAGCACGATGAACTCCCCCGAGAGGTTCGATTTGACGAAAAGGTTCTTGTAGGTGGGCTCGATGCAGGGCGACGTACCCGTGATGTTCGAAATCGTCGCGGTGGGCGCGATGGCGAGCACGTTGCTGTTGCGCATGCCATGCTGGGCAATTTTCGCGCGCACGGGCGTCCAGTCCATCTTGCCGCCGCGCGGCACTTCCACTTCCACGCCGCGCTCCCGTTCGAGAATGTCCAGCGTATCCTGCGGGAGCAGGCCGCGATCCCACTTCGAGCCCTTGTAGGACGAATAGGTACCACGCTCGGCCGCGAGCTCGCTGCTCGCCTCATACGCGTAGTAGGCGATCGCCTCCATGGCCTCGTCGTTGAACGCGACCGCCTCCGGTGAGGCGAAGGCATGACCGCGCAGGTAAAGCGCATGCGCCAGGCCCATGACCCCGAGCCCGATCGGGCGGTGGCGGAGGTTGGAGCGCTTGGCGGCCTCGGTCGGGTAGAAATTGATGTCGATCACGTTGTCGAGCGCCCGCACCGCCATGCGGATCGTCTCGCGGAGCTTCGGGTGATCGAGGTTGCCGTCGGGGAGCAGGTGGGTCTCCAGGATGATCGAGCCCAGATTGCAGACCGCGGTCTCGTCATTGGAGGTGTTGAGCGTGATCTCGGTGCAGAGATTGGACGAATGGATCACGCCAACGTGGTCCTGCGGGGACCGGAGGTTGCAGGCGTCCTTGAAGGTAATCCACGGGTGGCCGGTTTCGAAGAGCATCGAGAGCATCTTCTTCCAGAGCTCGAGCGCCTCGATCTTCTGGCCCTGAATCTTGCCCTGCTCGGCGAGCAGCTCGTACTCGAGGTAGCGTTGCTCGAAGGCCTGGCCGTAGAGCTCGTGGAGATCCTTGACCTGGTTCGAGCGGAAGAGCGTCCAGTGCTGTCTCGCCTCCATGCGCTTCATGAACAGGTCGGGAATCCAGTTCGCCGTATTCATGTCGTGCGTACGACGCCGGTCGTCGCCGGTGTTCTTGCGCAGCTCGAGGAACTCGAAGATGTCGTTGTGCCAGGTCTCGAGGTAGGCGCAGCCGGAGCCCTTGCGCTTGCCGCCCTGGTTGACGGCGACGAGCTGGTCGTTGTGGAGCTTGAGGAACGGGATGACGCCCTGGGATTCGCCGTTGGTGCCGGCGATGTAGGCGCCGGTGCCGCGGACCGCGGTCCAGGAGCCGCCGAGGCCGCCGGCCCACTTGGCGAGGAAGGCGTTTTCCGCGATGCCGCGGTACATGATGCCCTCGAGCGAATCGTCGACGTAGTAGAGGTAGCAGGAGGAAAGCTGCGAGTGGAGCGTGCCCGAGTTGAAGAGCGTCGGCGTGCTGCTGCAGAAACGACGGCTCTTGTAGAGTTCGTAGAGGGCGGCAACCTTGCTCTCGCGATCGCCCGGTTCGTCGAGGGACAGGCCCATGGCGACCCGCATCCAGAAAAACTGCGGCGTCTCGATGCGGCGCGAGATCTGGCCGGTCTTGTCGATGATCAGGTAGCGGTCGTAGAGCGTCTGGATGCCGAGAAAGTCGAACTCGAGATCGGAGGAGGGATCGAGCGCAGCGCCAAGTTTCGCGAGGTCGAACTCGAGCAGGCGCGGATTGAGGCGCTTGATCGCGACGCCGTGCTCAAGGGCCTTCTTGAAGGCGCGCTGGTGCGCGGTCTTGAGGGCGCCGATGCCGTCGCGCGTGATATCCCAGCCGAGGACTTCCTCGTAAATGTAGGTGAGCTGGATGCGGCCGGCGAAACGCGCGAAATCGGCGTCGCGCTCGATCAGGGTCTTCGAGTTGAGGATAATCGTCGCGTCGAGGTCTTTCTGGCTGATCTGGTCGTAGACCGAGCGGCGGAGCTCGGCCTCGATTTCGTCGTTGGAGAGGCAAAGATCGAGGTTGATGCGGGCGAACTCGATCCGCTTGCGGAGGTCGGCGCCATCCCAAAAGGCGTTTTCCCCGTTGGCGCGCTTGACGAGAATCATGGTCTCCTGCGCGCCGGAATCGGTGGCGGTCCCGGTGACGGCCGTTTCCAGCTGGGCCTCATGGTCCACGCCGGTCTCGCGGGCGGCGGCGCGCTGGGCACGGAAGAGGATGTAGGCCTCGGCGACCTTGTAGTGGCCGGACTTCATCAACTCCTCCTGCACCATGTCCTGGATTTCCTCGATGTGGATGAAGGACTGCTTCGACGAGCGAACGCGCTCCGAGACGGCGCGCGTGATGGCGATGGCGGGGGCCGAGTCGCGCTGGAGGGACAGGAAGGTCTTGCGGACGGCGATCTCGACCTTCTGTTCGCTCCACGGGACAACCTGGTTGTTCCGCCGGATGACGCGCAGGGTCGAGGTGGCAGCGGCATCGCGATCGATGGCGATCTTGCGGGCGCGGTTGAGCAGCAGGCTCTTCGCGACGAAATAGGAATTATTGTCGACGAGGGTCTTCTCGATCAGCTCGTAAAGCTCGTTCAAGGTCAGCCGTACGGGCACTTGGGAATGGGACAGGCCGGTGAGATTCGCCGCGACTTCCCGGCAAATGCGCGCAACCCAGGCGCGGTTGTGGTCGTTGAAGATGTCGCGCTCGCCCTTGGCGAGGTGGACGTTGGTCAGGGCCTTGCCGAGCGTGTCGGCGACCTCGGTCAGGACGAAGCGTTCCTCGCCATGCGGGCAGAGCAGGATGACGTTGGGGAGCTCGATCGATTCGCCCGCGAGGACATCGCGCCAGGCGTAGTGCGGTTTCTGTTCAACGGGCGTGTGGACGGTGCGTTTGAGCGCGAGATCGTGCGCGAGGGAAGGAGGATGGCTCATGGCGGGAAGACTCGGAAGACGGGAAAGACTTGGAAGACGCGGAAGACGGGTGAGGGCGTCGTGACGGCGGGTTCCGCAACGGCGGAAGTATGGCGCGGAGGAGGGGGCGCGAACGACGGTGGATGGAGGCTGGAACGAGAAAACCGAGAACGGGATTGGCCGAGATCGGTCCTCGGCGTTCGGCCCGCGGCGCTCCGATTCAGAGCTCGTCGTCGTGAGCTACGTTGAGGGAGGACGCTTTCTGATATTCGGTCACGCGACCTTCGAAGAAGTTTTGCTCCTTCTTGATATCCATCATTTCGGCGAGCCACGGCAGCGGATTTTTGACGCCGGCGGCCAGCGGGGCCAGGCCGCAGCCTTCGAGGCGACGGTCGGCGATGTAGTCAATGTACTGGGTAAAATCGTCGGCGCTGAGGCCGACGGAATTCACGGGCAGGCAGTCGCGAATGAACTCCTTTTCGAGCGTGATGGCTTCGACCATCAGCGTGCGGAGCTCCTCCTTGAAATCGGCGGTCCAGATCTCGCGGTTCTCTTCGATGAGATCCATGAAGAGATTGCGGAACACCTCGATGTGGTTCGATTCGTCGCGCAAGGTGTAGCGGAACATCTGGCCGATGCCGGGAAACTTGTTCTGCCGGTAGAGCGACAGGACCATGCCGAAGAGGCCGTAAAACTGGGTGCCCTCCATGCACTGGCCGAAGACGAAGATATTTTTCGCCAGGAGTTTCTTGTTCTCCGGCAGGGTGAGGTCGAGATCGCGGCGCAGATCGCGGGAGACCTTGGTGACAAATTCGTTCTTGCGCACAATCGTCGCGACATCCTCGAACATCGCCTCGCACTCGTGCGGGTTGATCTGAAGCGACGCGATCATGTAGAGCAGCGAGTCCGCGTGGATGTTCTCCTCGTGCGCATGGCGGCCGAGGACGAGCTTGAGTTCGGGCGCCGTGACGAGCTCGCGGACAACGTGCTGGATGTTGTCGCCGACAATCCCTTCTGCCGCCGAGAAGTAGCCGATGCCCATCCGGATAATCCAGCGCTCGACATCGGAGACGACCTTCTCATCGCGCCACTGCTCGATGTCCTTGCCCATCGGGATGTCCTCCGGTTCCCAATGGTTGGCCTTCATCTTGCGATAAAGATCATAGGCCCACTGATATTTCAGCGGGAGGAGGTTGAAACACATGGTCTGGCGACCATTGATGACTTTCTTGGCCGCAAAAGCGGCTTCGGCTTTCGCCTGGTCGAGGACAAAGGTCTTGGCGCCGACCTGGAAGATTTGTTGCATGGAGACTAGACGGGCTGAAACGAAGGTGAAAAGTGGTTGCGGAAGGGTCTTTCTTGGGGCGGATACGCCTTTAGCGAATCAAAGTTGTCAGAAGTTATTAACGCATTGCTGACCACAACAGGATGTGGTTTCTCGCCGCGCTGACCACAACCCATGGGACTCGCGGATTTTCCCGTCAATAGGTTTATGGGAAGAAAAGTGTGAATTTTTTGGCCATTTTTTGCTTGCGCGAGGTGGTGAAACTTTGCCCCGAGGTAAAACGCGAAACTACCTCTGAACGATGGGATTCCAGCCTCGAAAATGAGACTGAAAACCACCGCGGGAACGTCGCCGCACCCCGCGTCATTTCGCCCCTCCCACCGGCAGGCAATTCTGTATCGAAAACCAGCGCACAACCGGCGCCGGCCGGGGCATTTTCATTCGTAGTCCGGCCGGCATCCGTGTCCTGCCATGGGCATGACGGGCCACGGCCCGAAAAAAAAGGGCGGCCGCTCTTGCGGCCGCCCAGAAGGCTCAGACGAGGCCGGATCCCCGGCTCGGGATCAGAACTTGATTTTCGCTCCGAGCTGAATCTGCCAGCGGGACTCCGGCGTGTCGCGGGCCACGATCGGCACAGGGTTCAGCGTGGTCGAATTGAAGGTGTAGACATACTGGTTGGTCGCCGCGTCGAGCGTGGTCGCAGCCACCGCGCGCTTGTAGGAGAATCCAATCTCCTCAATCAGGCCCCAGTTCTTGTTCAGCAGGTTGCCGACGTTGATGATGTTGGCGAAGGCCTCCAACTTGATCCGGTTGTAGCCGGGCATCGGAATCTCCTGCGTGAACTTGAGGTCGAGCGTCTGCGTCCAAGGCGAGACCTCGGAGTTGCGCGGCGCCACCCCACCGGAGTACTTCCTGAGTGCCGACGAGTTAACGAAGTCAAAAAACGCGTCGCGCTCGGCGGTGTTGGCCCAGCGCACCTTCGGATCGGTCGGGCCCGACGGCACGTAGAACAGATCGTTGAAGGTGAAGCCGTCGCCGTTCGAGTCCGAGAAGTAAACCCACGAATACGGGTGGCCGGTGCGGGCCTGGTAGATCGCCGCGATCGTCGTGGGATAATTCTTCACCACTTCGAAGCGGTAGGTCAGCGTGCCGACGATGCGATCCTTGATGTTGGTGTTCGACGTCGAGTCCACGTTCTCGTTCGGGTTGTAGATCGCCCGGTTGTTGAAATTGGACTGCGCCACCGACGACGTCGAGGGGCTGACCTCGGTGTAATTGCTGCGGGTCCACGCGAGGCTGCCGGCCCAGGCGCCGCCGAAACCGCGCTTGAACGGGCGCCGGACGACGGTGGTAAAGTCCGCGCCGCCACCCTTGCGGGAGTTCGTAAACTTGTACACGTCGGCGAATCCTGCGTTCTGATACAGGTCATTTGTGCGGTACGTATTGCTGGCCGACGAACGCGAGGCGGTGGCCGTGGTGGCCGCGATCACACCCGCATACCGGATGCGACCGTCGGGCATGGTGCCCACCGGCTTCAGGTTGAGATTTTCGGTCTGAATCGCGCGAAACACCTGGATGCCGCTCGTCTCCAGCGTCAGCACGAGTCCGCCGAACGGCAGGGTGTGGTCGACGGCCAGGTTGCCCTTCCACGACACCGGCTGGCGGAAATCTGGATCGGTCAGATTGATGACCGCGACCGCCGCCGCGCCCGTGCCGGGCGTGACCGCGGCCGTGAACGGAACGTTGTTCTGGGTGACGCGCGCCGCCACGCCACGGTTCGAGTAGGCATTGGACAGATACACCGTCGGGCTGCGGCCCTGGAAGAGACCGACGCCACCACGGACCTGCGTCTTGCGGTCCGTCTTCAGCTCATAATTGAAACCGACGCGGGGCGAGAGGGTGTAGTTGCCGTTGCCGCTCGTCGTGCTCGGGATGCCGAACGCGCTGCGGAACGACGTCTCGCTGTAGGTCGGCGTGGCCGGGATCGCCTTGGGGTCGTTGGAAAATTCAGGGTAGTCCAGGCGCAGGCCGCCCACGAGGGTGAGTTGCGAGGACGGCTTCCAGGTGTCCTGGCCATAGAGCCCGTACATGCCGAGGTCGAAACGGGCGATGGCGTCGTCCACCGTCGCGCCCGGGGCGAGGACGGCCACTTGCAGGTTGGACGCCGTGCCGGCCGTCCACGCGGCCGGGTTGGTGAAGGTATAGCTGCCGAGGAACGCCTGCACGAACGCATTCGTGATCTTGGTCTTCTCGTAGTCGGCACCGAACATGAACGTGTGATCGCCCATCGAGTAATCGGCCGAAAACGTCGCGTTGCGGGTCTTGGTCGTGATCGCGTTCAACTGGCGCGAGAATTCGGTGCCGAAATACACGGCGCCGTTCGTAACCGCCGCGCCGGTATCGAGCCGCCGGCCACTGACGTTCTGGATCTGCACCTCGGGGAACCTGCCGTCGCTGCGGCTGGCCGGCGAACCGTCGTATTTCGTGTACGACGCGGTGATTTCGGTCCGGAGGTTCGGCGTCCATGTGCTGAAGAACTGGCCCGTGTAGCTCTCGGTCTTGCGCGGCTGGTCATACCATTCGGTGCTGAACGACGTGGTGGTCGTGCCGCTGAAATTCGAGAACACCGTGTCCTGTCCGTCGTTCTTGCGGTAGGTAAAACTGGCGCGGTGGTCCGGGCTGATGTTCCAGTCCAGCTTGCCGAGGTAGGTTTTCTGGAAGGGCTCGTTGGTGGCGCTGAAGCTGCCAGGATTGAAACTGCCAAAAGTGCCGGCCCGCGTCGTGATGGCCTGGACGATGGCGCTGTCCGGCACGAAGTTCTGGCTCGGCGGTGCAATCTCGCGCTTGAAGGAGTCATAGCTGCCGAAGAAGAACAGCTTGCCGGGCAGAATCGGCCCGCCGAGGGTCGCGCCGAACGTCGACTCCTTGAAAATATCGCGCACCTGGGTGACCGGATTCTTCGCCCGCCAGTCCTGATCGGTGTACTCGTAGTAGACCGAACCGCGGAACTGGTTCGTGCCGGACTTGGTGACCGCATTCATCAACGCACCGGTGAAGCCGGCGCGGCGGGTATCGTAGGGGCTCAACTCGGTGTTGAGCGCGAGCATCGCTTCCGGCGGGATCGGACTGCGCAACGACGAAAACCCGTTGCCGTTCAAACCGAAGGTGTCGTTGGCCTGCACGCCGTCGATCAGGAAGGAATTGAAACGGAAGTTCTGGCCCTGAGCGCTCAGGTTGCCGCCCTGGTCGAGCGAGCCGAGATACATGCGGGAATCGAGTTGCGCAAAGTCTTGCACGTTGCGTCGGACGCTCGCGATGTTCGCGATGTCATTGTCGCTGAAGACCGTGCCGGTCGTGATCTTGCCGCCACCGAAGGTCACGTCGCGCTCGCCCGTCACGCTGACGGCGGCCATCACGACGGTGGTCGCCCCGAGCGTAAAATTCTCCACCTGCGCGGCACCAAGATCGAGGTAAACATCGGCCCGCGACTCCGCCGGTTGGCCGGTCGCCGTGACCGCGACGGTGTACGGGCCGCCGACGCGCAAGCCGGACACGTTGAATTGGCCATTCGGGCGCGACACCGCGGTCCAACGCGTGCCGGAGGGTTCGTGCACGACCGTAACCGTCGCATCTCCGACCACCTTGCCCTGGCGGTCAGTGATCGTGCCGCTCATCGCGGAGGTGGTGATGCCTTGTCCGAGTGCAGTCCCGGCAAGGACGAACCCGAGGGCAAAAATGCCGCCCAACAGGCGTTTTATCAGCGAGGATAGTTTCATGGTTTTCGTGTGGTACTGGCTTGGTTCAACGAGTGTCCCGACGTTGCCGGCGGCAACGGGAATTCAAGGGACCAAGCAAGACCTGGGAAAAATCGCAGTCAAGTCCCTAGCCGAAAGCCGCGGGCTCGACACCGATTCGTAACGCGGGAGCCGGATCGGTGAGATCCCAACCAAGCGCGACCGAGAGCTGCCGCCGGCTCGATTGCACGCGGTGTTCCTCGAGACGAGCGGGCTCGCCGGGGATGAAGTTATAGCCTGCGACGTTTGCGCTTCTAAACCGTAACGATGCAGCCGGATGGTGGACCGGGCGCTCCGCGCGCGGCCGGGTCGAAGGACGGCGCCGAGGCCGTGCACGGAGCGCCCGGCCCACCTTTTGTTTCCGCACAACAGAGGAAGAAACGCTCCGGCGGCATGGTCACGTATTGGATAAGACCACCACCCCTTGGTGGCGTGGTCCGGTCGGCAGCGATTCCCATTCATCGGTGCGGCCACGCTTCGCACTCGCCCCGGAGCCGGGGGGGCCAATAACATTTCTGCGACTTTTCGGCGCGGGCCGTGTTTTGGGCATGAATGAAGACACTCCAGTGCAAACACACCCCTCGGGATTGATCCCCCCGGCTGACTTCACGACGTTCATGCGCGCCTATCAAGACATGGTCTTCTCCACCGCAGTCCGGCTCACCGGCAACGAAGCCCAGGCCGAGGACATTTCCCAGGAAGTGTTTCTCAAGGCGCACGAGCATTTTGCGTCACTCTCGACCAGCCCGTCCGCCGGCGGCTGGCTCAAGACCGTCGCCACCAATCTCTCGCTCAACCACCTCTCGCGCTATCGCAACCGCTGGCGGTTCTTCTCGGAGCTCAAACGCGACGACAGCGCCGGCGACAGTGACGCGCCCGAGGTCGAGTTCGCCGCGCCCGACACGTTTTTCGCCGGGGTCGATGCCGGCGAGCGGCGCGCCTGGATCGAACGGGCCCTCGAGCAACTGCCCGAACATCAACGCGTGCCGCTCGTGCTCTACCATTTTGAGGACATGCCCTACGAAGACATCGCCCGACAGCTCCGTGTATCCCTCGCGAAGGTGAAAACCGACATTCTTCGGGCCCGCGCGGCCCTCGCGAAGATCCTCAGCCACAGCGGTACCGCGCACGAAAGTATCAGCCTTTGAACCAGCCATGAACCCCTCTTCCGGAGAACACGAGAAACTCGAGCGCCTCATCCATCAAACGCTCCGCGAGCTGCCGTCAAGACGCGCACCGCGCTCGCTGGAGTTGCGCGTGCTCGCGGAGCTTGCACGCCGCGCGGCTTTGCCGTGGTGGCGGAAGTCCTTTGCCCATTGGCCGATGGCGGCGCGGGCGGCATTTGTCGTGCTCGGCGCCGGGATCGCGGCGGCCTTCGTGTTCGTGGCCGTTTCTGCCCAGGCGGGCTTCGAACCCGGGGTCTTGGCCGCGATGTTTATCCGCGAGTTCGCGTGGGTGGACGCTGGGCTGAGCCTCGCTCGCAGCCTCGGCGATTTCACCGGCATCGTGTTCCGCAGCATTCCGCCGCTCTGGCTCTACGGCGGCCTGGCGTTCGTCGGCGCGATGTACGCCGCGCTCTTCGGCCTCGGGGCCGCCGCCTACCGCACCCTCTACGTCAATCGTTAACCTTTTCCAACTCCTCCCGCCATGAATCTCTCCCCCCGCCAGCTCTTTCTCAGTGCCGCCATTGCGTTCAGCCTCACGTTGACCCTGGCCGCCCTCGCGCAAGAATCCCGTCCGCCCGCCGCGTCGCCGTCCCCCGAACCCGCCGCCGCCACCACCGCAACGACCGCGGATCTGCCGGCGCCGACGCCCGAAGCCGCCCCGGCCGCCGAGCCACCGCTCCGCCGCCTCGACGAGGCCGCCGTGGAAGCCAGCGACGGGAAAAGCACTACGCCCGCGAAGAAGAAGTCCGGCGCCCGCACCGGGCGCGTCCGCGCGGCAAGCAGCGGCAACGAACGCGTCGCCATCGGCCACAGCACCCACCTCCCGGCCGGCGAGAAGGCCAGCGCAGTCGTGGCGGTATTCGGATCCGCCACCAGCGATGGCGAAGTGAGCGATGCGGTTGTAGCGGTGCTCGGCAACTCGCGTGCGACCGGTCCCGTCGGCGACAGCGTCGTGGCCGTGCTCGGGAATGTTTACGTCAACAGCAAGGTCGGTGACGCCGTCGTGGCGGTGCTTGGCAATGTCGAGCTTGGGCCGAAGGCCGAGGTGGGCGGAGACGTCGTCGCGGTGGGGGGCAAGATCACCAAGGATCCGACCGCGGTCGTGCGCGGCCAGCAGCATAATGTTTCATTTCTCAGCGCGTTTGGCGACCTCGAGGGGCTGCGTGCCTGGTTTAAGCACTGCCTGCTCCTGGGGCGTCCGCTCGCGTTCGGACCCCATCTCGGCTGGGTGTGGATTCCCGCGTTCGGGTTTCTGGCGCTCTATGTGGTCTTGGCGCTGCTCTTCTCCGGCGGCATGGAAAAGTGCGTGCTGACATTGGAAACGCAGCCGGGTTACTCGATCTTGGCGGCGCTGTTGAGCGTCCTGCTGGCCCCGATCGCCACCATTCTGCTCGCAGTCACGGGCGTGGGGCTGTTCGTGATTCCCTTCTTAGTGGCGGGCATGTTCTTCGCCACGCTCTTCGGGAAAGCGGTGATGCTGGCCTGGCTGGGTCGGAGAATCACGCGGCTCTTTGGCGACGGACCGTTGAACCATATCGCAATGGCCGTGTTCTTCGGCGGCATCATCGTGCTGGGCATTTATCTCGTGCCGTTCCTGGGCTTCATCGTCTTCAAGCTGCTCGCGTGGATCGGCTTGGGCGTGGTGATCTACACACTGCTGCTCGGAATGAAGCGCGAGAAACGGGCGCCCGCCGCGGCCGTGGTAAACCCGCCTCCGGCGGTTCCCGCTGTCACCTTTGGCGTCGCCGCGGGCCCGGTTGCAGCCGAGGGCGTCGGAATCGTGGCGGGCGCGCCCGCCTTCCCCCCGCCGGCCGCGACCCCCGCGTATGTTCCGGCGGCGATTTCGGCGGCGAGCCTGCCACGGGCGGGATTCTGGATTCGCGTGGCGGCCCTGCTGCTCGATGCGATCCTGCTCGGCATCGTCCTCGCGATGCTGCACCGCGGCGGGCCGACCCTGCCGCTGCTCCTGGCCGCCTACGGCGCGGTGATGTGGAAATTAAAGGGCACCACGATCGGTGGCATCGTGTGCGGCTTGAAGGTCGTGCGCCTCGACGATCGCGAAATCGACTGGGCCACGGCCATCGTGCGTGCGCTCGGCTGCTTCCTTTCGCTCGCGGTGGTCGGGCTCGGATTCATCTGGGTGGCATTCGACGACGAGAAGCAATCGTGGCACGACAAGATCG
Source organism: Opitutaceae bacterium (assembly GCA_044344465.1). GTDB lineage: Bacteria > Verrucomicrobiota > Verrucomicrobiia > Opitutales > Opitutaceae > ER46. Next base: position 26,477 of record JBIJCX010000077.1, read on the forward strand.
CCGGCACGACCGTCGTGCGGTTGCCCAAGGGTGTCTCGCTCCTTTGAGCTCAAATCTCAGATCTGAAATCTCAGATCCCAGATCTCAAATCGCGTCCGACCCGGCCACTTGGCGCCGGGTCGGACGCGAAGTTCGTAAAGCTTCGAAATGTCCGTGGGCCGGGTTCCGGCTCGGATCCTCTTCTTTTCGTTTGCCGGGCGGTCCGCACTTCCCCTACTGCGTAGCCTCCTATGGCAAATCCTCTGGTCGGAGTCATCATGGGCAGCACGTCGGACTGGGAAACGATGCAGTTCTGCGTGCAGACGCTCGAGCAACTCGGCATCGCCTGTGAAAGGCGGGTGATCAGCGCCCACCGCACCCCGCAACTCGCGTTCGAGTGGTGTGGCAGCGCGGAGGCCCGCGGGCTCAAGGTCATCATTGCCGCGGCCGGCGGGGCGGCCCATCTCGCCGGCGTCGCGGCGGCGCTCACGCCGCTTCCGGTGCTCGGCGTGCCGATGGAATCCGCGGCGCTCAAGGGCCTCGATTCGCTGCTCTCGATGGTGCAAATGCCCGGCGGCGTGCCGGTCGGCACGTTTGCGATCGGCAAGCCGGGCGCGATCAACGCGGCCCTCTTTGCCGGCGCCATCCTCGCGCTATCCCACCCGGCGGTGAAGACCGCGTTGGACGATTTTCGCGCCGCCCAGTCCAAGAAGGTCGCCGAGGCGAGACTCCCCTGAGTTGGATCGATGCCGTTGAAAAGGTGGGCCGGGGGCGCCCCCCCCCCCCCCCCCCACGTCCCCCGGTTTGGCCC
>JBIJCX010000213.1:0-14153 GCA_044344465.1 Opitutaceae bacterium
CCGGCCGACGGACGCGCTTATGGCCGCGCGCGGAGCGCCCGGCCCACCCATTGGTGCCTGCCGGTTCACGCTCAAAACGAAGGCCGGTGGCCGCCTCAAACCTTGGCCAACGCCTGCTCGAGGTCGGCCTGCAGGTCGGCGAAATCCTCGATGCCAATCGACAGCCGCACGTAGTCGGGCGAGACCCCGGACGATTTCTGCTCGTCGGCGGTGAGCTGGCTGTGGGTCGTGCTGGCCGGATGGATCGCGAGGGACTTCGCGTCGCCGATGTTGGCAAGATGCGAAAAGAGCTTCAGGGACTCGATGATCGTGCGGCCGGCCTGGTAGCCGCCCTTGACGCCGAAGCCGATGAGGCCGCCAAAGCCGCCGCTCAGGTACTTCTTCGCCGCGGCGTGACTGGGGCTCGTCTTCAGGCCGGGGTAGTTGACCCACACGACCTTCGGATGGGCGGCGAGGAATTCCGCCGTCAGCTGGGCGTTGGCGCAGGTGCGCTCCATGCGCAGGTGGAGTGTTTCCAATCCCTGGATACCGGTCCACGCGTTGAACGGCGAGATGCACCCACCGATGTCGCGGAGCAGCTGCAGGCGCATCTTCAGGATGTAGGCGATGTTCGCGCCGCCGGCCGGCGGGAAACTCTTGAAGGCATCCCAGTGCACGAGGCCGTGGTAGCTGGCGTCCGGCTGGGTGAAGCCGGGGAACCTGCCGTTGCCCCAGTTGAAATTTCCGCCGTCGACCACGATGCCGCCGATCGAGGTGCCGTGGCCGCCGATGTATTTGGTCGTTGAATGCACGACCACGTTCGCGCCCCACTCGAACGGGCGGTTGAGGTAAGGCGTGAGGCAGGTGTTGTCGATGATCAGCGGCACGCCGCAATCGCGGGCGATCTTCCCCACCTCCTCGAACGGGAAGATGTTGAGCGCGGGATTGCCGAGGCCCTCGCCGTAGAACGCCTTGGTGTTCGGCCGCATGGCGCGCCGGAAACTCTCCGGGTCGCCCGCGTCGACGAACGAGACCTCGATGCCGAGCTTGGGCAGGGTGTGATGAAAGAGGTTGTAGGTGCCGCCGTACAGCTGCGCGACCGAGACAAAATGATCGCCGGCTCCGGCGATGTTGAGGATGGCATCGGTGATGGCCGCCTGGCCGGAGGCGTGCGCGAGGGCGCCGGACCCGCCCTCGAGCGCCGCGACGCGCTGCTCGAAGACATCGGTCGTCGGATTCATGATCCGCGTGTAGATGTTGCCGAGTTCCTTCAGCGCGAAAAGGTTCGCGGCGTGCTCGGTGTCGCGGAAGACATAGCTCGTGGTCTGATAGATCGGCACGGCGCGCGAGCCGGTGGTGGGGTCCGGCTGCTGGCCGGCGTGGAGGGCTTTGGTTCCGAATCCTTGTTTGCTCATAATCGTGATGATGGGTGGGGAGTGAAGGGCTGACGACGGCGCGCCCCAATCAGGGGTGCCAATTGTGGCGCGCAAGAGCAGTTAACTCCAAAGTGACGGTGTTCAACGAAAACCTTTGCATCGCGCCGACCCGACGGCGGTTTCTTTCCGTCCGCATTCAAGCACGAGTCCCAACTGCAGGCTGGCGTTGGTTCCGGCTTGAACCGCCCGTGAAATTAGCGGACCAAGTCCGCCTTCGATGCGCAGCGTTGTCCTCCAGTCCAGCCGGCGTTGCCCGCACTGCCTGCTGCCCCAGCGCTGGTGCATGTGCCCGGGGCTCCGCACCCTCACCTGCCCGTTGGAGGTCGATGTGTTGATGCACCATCGGGAGCACTTCCGGCCCAGCAGCACGGGAAACTTGATCCAACGCGTGCTCCCGGGCTCGCGGAACCACCTGTGGCGGCGCGAGCGACGGCTCGAGGCAGCCGACGTCCGCGTGGCGGGACGCGAACTGTGGATCATCCACCCGGCCGGCGGACCGTTGCCGGCGGGCGTCGCGCCGGAACACGTGCAGGTCGTGTTGCTCGACGGCTCGTGGCGGGAGGCCTCGGCGATCGCCCGCGAGGTCGGCGCCTGGGGCCGCTCCGTCAGCCTGCCCATGACCGGCGAGAGCCGCTACTGGCTGCGCGCGCAACAGGACGGCGGCCGGTTTTCCACTGTCGAGGCGCTGCTTTTTCTTTTGCGCTCGTTCGGGCTGGAACAGGCGCGCGCCGAGCTCGAAATCCAGTTTGAACTGCACGTCTACGCCGGGCTGCGCGCCCGCGGCAGCAAGGAAGCCGCACTGGAATTCCTGAAAAATTCCCCGTTGCCGACGGCGCTGCCGGAATTGCTCGCGCAGATGGATGTGCGCCGACCACGCTAAGCGACCGTCGCCATGCCGTTCGGAGGTCAGCGGAAAGCGGGAACGCCCATGATGGTGGACTTGGGCACGACCGCTGGCCACTAACGCCCGGAGTCGGGCAGGCGGGCGGCCCAGCGCAGCGCGTTGTGCAGGAGTTGGGTAAAGGCCGGGTTCTTGAAATCCGCGGGGCTGCCCAACGAGGTGTAGAACGTGCGTCCGCCGTCGGCCCGGTTAAAGGTCCACGCCACGGGCTCGGCCGCCTGACCGGGAATCGCGCCCGTGAGCAGCGCCTGTGCCCCAGCCCGGAGCGGGTTGACCTTGTAGAGGGTGGAGACGGAGGTGAACGGGACCTTGACCCCGCGCAGCAGCGGGTGGCCGGCGTTCGCCGCGGTGACGGTCGTGATCGGGCCGGTACCGTGGTGCCCGACGTAACTGCCGCCGATCACATGGGCGTCGAACTCGGGCCATTCGGCCTCGCCGGCGGCGAGATTTTTGCCTTTGACCCGGGCGAGAGCATGCGAAGCGGTGCGGATGCCGACCACCGGCTTGCCGGCGCCGACGTAACGGCGAATCACCTCGAGTTGCGCGGTCGGCGGCGTGCGGCGGCGGGAGCTGACCAGCAGCACATCGGCGCTGGCCACCTCATCGATCCCGTCGAAGGCATTCTGCCCGGGGGCGGTGGATCCGCCGACCACCACGACGCGGAATTCCTTTTGCAGGAAACTCGCCGCGAATTCCGGCAGGGTTTTCGCCGTCTCGTACTCCCCCTCGGCAATGAGCATCACGACCTTCTTGCGGGCGTCGCGCGGTTCGCCGGCGAACGCGGACGAGACGAACGGCAGTCCCAGCAGGGCGGCAAACGCGAGGAAGGGAACGGGGCGGATCCAGGGGCTTTTCATGCGCCTGCAATCCATCGCCCGGCCTTTCGGGCGGTCAAGCGTTGTCTGGGCGCTTCCTTCGGACGGGGGCATCCCACTTCCTTGCCCGGGGAGGAATCTCCTTGGGTGGGCGGGCACGTCCCGGTGCCCGCAGGTCTGGCCCGCACGATCCCCTTTCGAATGCGGGCACGAGGACGTGCCCGCCCACCACAGAGCGCAGTTGCAGGAAACTGAGATTCGCCCCTGGACGAGTTCACCGCCGCAACATCGCACTTGCCCCGCCCCGGGTGTTGCCGTGTGCTTCGCCTTTTTCCCAGCCACCCATGCCCCAGACCATCGCCGTCCTCGACTTCGGATCCCAGCTCACGCAGGTGATCGCGCGCCGCATCCGTGAGTGCCAGGTGTATTCGAAGATCTACCACTACTCGACCCCGGCGGCGAAATTGCGCGAGGACAACGTGGCCGGCATCATCCTTTCCGGCGGCCCGCAAAGCGTCTACGCCCGGAAGGCGCCCCACCCCGACGCGGCGATTTTCGAGCTCGGCGTGCCGGTGCTCGGCATCTGTTATGGCGTGCAGCTCATGGGCCGGTTTCTCGCCGGCGAAGTCGAGCACAGCCAGGAGCGCGAATACGGCCACGGCGTCCTCACGATCAAGCGGCCGGGCAAGCTCTTTGCCGGCCTGCCCAGGAAACTGCGGGTCTGGAATTCCCACGGCGACAAGCTGACCAAGCTGCCGCCCGGTTTCCGCGCCATCGGCACCACGGAAAATTCACCCTTCGCCGCGATCGAGGATGTGCAGCGGGGCTTCTACGGGATCCAATTTCATCCCGAGGTGTTCCACACCGAGCGCGGCGTGGACATGATTCGCAATTTCCTGCTCGGGATCTGCGGGGTGAAGCAGGATTGGACCACCCGCGACTTCATCGACCATGCAATCGAGAAAATCCGCGCCCAGGTCGGAAAGGGCCGCGTCATCCTCGGCCTGTCGGGCGGCGTCGATTCGTCGGTCGCCGCGGCCTTGTTGCACAAGGCGATCGGCAAGCAGCTCACCTGCGTCTTTGTCGACAACGGGCTGCTGCGGAAAAACGAGCGCGCCCATGTCGAACAGCTCTACCAACGGCACTTCCACATCGACCTGCGGGTCGTGGATGCGTCCGGACTTTTCCTCCGCCGGCTCAAGGGCGTGAGCGAGCCCGAGAAGAAGCGCAAAATCATCGGACGCACCTTCGTCGAGGTGTTCGAGAAATCCCTCAAATCGATCGGGCACGCCGAATTTCTCGGCCAGGGCACGCTCTACCCCGATGTGATCGAGAGCGTGTCGATCGGCAACAACCCGGCCTCGCTGATCAAGACCCACCACAACGTCGGCGGTCTGCCCGAGCGCATGAAGCTCAAGCTGGTCGAACCGTTGCGCGAGCTGTTCAAGGATGAGGTCCGCCAGGTCGGCAGCGCCCTCGGGCTGCCGCGCGAGGTCGTGTGGCGCCAGCCGTTCCCCGGTCCGGGACTCGGCGTGCGGGTGATGGGCGACATCACCCCGGCCAAGCTCGAAATCCTGCGCAATGCCGATGCCGTCCTGCAGGATGAGATGATGACCTCGGGTTATTACTACAAGGTGTGGCAGTCTTTCTGCGTCTTCCTGCCCGTCCGCACGGTCGGAGTGTTCGGCGACGAGCGCACCTACGATTACGTGATCGCGATCCGCGTGGTGGAGAGCACCGATGCGATGACCGCCGACTGGGCCAAGCTGCCGCACGACCTGCTGCAGAAAATTTCCAGTCGGATCACCAATGAGGTCCGGGGCGTCGGCCGCGTGGTGTTCGACATCAGTTCAAAGCCGCCCGCCACGATCGAATGGGAGTAGGTTTTTGCCGCGCAAAAACCTCAAATGGTCGAGCTTTCCTTTTTTCCCGTCATCCGCCAATATTCCTCACTCATGATCTGGCTCCGATTGCACCTGATTGCCACCGCGTTCGGGTTTGCTGCCGCCCTTCAAGCCGCGGAACCTGCGATCGTCGCCAAGGCCCGCGCCTTCATCGGCACCGAAGCGGCGCTCGCCGCGGTGAAGTCGGTGCACTACACCGGCACGCTCGTCACCACCAACCCGGCGGAACCCACGAAGCAGGACCGCGCGGCCGTCGAGATCGTGTTCCAGCGGCCGGAGCACCAGCGGATCAAGTCGACGTCGGACAAGATTGTCGAAATCACCTCGCTCGACGGTTACGAAGGCTGGACCCGCGTCCAGGACGCCGGTGATCCGACGAAATGGCGGCAGACGCTGCTCGGCCCCGATCAGGTCAAGCGCCTGCGCGCCCAGACCTGGGAAAACCTCGCGTTCTTCCGTGGCATCGAGCGCGTCGGCGGAAGGCTCGAAGATCTGGGCACGGTGACCGTGGACGGCATCGCCTGCCAGAAAATCGCCTTCATCCATGGCCCGAACATCGTTTTCAACCGGTTTTTCGACCTGGCGACAGGGCGGCTGGTTTCGACGGAAACGGAGAACGGCGGCGTCAGTCGCGAGCAGGGCGAGCTGCGGGCGAACGGCATCCGTTTCCCCAAGACCCTGACCATGACGACCAAGAACGCCGCCGGGCAGACGCAGATCGTGACGATCAATTTCGAGAAGGTCGTGGTGAACGAGACGTTTCCGGCCACATACTTCGCGGTGCCGGCGTTGTCGCCGCGGTAGCCGGTGCCGACTTCCTGCGACGGCACCTCCCGGAGAAAACCAGGTCGTGGGTCAATTTCCTGCCGCGGTGCTCTCGGCGCGCCGAAGACTCCGAGCCGGCAGTCAGAGGAGACCGCTGCCATTTCCCGCCCGGCCCTCCACCAAGAATACCACGGGTCTTGCCCCTCGATTAAAGACCGCCACTATCGCCCCATGCGCACGCTGCACCACGCTTCGAAGACCTTCAGTGACGATCTAGCCGGGTTTTGCCGCGGAGCGCTCGTGTCGAAGGAGGTCGCCGATTCGGTCGCCGCGATTCTGGCCGACGTGCGGGGGCGCGGGGACGAGGCCGTGTCGTATTTTGCCGCAAAATTCGATGGCGCAAAACTGCGGGGGCGCGATTTTCGCGTGCCGCCGGCAGAACTGGTCAACGCGGCGGGTCGTCTGTCCACCGGCGAACTCAAGGCAATGTCGGCCGCCCGCGACAACATCGTCGCTTTCAACCGGCGCGGTCTGTCCGAGGCCTGGACGGCAAAGAACAGCCACGGTGCGACGGTGGGCGAGAAATTCGACCCGATCCGGCGGGTCGGCCTGTACATTCCGGGCGGGGAAGTCCCGCTGGTGTCGACTGCGCTCATGACCGTGTCACTGGCGAAAATCGCCGGGTGCCCGGAAATCGCCGTGTTCACCCCGTCGGATTCCGGCGGCAAGGTGGCGGCCGGAATGCTGGCGGCGCTGCACCTGCTCGGCGTCACCGAAGTTTACCGCATCGGCGGGGTGCAGGCGATCGGCGCCATGGCTTACGGCACGATGACCATCCCGGCGGTCGACAAGGTTTTCGGGCCGGGCAACGCCTATGTCTGCGAAGCGAAGCGGCAGGTTTTCGGCACCGTCGGGGTCGATTCGCTGCCGGGTCCCAGCGAAGTGATGATCATCGCGGACGAGACGGCGAGGGCCACCTTCGTCGCGGCCGATCTCCTCGCGCAGGCCGAGCATGGATCGGGTCGCGAGAAGATCTACCTGGTCGCGACGTCCGCCGAAATCATCTCGGCCGTCGCGAGCGAGATTCGCACCCAGCTGCAACTCATCACCCGCTCGGAGAAGACGCAGCGCGTGCTGAACGAGGGTTTTCTCGCGATTGAGATTGGGTCACTGGGCCAGGCCGCCGCCATTGCGAACTACGTCGCGCCCGAGCACCTCGAACTGCTGGTCGCCGAGCCCGCGATCAAGAAGCTGACCGCGGAAATCACGACGGCGGGCGCGATCATGATCGGCAACTACTCGCCGACGGCGCTCGGCGATTATACCGCGGGCCCCAGCCACGTGTTGCCGACGGGCCGCGCGGGGCGGTTCTTCAGCGGCCTGCGGGTGGCTGATTTCATGCGCCGGACGAGCCTCATCCGTTACGACCGCGCGAGCGTGAAGAAGGCGCAACCGGTTGTCGCAGCCCTTACGGCCATGGAACGACTCGACGCGCATGGACGCTCGGTGCGGATCAGAGGCCAGTAAGTACTACTGAAAGCGAATCGGATTTTCTGCCCGCCCTCCACTGCGGTGCTCCGTCCTCGGTTCGCACCCACTTTGCGCGCGTTCCGCGATCAGCGGGGTGACGCCGTGGTTTGGTCCCCCGGTCAATCCCAGGGGCACTTCGCCGACACTCATTTCGCGTCTGCCTTTGCCCGCTTCGCCACGATATCGTAGGCGGCGATCTCGCCAACTTTGCGGTGAAGCTCCAGCGCGTCGCCAACGACAAGAAGTCGACGGGGTCAACCCGTTGGTTGCGGCAGCGCCCGCAAGCGGGCCGGCGAATTCGACTCGGAGTTTGCGTGCCATGAGAGGCACGGCTAACGGCACTCCATCCTCCCGCAACCACCTGTCTACCCCGTTTTATGGGGAGTGTGTCTCGAATCTCGATATGACCCCTGCGGATCTCAACTTCGGATCGCCCGATCGACCCGGCCCAGGCTTTCGCTCCTTCCTGGACGCTAAAGCCGCGTCATGGCCTACGCTGCATCCTGATGATCCTCAATCGAGGCCACATGAAGCGGATTTATTTCGGCCATATTCAGGGCATCGGTCTCGATCTCGATTCGCCGCAGCAGCCGGGTGATGGTGATGTGGTCCGGCGTGGGAACCACATGCCGGGCGCCGTTCGACATGACGATGTCGAACGGCTTGAACGGAATCGCCGCGAGTCGCTTGTTCAGTTGTCCGATGACGAGGGTTAAGGGATTGAATTGATCTTCATTCATAAGGTGACGTTCCGGGCAACAGAGTGAACAGGAGACGAAATTGGTCGAACCGTCAAATCACCCCAATTCAAGGGTAATCGCCCGACTCACTTCGTGCAACTTCGCGACGATTCACTGATAGGAAATCCGTTTTTCAGGGGGGGGTCGATCGTCTCTCGAGACCTATGGTGTCGGTTTGAATCATCCACGTTTAGCCGCGTGAACTCCGGGGAAAAGGCCCTGCCGAATCGGTTTGATTGCAGTCCGTCCGTGCTGGTTCCCTGTGGTCGATTCATGAGCCTCTCCTCCCTCGCCCTGCCGCACATCGCCCGGCTGCACGCTTACACCCCCGGCCTGCAGCCGACCGAGCCGGGCTGGGTGAAGCTCAACACCAACGAATGCCCTTATCCGCCGAGCCCGCGGGTGGCCGAGGCCCTGCGTCGGGAAATCGGCGAAGACGGCGGCTCCCTGCGGCTTTACCCGAATCCCAAGAGCACGGCACTGCGCGCCGCCGTGGCTGCGCTCCACGGGCTGGGCGAGGACAATGTCTGCATTGGCAACGGATCGGACGACATCCTCAACCTCCTCGTCCGCGCATTCTGCACACAAGAGGCTGCGGCCGGCTTCACGCTGCCGAGCTATTCGCTTTATCCCGTGCTCGTCGAAATCCAGGACGGGCGGAGCAACGTGATCGAGTTCGATCGCACGATGCGGCTGCCGGTGGAGCGGATCATAGCATCGCCGGCCCGGGCTTTCTTCCTCACTTCGCCCAACGCTCCAACCGGCGTCGCCTTCGGCAACGCGGAGATCGAACGCGTGCTGGCGGGTTTTCGGGGCCTCCTCGTCGTCGATGAAGCCTACGCGCCGTTTGCGAACGAAAACGCAATCCCGCTGCTCGCCCGCCATCCGAACCTGGTCGTCGTCCGCACCCTCTCCAAGGCCTACGCGCTGGCGGGCATTCGCGTCGGCTACGCGCTGGCGCATCCCGAAATCATCGGACTGCTCGATCGCGTGCGCGACAGCTACAACGTCAACCGGCTGTCCCAAGCCGCGGCCATCGCCGCCCTCGGCGACCAGGCGTATTACGACGGCGTGATCCGCCGGGTGAAGGCGACCCGCGACCGCGGCGTGGCCGGGCTGGCGCAGGCGCGCGGCTGGTTCACGTATCCCTCGCAGTCGAACTTCATCTTCACCGAGCCGCGCGACGCGCGGGGCGAGGCCGGCCCGGCGGTCGCGAAGTCGGCGTATGATTTTCTGGTCACGCGCAAGGTCCTCGTGCGGCACTTCCCGAGCCACGCCTTGACCGCGCCGTTTCTGCGCCTCAGCGTCGGCACGGACGCCGAGATGGGCGTCCTCAGCGACACCTTCGACGCATGGCTAAACTCTCTCAACGCGTAGCCCGCCCGGCTCCGGCCCGCGCCGCAACCGTCATCCGCCAGACGGCGGAGACCGACATCGCGCTTACCCTCGCCCTCGACGGCCGGGGCGTGGCGAAGATCGAGACCGGCGTGCCGTTCTTCGATCACATGCTCACGCTGTTCGCGAAGCACGGCCTGTTCGATCTCACGGTGAAGGCCAAGGGCGACACCGAGGTCGACTATCACCACACCGTCGAGGACGTCGGGCTCGTGCTCGGCCAGGCTTTCAAGGAGGCGCTCGGCGACAAGGTCGGGATCAAGCGGTACGGATTTTTCATCCTGCCGATGGACGAGTCGCTCGCGCGCGTGGTGGTCGATGTCGGTGGCCGGCCGCATCTCGTTTACCAGGCCGAACCGCCGACGATGTTTGTGCGCGACTTCAATATCGTGCTGGTGAAGGAATTTTGCCGCGCCTTCAGCAACGCGCTGGGCGCCAACCTGCATGTGCAGCTCGTCTACGGCGAGGAGCCGCACCATGTGGCCGAGGCGATCTTCAAGTGCCTCGCCCGGGCCCTCGACGTGGCGACGCAGATCGAACCCCGCGCGGCGGACTTGCTGCCGAGTACGAAGGGGAAGATTTAGGTGGGCCGGGCGCTCCGCGTCCGGCCTGGCGTCGCGCGGAGCGCAACGCCCACCTCTGCATGACCACCATCGCCGTCATCGACACCGGAATCTGCAACCTGCGCAGCGTCACCAAGGCGCTGGAGGCCGTGGGGGCGTCCGTCCGCGTGGTGCGCGACCCCGCCGAAGTGGCCGCGAGCGCGGCGACCGGCCTGGTCCTGCCCGGAGTTGGCGCGTTGCGCGATTGCGTCGCCTCGTTGCGGGCATCGAAACTCGACGCCACCGTGCGTGGCTGGATCGCCGCGGACCGACCGTTCCTCGCGGTATGTCTTGGGATGCAGGCGCTGTTCGAGCACTCCGAGGAAGGCAACATCACGGGGCTCGGCATTTTTCCGGGTGAAGTGGTGCGCTTCCGTCGCCCGCCGGAATTCAAGATTCCGCACATGGGCTGGAACACGATCCGGTTCGTCCAGCCGCGTTCCGCCCTGAGCGCTGAACTCGCCCCGGAGGGCGAAGCGTTCTATTTCGTGCACAGCTTCTACTGCGTTCCGGCCGATCCGGCGCTGGTGCTGGCCGAGTGCGATTACGGCGGATCGTTTTGCGCGGCAATTGGCCGCGGGCGCTGCTTCGCCACCCAGTTTCATCCGGAGAAGAGCCAGGCGAAGGGTCTGCAGATCTACCGCAACTTTGCCGCGGTCGCCGTCGACCACCCGGTCGAGCCGACCTCGCGGTAGGTCGGTTCTCGCGCCAGCCGATCGGACCGATCGCCCTTGGCGGTAGGGATCACGCGTTCCGGATCACGCGTCGCTGGGGATCGTAGATGGTCTTGCGCCCGGTGTCGTAGGACTGCATCGCCATCAGCACCGCGACCGCGTGCTGGTAGCCGGCCTCGATCGGGGCATGGGGCGTGCCGCCAGTGCGCATGCACTGCAGCCAGTCGAGAAAGTGGTCGGGACGATCGACCGGCTTCACCGGATTGTCGCCCCGGATGCTGCCGTCGCGGCGCGGGGCGCCCTCGGCGCTGAACGTCGGCGCGTTCCAGTTGTCCACCTTGAGGACGCCCTTGTCGCCGTAGAATTTCCGCACGCTGCCGAAGCTGTTGCCCATGTTGTTGGCGCTGCTGACCATGAATCCTTCGGGGTAGATCCACGTCGCCTGCGCGCAGTCCGGCGCCGTGAACCGGTGCTCGTCCTTCCAGGTGAACGAGCCGCCCAGGCACACGCAGGACTCGGGAAATTTGGCCCCGGTGATGAAGTGCACCATGTCGATGAAGTGACTGCCGTAACCGGAGATCGGCCCGCGGGAGAACTCATAGTGGCCGTACCACCCGGAATAGATGTCGGACCGGAACGGGCGCATCGGGCGATCGAGCAGGAACTCCTTCCAGTCCACGTCCTCCGCCTTCACGTCCTTGAGATATTGATACCAGTACGGTTTTTCGGAGTTGCGGCACTCCTCGATGCGCGACAACTGGCCGAAGATGCCGGTGCGGAAAAGGTCACGGGCGCCGACGATGCCCGGCAGGCTGCGCAACTGCGTGCCGACCTGCACGACGGTGCCGGCGGCCTTCACCGCATCCACGGCCCGCACCAGTTTGTCCATCTCCGTCGCCAACGGTTTTTCGACGTAGATGTGTTTCCCCGCCCGCGCCGCCGCCTCGAGGTGGGTGGTGTGCAGGAAGTCGCACGAGGCGATCATCACGGCGTCAATGTTGTCCAGCGCGAGCAGGTCGCGATACGAGACGCACGGCCGGGCGTCGCGGCCAAACCACCCCTTGACCATGGCGTTGGCCCGCTCCCGCGCCAATCGCCACGGATCGCACACCGCGACGATCTCGAAATTTGTCGCCTGAACATGCTTGTAGATCCCGTTCATGTGCGCGTTACAGCCGCGGTCTCCGCAGCCGATGATGCCGATGCGGATCCGGTCATTGGCGCCGACGGCCCGTTTCCGCTCCCCCGCCGTGAGTGGCCGGCTGGATGCGAGCGCCCCGCCCAGCGCGAGCCCGGCGGAAGTTTTGACGAAGTCACGCCGGCTCATGCCAGACGTGGCCGTGGAGGTGTGTTGCTGGTTCATGACGATGGATTGATGGATGAACGTCTCGGACCGGCGCCAAATTTCGCGCCATGGCCAGGGCGCGAAGCGCGGCTTTCGCCGGAGCCAGGAAGCCCGCGGGCAACCCCGGCGTTTGTCACCTCAGCCACGCGGCCCGGAGCGTGAAACCAATCCGGTGCCGGATGGCGGGTTGATGCAACCGCAGCCATGACGAGTGGCCGATATGATGTCGGCATGCGACCGCCTCGGCAAAGAGATTTTTCCCCTGCGCCGGAGAATCACGCCATGTAATGCGCCGCACAACCCCGGGCAATTGAACAGACGTCGGTTGCGCCCGAGGGCGAACTGACGAAGGGCGCACCTGAGGCCGAACTCACCCCTTGTTCAAGCGCGCGGATGGTTCGGAGGATGCCGCTTCGTCGGCGCCGCCGCGCGACCAAGAGGCCACGTGTGCGACAGGACGCAGGCCTCTGACCATGGACATTCTGCCATAACGTCGCGGCAACTTCTTGCTCGTTCTTCCTCTTGGCGCCGCCGGCAGGCTCGCGTCGCGCTTCACGTCGACGAGCCACGCTTGATACGCGGTGTCGAGTCGCTCCACATCGGCCGGACGTGAAGCGGCGAGATTGTTCTTTTCACCCTGATCCCGGGCGAGGTCGTAGAGCTCCCAAGGAGATTGTGCGCCATGGCGCACAATCTTCAGCGCGCCTTCGCGCAGGGCGCTGCCAGCGGCGTACGCAAACGCCAGCCTTTGATGGGGCGACTTGGCGGTGCCCGCGAGCGCCGGGAGCGGATTGCGACCGTCGAGGATGCGGTCCTGATCGGGAGCCGCGCCCGCGGCGGCAAGACACAGCGGCAGGATGTCGAGATGGCTCAGCATTTCCCTGGATTCGGTGCCGGGCTGCAGTTGGCCGGGCCAGCGGAAGATCGCGGGCACCCGCACCCCGCCCTCGTAGCAAGTCGTGCCGCCGTCGCGCAGCGGGGCGTTCGAAGCCACTTCAAGCCCGCGACCGGGCAACATGAAGGCGCCATTGTCCGAGATGAGCATCACGAGCGTGCGTTCACGAAGTTTCAGTGCGTCCACCGTGTCGAGCACGCGCCCGATGGCGTCATCGAGCGCGGTCAGCACCGCACGGTAGCGGCGCTGTTCCGCCGGCTCGTTCGCCGGCCAACCGTAGCGTTCGAGATACTTCGCGGGCACCTGCCAGGCCAGACTCTGCCCCTTGGGCACGTTGCCGTTGCTGACGAAGTGCGCCGCGTTGAACGGCAGGTAAACGAACCAAGGCCGGCCAACGTGACGCCGGATGAAATCGTTCGCCGCGTCCGCGAAAATGTCCGTGCTATAGCCGTCCACCTGGTGTCGCTCAGTCCCACGGAACATGTCATACTCGTAATTGTACAGGTGCTCGTAGTAGCCGATGTTGCCAGAACGGAAGCCCAGAAACTCGTCGAAGCCTCGTTCGGTCGGCCGGCTGCCGGGAGCAAAGCCGATATTCCATTTGCCGAAGCAGGCAGTCGCGTAACCGGCATCCTTCATATATTGGGGCAGGATCCGTTCGCGGTGCGGGAGCCCGATTCCGGTCCAGTTTTCGGTGGACGCCAGCTGGTGGGCCAGGCCGTTGCGCAGCGGGTGGCGCCCGGTGAGAATCGCCCCGCGCGAGGGCGTGCAACTCGTCGTGACCACATAGAAATCCGTACAGCGCACCCCATCGCGCGCGAGCTGGTCGATGCGCGGCGTCTTGACCTCCGCATTGCCGTAGCAGCCGAGGTCGCCGTAGCCGACATTGTCCACGTAGATCAGCAGGATGTTCGCCTTGGCCGAGGCCGCGCCCTTCGGCGCCGTCCCGGCCGCATGCAATGCGCCCAGCGGTGCGAACGACAGGGTCGCGAAGGTCAGGCAACGGACAAGAAGGGGATGCAGCGTGATCATGGTGAAGTGAAATTAAATTCCGCCGTTCCGTCAGACGAGCCACTCGCTGGTGCTCGTAGCTACGAGCACCAGAGAGTGGTAACTGCAGAATTCAGGATGAATGTCATATCTTGCGGGCAGAGCGGCTTACCGTGAAGGAA
>JBIJCX010000571.1:0-3784 GCA_044344465.1 Opitutaceae bacterium
ATCCCACGCACAAGGACGGCACGCCGGAAACCTTCACGGTGCTCTCCACCTGCCCGGCCCGCTGGCACCCGGACGACGCCGAGTGGTACGAAAAATGGGAGAAGGGCCGCACCGGCAACGCCGTCATGGGCGTCTACACCCGCGGCGGCACCGTCTTCACCTCCGGCAGCACGGACTGGGCGCATGGTTTGCGCGGCGGCGACCAGGCCGTGGAGCGCATCACGCGGAACATTCTGGACAAGCTGGGCAAGTGAGCAGGGCGGCGCGGTGGACTGTTGGTCGGCGCCATTCAGGTTCCGGCTGTGCGCCCACGTGGGCCGGCTCCACCACATCGCAGTCGCCCGCATTTCAAGTTCCTGCGCGCGGATATTGCCGTTTTCGGCGAGGAGAGCCACGGTAATGCCCGCCTGCCTCCTCGTGACAGGCGTTGACCGAAATGTCTGGAACTCACGCGATGGGCCATAATCTGCAGATTCCACTAATATCGACGGACCAGTTTCGCCACCGGGAGGTCCTTTGCTGGACCCTCGCATTTGTGCTGATCTTGCCTGCGCTGGGCGGAATTTTCGCGCTCCTGTTTGTCGATATCGGTCTGAGCCCAGCCGTCCTTCTGTTCATCGTCCCGGCGACCCTGTGGTCGGGATTCCCGATGTGGCATGCCCGCCGGCTAGGAGAGGTGCGCGCAAGACTGCGCACGATGGGATGGGACGAGCAGCAGGCGAGACTGCTGACTCTTCACGGACGACGTCTCACTGACGCACTTGCCGCGCTCAAAGGAGCCACCGGACACCCTGAATCTGGCCCGCTTTTTCCGAGAGAAAACGCCATCGTGCAGATTCACGACGGAATGTCCGTCATGCTCCGCGCCGAGGACGGGCTCGTGAAATCCGCGACCGTTTCGCTGCAGACGGACATCGCCGAGGTCGATGCTTCCGGGCTGGGGAGGGCAGTCATTCTGACGGGCGTTTTTGCCCTGATCGACGGGTTCACGTTCGGTTTTCCGTTCTTTTCGGTTTTCATGTGGCCGGGACTCCTTTTCATCTGGCTGCCGCTCACGATGCTGCCCCGATTTGCTGGCCGTCGATACCGGCGGCTCCGAAACATTGCCGTGTATTTGCTGGCCGCGCCCATCAGCTGTGCGGCGATCTGGTGCAACAACCGGATCGCAGAAGGGCGCGCCGACGCGCTGGTCGCGGCCGTAAAGACATATCACGCCACCCATGGCCGCTACCCAAAGTCATTGGAGGAGCTGGTGCCGGAAATCATCAGCCATGTGCCTTCGCCACACTATTCACTCCTGGGGGCAAGGTTCAGCTACCAACCCGACGAACGTTCTGAGTCTGGGGTGGAAACTGCAGTACTGAGTTACCACGAATCAATCTACATTCGCCGCTGCTACTCGTTCCAAGACAACGGGTGGCGTCGCCGGGGCTGGCGCTGAAGCGAGGAGCAGGCCGAGGGGGAGCAGGCCGTTAGACGTTTATTTTCCGATTGGAGGTAAACCAGGAAGGCGGACAACTCGGTTGCGAATTATCTTTTGGCGACCTGACCCCGTTGGTGGCGATGCCTCGGCATGGCGGGTGCGGGATCAGGCGACGACGATCTTCAGGGTTTCACCGGCCGCGAGGTCCACCGCGGACTGGAGTGAAACCACCACGCGCCCCTCGGCGCGGGTCAGCGTCGCCGGCAGCGTCTGCGCGCCGCGGGAAACCTGCACGCGACTCCCCGGCCCGCCGGCCCAGGTGAAGGTCCGCAGTTTCAACCGGCCCCAGCGGACGGCGATCTCGGCCATCCGGCTTCCGTCCTCCACCTTCTGCGCATAACTTCCCCAGCCCTCGGCGCTCGTGAACGCGCAGCGGAAGTTCTCCGGTGTCAGCCTCGGCGCGAAACCCAGGTGCGCTTTCGGGCCGTCGTAATCGAAGCCGCACGCCGCCAGATACACGCCGTAGCTGGCCATGCTGCGCGCGTAGTGGTCGCCGCACTCGACTTCATTCCAGGGATTGCGCCGCGCGGGATGATAACGGTCGTGCACTGCGCGGGTCACCGCCAGTCCCTCCTGCACCAGCCCCTCCCAAAGCATGTGTCCGGCCACCTGATACTCGAATCCGTTCATGCACTCGTTGAAGTAACCCGCGAACACATCGCGGCCCTGACCGGCGGCCCGCCGGTAATCCCAGTCGGTGCGCGGAAACGAGCACATCAGCAGGCCGGCCTCGCCGGCCATCGCATACCAGCGCCCGGGCTTCATCACCGCACGGTACGGCCCGACATCCGGCGAAAAGTTGAACCGCCAGAGCGACCGCAAGGCGGACACGGTTTCCTTCCCCGGCAGCACCCGCGGCAGGCCAACTTGAAACGCCCAGCTCTGGCCGAACACCTGGTCGATGTGGCAGCCCGTGCCGGAGTTGATCGATTCCGGCCGCTTGGAATCCACGCGGTTGATGAAGTACTCGCCCTCGAACAACTCCGCGACGAGTTTGCCGCGCCCCACCTCGACAATCCCGCGGCACTGCGCCGCAAACGCCGTGTCGCCGACCTCGTCGGCCATCCGCGCCGCGCCCAGCAGCGACGCCAGATAGAGCCCGCTCAACCACGCGACCGGCCCGTACCAGTCCGCATCGAGCGTGTTGTGCTGCTTGCCTTCGATCAGTCCGTCCTGATTTCCGTCCTGGGCGATGAGCCATTGCGTCGCGCGTTTGATCTGCGGCCAGTTGCGCCGGAGGAACGCGTCGTCCGCCGACATCTGGTGTTCGCGCAGCGCCCGCAGGATCGTGCCCGCCTGGCCATCGATGGCCGGAGACGTGTTGCACTCGCCGCGAAAACGGATTGCTCCGTCCGGCTGCAGTGCCAGCCCAAAATCCACGCGCTCGCGGGTGTCGCGCTCGAGCGCGGGAAAAAGCCGGGCCGCGGCGTGGGCGTAGTGATAGACATGGCCGCAGGTTCCGGCGCAACAACCCACGCCTTCCCAGCCGTAGAAGCGCCCGTCCGCCAACCGGAAGCACGTCGAGGTGGCAAGGGTGGACGCGTTGAGCAGGGTGCGGTCGAGAAACCAGAACGGCAGGGATGAATCGTACCAGGTGTCGCGCCAGAGCCTCGTCTGCGTGGCGAGACGCGGAAAATTCCGGGCGAGGTACTCGACCACGGCGTCCGCCGAGCTGAAGCGGGTCGCATAATGCCGGCCCAGCCGGCCATGCTTCCGCATCGGTCCGCTCAAAGTCAGATTCGGGAAATGCCAGGCCAGGAGGAAGGTCACCTGAGCGGACTCCCCCGGCGCGAGGCGCAACCGGCGGCCGAGACGGCCCAGGGGCTTTGCCCTGAAGGGTGCCGCCGCATCGGGACTCGCCTCCTCCGCCGCGGCGCCCAGCAGGGCCAGCGCCATCGTCCCGTAGTCCGGCGCCTCAGCGAGCGGCGTCGCGCTCGGCAGGTTGTCCGTGAATGTAATCCGGCCAAGGCCGATGTTGCCCCAGCCGTCGCTGGCATTGTCCACCAGTTCGAGTCGCGCGCGCTTGCCGGCGTACTCGCGCAGGTCGAGGCACTCCAGCTCCATCGCGTTCTGGTTGCGCCCGGCGACGGTCTTCACCGGCTGGTCCTCCACGAACAGGGTCAGGCCAAACGGCGAATTGGGCCGCGCCCGCCCGCCACCGATCCAGCACGTGAGGAAGTGACGTTCGATCGTGAAGGCCTGGCTCGTGAGCTTGCCCGTGGCGCGATCCTTCTCGGCCACGCTCCCGCCTGGCGCGCTGGCGTGGGAATTCACCACCGAGGCGGTGTCGCCGCCCACGTC
>JBIJCX010000032.1:0-41411 GCA_044344465.1 Opitutaceae bacterium
ACATCCTGGTCTTGAACGCGTCGGTCCAGTTTCGCACACCCTGGCGGGAAATTTCGCCTGAAGCGGCGCAGCAGCAACTGGCCGTGAACGTCGTGGCGACGCTGCGATTGATCCAACTCTGCGAGCCGGCGATGACGGCGCGCCGCTGGGGCCGGATTCTCACGATCGGGAGCGTACAGCAGTCGCGACCGCATCCAGACATGGCCATCTATGCTGCTTCAAAATCGGCTCAACTCAACCTGGTCCCAAATCTGGCGCGCCAGCTCGCACCGTTTGGCGTCACGATCAACAACCTGGCACCAGGCGTGATCTCGACCGATCGCAATGCCGACGCGCTGGCCGACGCGGTGTACGCCGCCCAGGTGCGCGCGAAAATTCCGGCGGGCCGCTTCGGCGATCCGGGCGACTGCACGGGAGCCGCGCTCCTGCTGTGTTCGGAGGCCGGACGCTATATTACGGGCCAGGATCTCTATGTGGATGGGGGCATGGCGCTCTGAGCTCCGCCCGAAACCGCACCACTTCATGTCGACGAACTCGTTCCAGCAAGAGGTGGGCATGATGAAGCTCGACGCGCTGCACGAGGACTTCTTCGACGTCTGGGACACGACGCTCAACCCTGAATCACCGTGAAAACCATCATCTTTGCATCCGTAGTCTTCACCATCGCGGCGCAGGCGGAAATACCGGAAACGTACCGCAAGCTCTGGAGCGACCCGGCGGTGGCCGGGCGGATCGAGCGCGACATCGAACAGCACCGCAAAGGCGACGCGACCATCGAGGTCATCGGCCAGGACGGCAAACCCCTGGCCAACGTGACGGTCGAGGTCCGGCAGCGGACGCACGAGTTCCTGTTCGGCTGCAACTTGTTCGTGCTGGATCAGCTCGCAACGCCGGAGTTGAACGCGAAATACGAACGGGCATTCATCAACCTCTTCAACTTCGCCACGGTGCCGTTCTACTGGGGAGACTTGGAACCGGTGCATGGCAAACCGCGCTACGCCGAAGACTCGCCGCGCGTTTGGCGTCGTCCCCCGCCGGACCGGTTGTTGAAGTGGTGCAAGGCTCATGGCATCACGCCCAAGGGCCACGCGCTCATCTACGCGAAGAATGTCTTCATGCCTGACTGGACCGCCCGCAACGACCCGGCGACGTTCCAGCGACAAGTCGCGCAACACATGGCCGAGCTGGCTGCACGCTACCGGCACGACATCCCGATCTGGGATGCGGAGAATGAGGAAATCCCGCGGCTCAAGCACCTCGACCAATGGCATGCGGTGCCGAAAGATTATCTGGCGTGGTGCTTTCAAGAAGCCGACGGGCTGTTCCCGAAGTCGACCAAGCTGCTCATCAACGACGGCCTTTACGCGACCCATGACACGACGAGCGATTACCTGGCGATGGTAACGGGACTGCAGCAGCGCGGCGTTCGCGTCGACGGCATTGGCATGCAATTCCATTCCTGGGATCTGAAGGCCATGATTGGCGGAAAACCCTTCCCGCCAACCCACCTCAGCGCCGTCTATGATCGGCTCGGTCAGACCGGCCTGCCGCTCTACATCACCGAGATCACCATTCCCGGAACCGGGGCGGACGGACCGGCGCTGCAGGCGGCGATTGCCGCCAACCTTTTTCGGCTCTGGTTCAGCACGCCGATGATGGCGGGGGTGACGTGGTGGAACCTTGGTGACGGCACCGCCCACGTCGATGAGAACAAGGCACTCGGCGGATTGCTCGACCAGGAGATGAACCCCAAGCCCGCATACGTGGCGCTGGATCAGCTGATCAACCACGAGTGGAAGACGAACCTGACGCTGACCACGGACGCCACCGGCAAAGCCAGCTTCCGCGGCTTCCTCGGCAAGTATGTGATTGGCATCGCCTTCGGAGCCGAAAAGCGCGAGTTTCCGTTTGAACTCAAGAGCCATGCCGGTACGAGCCGAGAAAAGCTTACCGTCAACTGAACTACAACCAGTTCCTGTAACTAACCCCATGAAAACAACAGACCACAGAACCGTGAATCGAAAAAATCCGATCGCCTTGCTCAGTGCTTGGCTCGTTCTCGCGCTTGCCCCAACCGTGTCCGCTCCTGCGGCGGAGGGGGGCGCCTCCACCGGCACCATTGAGGGCCGCGTGCTCAACGCCACCAACGGCCAATACCTCAAGAACGCCCGGGTCACCGTCCAAGGGACCAACCTCGAAGCGATGACCAACGAATTCGGCGAGTATCGGCTCTCCCAGGTGCCGAGTGGCACGGCCAGCGTCAAGGCGGCCTATGTCGGTCTCGACGCCGCCACCCAGAGCGTCGTCGTCAGTCCCGGCCAGAGTGTCACGCAGGACTTTAGCGTCGGCGACGTGGTGAAGCTCGATTCTTTTGTTGTGAGCAGTTCGCGCGAGACGAACGCCAGCAACATCGCCATCAACGAACAGCGTCATGCCGGTAATATCAAGAACGTGGTCACCAGCGACGCCTTCGGCGATTCCGCCGAGGGCAACGTGGGCGAGTTAATGAAGTTTCTCCCCGGGGTCACCATGGAATACGTCGCGGCCGATACGCGGTCGATTATGGTCCGCGGTTTCGGCAGCGAGTTCACGAGCGTCAACGTCGACGGCGCCCGTATGGCGGGCGCCTCGTCGGGGGGCCAATCACGGGTTTTCGAGCTCGAAACGGTTTCCATCAACAACGTCTCGCGGGTCGAGGTCAGCAAGGTGCCGACGCCTTCTGAGTCGGCCAACAGCCTCGGCGGCACCGTGAATCTCGTGAGCCGGAGCGCCTTCGAGTCGAGCCATGCCCAGCTCAGATACCGCGCCAGTCTCAACATGGGCAGCAACGAAACGGAAATTTTCAAGAAGACCCCCGGTCCCCGCGATTACCCGTCCTACAAGGTGCTGCCCGGTTTCGATTTCAATTACATCCTGCCGCTCACGAAGGATTTCGGCCTGGTCATCAACGGCCTTAACTCGAACCAGGTCAACAGCGAGTATGAAGCCGCCTCGAACTGGATCTTCACCGGCGCGGTCGCGACGGCGGCGGCTCCTTACCTCCGCAATTACAATGTGTCGGTCAGCCCGAAAATCACCCAGCGGAGTTCGCTCGCCGTGCAGGCCGACTGGCGCCCGGCGAAGAACCACGTCGTTTCGGTCGGCGGGCAGGCCAACTACTACCATGCTTTCTTCGACGGCATCTACGATGATTTTGCCGTCGGCGGCACGCCGCTGAGCTACGGGCCAAATTTCACCAGCGGCGCCGACGGCGGTGCGGTCTCGCAGAGTCGGTATGCCTATGACAAGATTGGTGCGACGGTCGGGGCAAACCTGGCCCACCGCTACACAGGTCGCGCGTGGGAAATCGACTCCGGGTTCAGCGCCTCCAGTTCGCGCAGTTGGTATCGCGATACGGGCCACGGCCATTTCTTCGACGTGCAGACCAGGCTGCAGGGCGTGGCGCGCGTTCGTTTTGACGACGTGGTCGACTCTATCCCGGGGAAAATTTCGACCGTCGACGCCACCGGCAAGGAAATCGACTGGGTGGATCTGAACAACTACCGGCTCGCCGTCGCCAACTCGGGGCAGCGTGAAAGCTTCGACCATTCCTGGTCGGGCCGGCTCAACGTCAAGCGAGCGCTGGATTTCCTGCCCTTCCTGGCCACCGTCAAGGTCGGCGGTCTGGTGGATCAGCAGGATCGTGATCTCCTCATCCACCGCAGCAGCATGACGTTTGTCGGCCGTGACGGCATCGCCAACACCGCCGACGACAGCGCCCGCCCCTATATCGATCCGCAATCGATCGGCAAAGCCGGCGCGTTTCGCTCTTTGCCCAACATGCAATACCCCAATATCTATCGTTTGTGGCAGGAATTCCTGGCGCACCCGGAATACTTCACCAAGACCTTGGCCCAGAGGGTGAGCGACCGAACGACCGAGATCGCCAACTCCAATGCCCTGAGCGAGAAGGTCACTGCCGGCTATATCCAGGGCGAGGCCCGGATTTGGCAGAACCGCTTACGCATCCTGACGGGCGTGCGCTGGGAGAAAACCGATGACCACGGCTTCGGCCCGGTGGTCGATCCCGGCGCTCCTTTTCAAAGGGGCGCCAACGGAAAGTTTCTTCTCGATAGCGCGGGCGCCCGGATTCGTAAACCCGAGGCGGGGGCGGCCGGCTCATTTGAGGAGCTCACCCTGATGCGCAAGGAACGCGGTGCCGAAGGGAGTCGGACCTATGACGGCTACTATCCGAGCCTGCACCTCACGTACAATGCGACAGAGAACTTCATTGTCCGCGCCGCTTATGCGGAGACGCTCGGCCGGCCAAACCTGAGTAATATCATTCCCGGCATCACCCTTAACGAGAACACGAATCCGAATCCGCCGCCCGGTGCCTCTCCCGGCACCATCTCGGTGGTGAACAGCGGCCTGCTGCCCTATAAGGCGAAAAGCTACGACCTCTCGATGGAATACTACTTCCCCAATGGCGGATTGGTTTCGGTCGGCGGTTTTCGCAAGGACCTGACCAACTTCTTCGGCGCCAGCAGCGTGCTCGCCACCTCGGAAATGCTCACCGAACTCGACCTCGACGATCGTTACGTCGGCTGGAACGTCAGCACCCGATTCAATGTGACCGACGTGGCCCGCGTCACGGGCGCCGAGTTCAACTACAATCAGCCGCTCACCTTCCTTCCTGGGTGGGGAAAGTATTTCAAGTTCAACGGCAATATCACGGCGCTTCATCTCCAAGGCCCGCGGAACACGGATTTCAGCGGGTTCCTCCCCAAGGCGGCCAATGTCGGCCTGACCTTCACCAAGAAATCGTTCGTGCTTATGCTCAAGGAGAACTACCGCGGCCGCCAGCGCCGGGGCTCGTCCGGAGTGTCGCCCAACGCCTTCAATTACTACCAGCCGCGCGCCACCCTCGACATCAGCGCGGAAGTCAACGTCATCAAGCACGTCACCGCGTTCGTCAACGTCCGGAATGTGACCAACGTCATATTCATCCGGGAAACCTACAGCCCCGCCACTCCGTCCTACTCGGCACGCCAGATGCAAAGCAACTTCGGCGCCCAGTGGATCTTCGGGATCAAGGGCAATTTCTAAGAAGACCTGCTCCGCCTTCGCCAAGTCCAACGAACCCATGAACGGTCGTTCACTGGTTCGTTGGATTGGCTCGGGCGTCTACCAGCGTAGGCAGCGTACTGCCAAGCCGTGTGATTGCGTCCCGAAATAGATTATGTCGGTGGAGCCTGCGTTGTGGGGAAAACGTGGGCAGCACGGAAACGCCGTTAAGGCCTAGCGTCGAATTTCGCCCAGGAAGACACCCATCAAGGTAACCACCATGAAATCAGCCACGCCGCACGCCGAATCGCCAACCTCCACCGCGCTCCAGAAAGCCGTCTGCTTAGGTGCCCCAACTGGGATGGATTCCGACCCGAACTCCACTGTCCTGGATGGCGAAACACGCCGGAGGTTTATCCAGAAGGCTGCGACCGGAGCCGTCACCATCGGCGCAGCAAGTATTTTCAAAACACCGATCTATGGCCAGAACCAAGCGCCTTCACCTGGCCGGGTGATCGGCGCCAACGATCGCGTCAATGTGGCAGTTATTGGCATCCGTTCACGAGGTCATGCTCACATCAGAAGCTACTGCTCTCTGAAAGATAGCCATAATGTTCGGGTGAAAACCTTGTGCGATGTGGATGAACAATTTTTTGCCGGACGATCGAAAACTGTCTTTGACGCCACGGGGGTAAAACCCGGCATCGAACGGGACATGCGCCGGGTTTTTGACGACAAGGAAATCGACGGAGTATCGTTTGCGACACCCAACCATTGGCATGCGCTGGGAACCATCTGGGCCTGCCAGGCCGGGAAGCATGTTTACGTCGAAAAACCCGCCTGCCACAATATTTTCGAAGGAAGGAAAATGATCGAGGCCGCCCGTAAGTATAATGTGCGAGTTCAGGTTGGATCTCAAAACCGCTCGATCGTCAATATCATGGAGGCGATTGGGTTCCTTCATGCCGGAGGTATCGGCGACGTTTTCATGGCCCACGGCCTGTGTTACAAGCCCCGCGATTCTTTTGGCATTGCGCCAGACAGCGCACCACCCGCCACACTGAATTACGACCTTTGGCTGGGGCCTGCTCCATGGCGGCCGTATAATGAAAAGCGAGGTCATTACAATTGGCACTGGTTTTGGGATACCGGAAGTGGGGACACCGGGAATCAGGGCGTTAACGAGATCGAAATTCTCCGATGGGGACTCAACAAACACGAACTCCCGGTTTCCATTTTATCAGCGGGTGGGGTTTATGGGATTGATCCAAGAGAATGTGCGCAGGAAACGCCCAATACCCAAACCAGCATCTTCAAATACAGGGACGGAAAGCTCCTTCAGTTTGAAACCCGGGGCCGATATACAAACGGCGAATCCAGTCTCGGCATCAAAATCGGCCACATGTTCTATGGCACTGAAGGCTACCTGGAACTTGCCGCTGGCACCGGATTATGGAGGGCCTATCGCAAACGGGAGAAAGAGCCATTCAAGCGCTCAAACGACGAGGACACCAGCAAGCAGGATGCATCTGGTGAAGTAAGTCATCATGCGAATTTCATTGATGCGATTCGTTCCGGGAAAGACGAAACCCTCCGCTGCCCAATTACTGACGGTTTCTATTCATCTGCGCTCCCGGCGTTGGCCAATATCTCCTACCGACTCGGACGCGGACTGAAATTTGATGGTGATATCGACAGATTTTCGGGGGATCCTGAAGCTGACGCCATGTTGACCCGGAGATACCGCAAGCCCTACGTGGTCCCCAATGAAGTTTGAAGGTCTATCTTCGGGAAAAAGGGCAGTTTCTAATACGCCAACTTCCTTCGGGTTCTCGACCCAGCTGACGATTAGCACGCTGTTCGGCTTGCTGGTGGCGGGCACCGTCAGAGGGCAGCCGAAGCGCACCGAGAGTTTCCTGGGGAATCTTGCGCCAATCGTGCAGTCCATCCACGACGAGCAGGGGTTTCCGCTGGCCTTTGCGAACCGCGGAGCGCTGTCCGTCGAGGAATGGCGGCGCAGGGGTCGGGCGGAGATCGAGCGGACGCTGTCGTATTCGCCCAAGGGAGTGCCGCTCGATGTCCGGGTGCATGAGACGCTCCCGCGCACCGGCTATGAGATTCGGCGCATCTCCTTTGCCGGTTCTCCACACTATCGGGTGCCCGCCTTTCTGCTGGTGCCAACCACCGGGAAGGGCCCGTATCCCGCGGTGGTGGCTTTGCACGATCATGGCGGCTGGTATTTTCGCGGTAAGGAAAAGCTGGTCCAAATCGAGGGCGAACATGCAGCGCTCAAAAACTATCGCGCGGGGAGTTATGGCGGCCGCACCTTTGCCGATGAACTGGCGAAGCGCGGGTTCGTTGTCATCGTGCCGGATGCATTTTACTGGGGCGAGCGGCGCTTGCAGTATGCGCAGCCGCCGGCTGAACTGACGGCACGGTTGCAAGGGTTGGATCCGGAGACGCCGGCCTTTGCCTATGCCACGAACAAGTATTTGAACGAGCGCGTGGAGGACCTGAACACCTGTCTGTCGTTTGCCGGCACCAGCTGGATGGGCATCGTGAATCACGATGACCGGCAAAGCGTGTCCGTCCTCGCGGCCATGCCTGAGGTGGACTCCCAGCGGTTGGGCTGCATCGGACTTTCGGGCGGAGGTTACCGGGCGACCTACCTTACCGGCACCGAACCCAGACTGCGCGCCGCGGTGATCGTGGGCTGGATGACCTCTCTGCCGAGCACACTCGACATCACCTATAGCACCCACGCCGGTTTGTTCGATGCCTTCGGCCTACATGCGAGCCTGGATCATCCCGACATCGCTTCGCTCGCCGCCCCAGACACGGCGGTATTCGTGCAAAACTGCGCCCGGGACCGCTTGTTCACCCGCGCGGGCATGGAGGAATCGTCAGCGAAGATCCAGCGGGTGTATCAAGCTCTCGGCCAGCCCGAGAAGTATCGTTCCAAGTTCTACGACGTGCCACATCAGTTCAATGTGGAGATGCAGGACGAGGCGTTCGCCTGGTTGGAGCAATGGTTGGGGCCGCCAGCAAGAAACCCTTAGTCCGCGATAATTCTATGAAACCGGCAAAACTCCTTCTCCTCGCCACCCTGGCGTTTTTCACGGCCATCGTGGCATCAGCCGCAGCAACAACTGCCGTGCCAGACGCGCTTCAGCTCCCCCGGGCGATGCACACGCCGATGAAGGAACGGGCCCGCGTGACGGTGGGCCTGCACACCGGCGACATCACGGGGCCGGACAACCGCGCGCTCCAGGCGGCGGTTGATTACGTGGCCGGCCTGGGAGGTGGCGTGGTCGAGATCGGCCCGGGAGAATTTCTGATGCGCGACTCACTGCATCTGCGCCCCCAGGTGACGGTGCGCGGCACACCGCAGAAGACCGTGCTGCGCAAAGCCAGGTCCGTCGCGTCGCCGTTGACGCTGGATGGCGATTACGGCGAGGAACAGTTCACGGTGGAGAATCCCACTGGCTTCGGCGTCGGGGATGGCGTCGCGATCTGGGACAAGAATGCCGGCGACTTCCACACCACGGTTGCCCGCATCACAGGTCGAAGCGACAACACGTTTTCCATCAGTCTGCCCTTGAATGCCGACTGCATGGTGCGGGACGGCGCGCAGGCGGTGACGGTGTTCCCGGTGATCAGCGGCTATCACGTCGAGGGCGCGCGGGTGGAAGACCTGACGATTGAAGGGAACAAGGGAGAAAACGTTTCGCTGAACGGCTGCCGGGGCGGCGGGATCTTTCTCTACCGCTGCGCGGGCGCCGTCATCGAACGTTGCACGGTCCGGAACTATCACGGCGATGGCATCAGCTTTCAGCAATGCAACGACGTGTCCGTGCTGGCGTGCGTGAGCGAGGACAACGCCGCCCTGGGGATTCACCCGGGCAGCGGCTCCCAGCGTCCGGTGGTGCGCGGCTGCACCGCGCGCCACAACGGCACGGACGGGCTGTTCCTTTGCTGGCGCGTCAAGCAAGGGCTGTTCGAGGAGAATATCCTGGAAGCCAACGGACGGAACGGCATTTCCATCGGGCACAAGGATACGGACAATCTGCTCCGCAAGAATCAGATTCGCGGCAACCAGGTAGGCGGCATTTTCTTTCGCAACGAAACGGAGGGCATGGCCGGCCATCGCAATCGGATTGAAGCCAATGTGATTGAGAACAACGGAACCAGAGGCGAGGCGGCCGGCATCCGGGTCCACGGGGCGACAAACGATTTGATTTTCAAGGACAACGTCATTCGCGACACGCGATCCGGCGGCGAGCGCCGGCAAACCACCGGCATTCGCCTGGAGGAAAAGGTCGGCCCGGTCACGCTCGAAGGGAATCAGATCGAAGCGGCGAAGGCGCTCGACGATCAACGCAAGACGCGCTGAGGAACGCAGGCGCCACGTTCAACCGTCGGGATGCGAACCTTCCCGGGCTCTAATTCCAACTCGCTTTCAAGGTGAGACCAAATCGGCAGCCTGTAGGCGCCTGCGGGCAGGCGATTTCATTCGGTTTGGATCGGGATTATCGCCTGCCGGCAGGCTCCTACCAAAACCGGTGTTCGTTTCAGCTTGAACGCAATTTTGCATAACCCCTCCGTCCTCGCTCCCTAACCGGGCAACGCGTTTGCTCACCCTGCAGCCTATGAATCCAATAGATTTCCTCAGTCCCATGAGACCGCGTCGAAGCCAGATCAAGTCAGTAGACCATTATTTTCGCTCGCACAGCGAAGACACTGAAAGGTGGAGCGAGTTGACCTCAACTCGCTTTGGAGCGTTCGCTTTCACGTCATCGGCTTGGGGTCAAGTCGCTCCACCTTCGACTCCAAGGAAACAGCTCCGTTGTAGCCCGCCGCGTGAACGGCGGGAGTACTGGAGGTCCCTGCGCTCACGCGCAGGGCTACAATGCCCGACGTTTGTTCCCGTCCGGTGCAAAAACCGTTTTGCGGTTGGGGCGGCATCGTTACGGCTGAGCCGGCCTCTGCAATGGGCCGCGTTCTTGGCGCTCTTGGTCGGCTCGGCATTCGGCCAGGCCGTGCCAGCGGTCGCGAACCGGGCTTCGCCGGACGCCACGTCCTCGGTCTTCAAGCGGCTGGACAACTACGCCCTCGGCTATTCGCACGCCGGCAGTCAACTCAAGGACCACATCTACGAGCGCTCGCGGCGATTCTTCACCGCAGGCGATGCCGCGCGCGACGCGTTGCAGTCGTCCGACGCAGTCCGCCGCCGGCAGGATGAAATCCGCCGGAATGTGCTGGCCAGCCTCGGCGGGCTGCCGGCGTCGGACACGCCGCTGAATGCGCGGGTCACTGGCACGGTGCCGGGGCGCGGCTTCACGATCGAGAAAGTGATTTTCGAGTCACGACCAAAGCACTACGTGACGGCGAATCTCTACCTGCCGTCGCAGCGCAACGGCCGGACAGCGGCGGTCCTGCACCTGATTGGGCATACCGCCACGGCGAAACTGGCGCCGTTGTACCAGGGCATCAGCCAGACGCTCGTGCAGGCCGGCCTGATTGTGCTCGCGGTCGATCCGATCGGGCAGGGCGAGCGGTTCAGCTACTACGAAGCGAATGCGCCGAAGCCCACGATGGTTCCGGCTGGCACCACGGGTGAGCACGACTACGCGGGCGCGCAGGCGCGCT
Organism: Opitutaceae bacterium; assembly: GCA_044344465.1. Lineage (GTDB taxonomy): Bacteria > Verrucomicrobiota > Verrucomicrobiia > Opitutales > Opitutaceae > ER46. The sequence goes on from JBIJCX010000032.1 coordinate 10,696, forward strand.
TTATCGGTGACGGTCTCGCGCGGTACTTCCTCCATGACGCGATGCGCAGCGTCGACTACCTGCTCACGCGGCCCGAGGTCGATCCGGCGAAGATCGGCGTCACTGGCGTCTCTGGCGGCGGCACGCAATCCAGCCTGCTGATGCTGGTTGATGCGCGCATCGCGGCGGCCGCGCCGGCGGGGTTCATCATGAACCGTGACACCTACCAGCGCACCGGCCAGGCCCAGGACGCCGAGCAAATCTGGCCGGGGTTCACACGCGCGGGCTACGATCACGAAGACATCCTGCTCGCCATCGCGCCGAAGCCGGTGTGCGTGCTCGCCACGACCTCCGATTTCTTTCCGATCGAGGGCACGCGCCGCACGGTGGCGCGCTCCCGCCGGATCTGGAGCCTGTTCGACCGCGCGAAGGCACTCGAACTCGTCGAGGATCGGGCAACGCATGACTACACGCCGGCGCAGCAGAAGGCGGCCGCGCGGTTTTTTGTGCAGCACCTGCTTGGGCGCGAGGTTGATCTCGCGGACTTCAAGCCGGAGCCGTTTCCGCCAGAAAAACTCTGGTGCACCGAGTCCGGGCAGGTACGCGGCGAGCTGGTCGGGGCGGAGTTCGTGTTCGAGGCGACGTTTGCGCGTTTCAAGACAGCCGAGGCCGCCCGTAGCCAGCTGACCGCGGCCGACCGAAAGGTGCGGGCGTTGCAGTGGCTGCGTACGCAGGTGTTCAACGACCGCGAAGCCTGCGATTTGAATCCGCGTGTCATCGATCGGGGCATCGCAATCGATGACCTCGAAGTCGATATCGCCTTCTGGTGGACGCAGCCCAACCTCGCCAATCTGGGCATGCTGGTCCGGCCCCGCCAGCGGCCGGCGAGCCTGCCGGTGACAATCGCCATCTGGGACGACGGCACCCGGGCGCTCTCACGGCATGCCGACTGGCTGCGCGCGGAATGCCGCCGGGGCCGCGCGGTGTTCGTGGTTAACCTCTCGGGTGTCGGGCCGCTGACGCCGGATTCAATCAACTTGAGGCCGCCGCGTGAATTTTACGGCACCTTCCACAAGCTGGTCGACGACCTCACCTGGCTCGGCGACAGCCTGGTCGCGCTTCGTACCTACGAAACGTTGCGCGCGCTCGAGGTGCTGGCGGAGTGGCCGGACCTGGCGAAAAACGACGTGCGCTTTCACGGCCATGGCCGGATGGGAGTCCACGCGAAACTCGCCGCCGGTCTCGATGCGCGGATCGCGGGGTGCGGTTGGACGGACGGTTTCAAGTTTGCGGACTTCGTGCGGACGCGGATCTACGATTCGCTCGATGTGAAGTCGTTTACGCTGCCCGGCGTGCTGCGATATTTCGACGTCGACGAACTGTGAGGCGGAACTGGCAGGTGGGACGGATCTGCAGGTTGACGGCAGCGCGGAGCTTCAGCCCGCGTCTCCGAATCTGAAACTAATTGGCCTGCCTGTAGGAGCCTGCTTGCAGGCGATAAAGCCGGTCCGAAACCAGTGAAATCGCCTGCAAGCAGGCTCCGATTCACCTGATCACCCACCAAATCAGCCGGCGGCAAACCGCGTTCGCGCCTGGGCGAGCGCGGTCTCGTAGGCGGCGGCGAGTTTGTCCCAGCGAATATTTGACGCCTGGTCGATCTGTTGGCGCGCGGGATCGCCATCGAACCACGCAATCGTGCGCCGGATACCGGTGGCAAAGGAAGTTCGGGCGGTGAAACCGGGGACGAAGCGCTTGATCTTCGTGTTGTCGAACACCACCGACACCGCCTTGTCGCCCAGCAACGTGCCCTCCACCGCCGGCACACATGAAATGATGAAGTCGGACGGCATGTGCACAAACTTCGCCGCCCTTGCTCCAGCGGCCTCAGCGGCCTGCAAAAAGATCTGGTTCCAGGTGAGCACTTCGTCCGACGTGATGTGAAACGCCTGACCGTGAGTGGCCGGATGGCCAAACAGGCCGACCAAGCCCTGGGCGAAATCCGTGTTGTGGGTTATCGTCCAGAGTGAGGTGCCGTCGCCGGGAATGATCACGGGCGCCCCGCGGCGCATCCGATCGATCGCCGTCCAACTCTGATTCCACGCGTTCAGGACCAGCGGCACCTGGTCATCGCCGTAGGTGAGCGAGGGACGAACGATCACACCGGGAAAGCCCGTCGCCTGCTGGGCCGCCTCGAGTTCCTGCTCACAGGCGATCTTCAACCGCGAATATTCCCAGTGCGGATTCGCGCGGGGCGTTGATTCGGTGATGAGGTAATGCGTGGGCGGCTTCTGATAAACGCTCGCGGAACTGATGAAGATGTATTGGCGCGTCTTGTCGCGAAACAGCTCGAGGTCGCGGCGGATATCGGCGGGGGCAAAGGCGATCCATTGCACGACCACATCCCAGGTGTGTCCGCTCAGCACCCGGCGCACGCAGTCGAGGTCAGCCAGGTCGGCCACGAGGGTCCTGGCCCCATCGACCGGGCGGCGCTGGCCGCGGTTCAGCAGCCAGAGCTCATGCCCGGCCGCGATCGTTTGTGCCGTTGCCGCCCGGCTAATCACGCCGGAGCCGCCAATGAAGAGAATTTTCATGCGAGGAAAGTCAGGGCCGGCGCGTGTCGCTGAGCGACCAGGCGCCGACGGGGATGCTGCGCAGCTTGTCCACCGTTTCGAGGACCGCGCGCTGGCAGCGTTGCGGCGGAAGGCCGGCGAGAATGTTTTCCAGATCGTCGACGACGAGCTGCCCGATGAGCGGCTGAATTTCCGGCACGCTGCCGGCCCGATGGGCCTGAATTAGCGTGTTGGGCGTGGTCCGGCCCGGCTCATCGGCAGGGATCGGTTCCTCGGGCCAGACATCAATGCCGGCGCGGATGTGACCGCTGGCCGCCGCGGCGAGCAGCTCCTTGAAGTTCACCAGCGCCGCGCGGCTCACGAGGATCACCACACTGCCCTTCTGCATGTTCGCGAAGTGTCGCCGGCCAATCTGGCCGGTGTTCTCGCTGGTATTCGCCGCCAGCAGAAACACGACGCGGGCGCGCGCGAAGCACTCGTCGAGCGATGCCGGAATCACATCCATTTCGCGGAGCACCGTGGAGTGGATCCACGGGTCGTGCACGAGTATCTCCCGCGAGAAGGGCCGCAGCAGCGGCAGTAAAGCCCGGCCGAGGTTGCCAAACCCGATCAGGGCGAGCGGCTTCCCGTGCAGGAGAAACGAGTCGTGATTGTCGCCCTTGAATTCCTTGCCGATCCGGAGCGCGGCGTCGGCCTCGTGCATCCGCCTCGCCAGCGAGATGGCCATGGCGAGCGCCATTTCCGCGACCGGCCGCGCATAGACGGGAGCGGTCGAAAGGACTGGAATCCCACGGCGGTGGCACTCGGCGTAATCGATGTTCGGCAGAAAATTGCTTTCGACGTTGAACACCACCCGCAGATGCGGCGCCCGGACGAGTCGCGCCTTGTCCAACGGCGACTGGCCGATCAGCGCGATCGTGTGTGGCAGATGCCGCTCGATGTGTTCGGGGGTAGCCGGGGTGCCGTCATGCCAGATTACCCGGCCGAGTTGTTCGAGGCGACGCTTGGTCGGCTCGTCGAAGATGCGTTCGATGCGGCGGGGATGCGGATCGAGGAGGATGACGCCTTGGGTTGGAAGCATGGATGACAGTACGGCCGTTCGCCCGCCCTTTTGACGAACGACGGCTGGGACGCGGACGGGTATCGCCGAAATGAGTGGATTAGCCGACTCAAATGCAGACATTTGCTCCCTGATTCCAGTCGATTTCAAAATCCATGTCCCGGCCACCGCCAAGCTCTCCCAACGTAAACGCCCCGCTCTTTGACTGGCTCAACGCCCGGTCGGTCGGAGTCCTGCTGCATCCGACGTCACTGCCCAGTCCGCATGGGGTCGGGGTGCTCGATGAGTCGGCCACCGTGTTTTTGGATTTCCTCGCCGCGGCTGGGATCCGCTCCTGGCAAATCTGCCCACTGGGGCCGACGGGGTTCGGCGATTCACCCTATCAGTGTTTCTCTTCGTTCGCCGGCAACCCCTACCTCATCGATCTCGTTGCGCTCTCGCGCGCCGGGCTACTGCCGGCCGAGGCCCTGACCCCGTTGCAGGCCCTCCGCGCCGATCACGTCGACTACGGGGCCCTTTACGAGCGGAAGTGGCCGCTGCTCTTCGCCGCGCACGCCAATTGGCGCCGGAAATCCCGACCAGCCCTGCCCTACGGCGACTTCGCCGCCTTTCGCGCGGCCAACGCCGCGTGGCTGGAGGGCTACAGTCTCTTTTCGGCCCTGAAGGAGAACTTCGGCGGCCGCCCCTGGTGGGAATGGCCCCGCGCCGTTTCGTCGTTCGCCGCGGCCGAAAAATCCCCGCTCCGACGCGATCTCGCCGACCGGACGGAAGCGTACGCGTTTGTTCAGTACCTCTTTTTCGGCCAATGGAGCCAGCTGCGCGCGCAGGCCACCAAGCGACGAATCAGCATCATCGGCGACACCCCGATTTTCGCCGCGCTGGACAGCGCGGATGTCTGGACGAATCCGGGCTTGTTTCAGTTGGATCCGAAAACGCAGCGACCCACGTTTGTGGCCGGCGTCCCGCCGGATTATTTTTCGGCCAACGGCCAGCTGTGGGGCAACCCCGTCTACGATTGGCCGGAGCACGCCGCACAGGGCTATGCGTGGTGGCTGGACCGGCTGCGGGCCAGTTTCGCCGTTTGCGACATGGTGCGGATCGATCACTTTCGCGGCTTCGAAGCCTATTGGGCCGTGCCGGCCGCGGCGGCAACGGCGCGCACCGGATCGTGGATTCCAGGTCCCGGCATTGACTTCTTCCGGGCCGTGCACGCCGCGATGCCCGAGGCGAAGCTCATCGCCGAGGATCTTGGCGTCCTGACCCCCGCGACCATCGCCCTGTGCCGCGCCACCGGTCTGCCCGGCATGGGTGTGCTCCAATTCGCCTTCGGCGGTGAGGCAGAGAACCTCTACCTGCCCCACAACCACCGCGCGAACAGCGTCATCTACCCGGGAACGCACGACAACGACACCACTCTTGGCTGGTACGCGACCGCGGACGAGAAGACCCGAGATCACATTCGCCGCTACTTCCGCGTCGGCGGCCAGGAGGTCGGTTGGGATTTTGTCCGCGCCGCCTATGCCTCCGTGGCAAATCTCGCGGTCATCTCCTTGCCGGATCTGCTCAGCCTCGGTTCCGAAGCCCGGTTCAACACGCCCGGGAAGAGCCAGGGCAACTGGACCTGGCGATACCGGGCCGAGCAACTGCGGGCCCTGAGCGAGAATTCTGGCGGCTACCTTCGTTCGCTGGCCGCGCTTTATGGTCGGGATGAGGTGAAGACGCCCGCTCCGGCCGGCTGAGCGCCGACGTCCGCTTGCCCGCGGCAAGAATCGTGCGTCGCGGCCCGGGCCCCGAGTGCCCGGGAGTGGACGATGAGGCCAACCTCAAGGCTCCAGGCCGGGCCGGCCCAGTGTGCCCAGGAACGCCGCGATCCGTGGCACCACGTCCTCGCGGGCGTCATCGAGGACATAATGTCCTGCATCCGCGAAACGCTGCGCCGCCGCCGCCGGGAAGATTTCCCGCCAGCGGCCGAGGAAGAAATCATCGAAGCAAAAATCCTGTCCGCCCCACAGGATCAGCGCGGGGCGATCGCGAAAGAGCGGCAACCCCTGCTCGACCGCGGCCAGCGTCCCCCAGCTGGGATGATCCAGTCGCAGCGGAATGTCCTGCACGAACGCGCTCACGGCGACGCGGTGGGCCCAGGAATCGTACGGAAAAAGATAACCGCGCCTTTCGTCGGGCGTGAGCCGGCGCCGGTTCATCGCCATCCATGTGGCCGGCCAGGCAAAGCCGTTGCCACCCCGAACCACGAGCGGCCCCAGGAGCGGCGTCTTGCACACGGCGATCCGCCAGGGAATGCGATCGGCGGAAAACGCGGCCGTATTCATGATTACCAGACGTCCAATCATTTCGGGATGCCGCGCGGCAAAGCCAAATCCGATCGCGCCACCCCAGTCGTGCACCACCAGGTGCACCCGTTTCAGCCCAAGTGACGCCACCAGCGCCTCGAGGTCGCCGATTCGGGTGGCGAGCGAATAATCATAATCCGCCGGTTTGGCCGAAAGGCCCATCCCGATGTGATCGGGCACGATGCACCGCCAATGCGGCGCGAGCGTGCGCACCAACTCACGATAGTAGAATGACCACGTCGGATTGCCGTGCAGCATCAGCACGGCCTCGTCGCAGCGCGGCCCTTCGTCGAGGTAACTCATCCGCGCGCCGCGCGGTGTGATCGTATGCTGCGGCGTAAACGGGTAGAGCCGCGCGAGCCAGGCGGGAATCTGGGGCGCCGTCAGCATGATGGATGATGTCGCGCGGTGGTCCCACCACCCGGCCCGCGCGATCGCGGCCCGACCGCACCCTGCCCTCTTCGTCGATGATCTCCGATCGCGTTCATCACCATTCGAGCGCGAGCATGAGACAGTTCAAACCACTGCCAATGCCGAGCAGTCCCACGCGATCGCCGTCGCGCACCGCGCCCGCCGCCACGGCCGCCGCCAGGGTGGCGGGCAGTGCCACCGAGCCCGTGTTGCCCAGGGTTTCAAAGGTCGAAAAATCCTTCGCCAGGTCGAGGCCAAGCGTTTCGTAGAGCTTCCGCCGGTGCACGGAGCCGACCTGATGGCAGATGAGGCGATCAAAGTCCGTCCCTTGCTCGGCGGAGAAATCGTTCCAGGTTTCGCGGGCCAGCGCCACGCCGGCCAGCAGCAACTGCTCGGAATCCGTCTGCATCGCGAGCGACTCCGCCCCGTGGGTGTCGCCCTGGCATAGCTCGCTATGGTCGGTCGCCGCCCGCGCCACTCCGCCGAGGAGCCGGTGCGCGCGGCCCGGCACCAGCGAGCGGTGGCAGACCATCGCACCGACCGCGCCCGACCCAATCGTGAGGTTCGCGAAATACGGCTTGATCTCGTTGCGGGTCAGCGGGCGTTCGAGCAGGGTGCGCAGCGTCTGGTCCACCAAGGGCCGGCCGTTTTCACCCGCGACGATCATCGCGCAGCGGATGTGCCCGGACTCGATCATGCCGGCCGCAATGGTCAGCGCGTTCAGGAATCCGAGGCATGCATTCGAGACATCGAAGATCTGCGCGGTCCGGGGCAGTCCGATTTTCCGGTGGGCGAATGAGGCCGTCGCCGGCTCGAGCATATCGCGACTCACCGCCGCATGGATGAACAACTCGACCTGCCCGGCCTGCAGCAGTGACTTGCCCAGCACCGCCCGCCCCGCGGCCGCGCTCGCATCGGACGGCCGGGTGCCGGCGGGCCACATGCGGCGCTCGCGGATGCCCGTCATGAGCTCAAGCCGGCCGGCCGGAAGTTTCAGCCGCTCGTAAAGCGGGCGCAGGCGCTCCTCGATCGCGGCGGAGCTCCAAATCTCCTCCGGCAGCGCCACCGCGAGCGACTCGATGCAGACGTGCTCGAATTTCATCGCATGCTCAGGCGAATGATCTCCTGGTCGAAATAGTTTGCCCCGAGCCCCGCATCGACGACCAGCGTGGTACCGTTGATGCCGCTGCTGCGCTCGCTGAGCAGGAAGAGCACGGCATTCGCAACCTCCTGCGTTTCGAGGCTTTTTTTCCGAAAGGTCAGCTTTTCCGCGTAAAGGTAGCTTTCAACGTAGCCAGGGATTCCCGCTGACGCGCTGGTCTTGAGCGGCCCGGCGCCGACGGTATTGAAGCGCACCGCCGAATCGGCGCTGAACGACTTGGCCAGGAACCGGACGGTTGACTCGAGCGCGGCCTTGATCGGCCCCATGTAGCCGTAGTTGTCGGGAGTCACGAGCAGCGACGAGATCCCGATGGTCACCACCGAGGCGCGGGGGGCGAGGTGCGGTTTGAACGCGCGCGCGACTTCAACGAGTGAGAATGCGGATACCGCGGTGGCCTGCAGGAAGTCCGCGCGCCGCGTCTCGTGAAACGGCCTGACGCCCGCGCTGTAATTCGCGAACGCAATGGAGTGCACGATGCCATGCAATGGCCCGAACCCGCCGGCCACAATCTCGCCGGCCAAGCGCCCGGCGCCGCACTCCTCCTCGACATCGCAAATGAAGACCCGGCGGCCCTCGAGTTGCGTGGCGAGGGATTTCTTCCGGGCCTCGGAGCGGACACTGTAGAGGACGGTCGCGCCCTGCTCTTCCAGCGCCTTGGCGACAAACCACGCCACGCTTTTCCGGTTGGCGACGCCAAGGACGAGAAAAGTTTTCCCGGTGAGTTGAAGAAAATCAGGCATCGGAGATCGTGGTCGAAACTTGCTTGCCGGTGATTTCGATCGCGCGCAAGCGTGCGGCTAAGCCGCCCCCCCGGGGGTCTTCCACGCGACCGCGAAATCGACATTCATCACCCGCGTGCCGTCGGCCTTCTTGATCGCCCCGCGGATCATGGTGAAGCCGCCCATCGCGTCCTGCTGCTTGACGTCGATCAGGACCTCGTCGCCCGGGTAAACGGGATGCCGAAACCGGACATCGCTGATTTTCGCAATCAGCGGGACGCCTTCGCCGGGTTTCGCTCCGGCGGCGCGCGCCTTCAGGGCCAGGAAGCAGGCGGCGGTCTGAAAGACCGACTCACACAAGAGCACGCCCGGAGTGATGGGCGCGCCGGGATAATGGCCCCGATAAAAATCCTCCTCCGCCCGCCACAGGCGCCGGGCGGTCAGCCCATCGGGGTTCTCGCTGACGATTTCGTCGACAAACAGGAACGGCGGGCGGTGGGGAATGAGATCGGTGACGGCAGGCATTGAAAACGGTGCGGCGGGTCGGTGGCGATAAGCGAGGGGAAATTCGCGGCGGGGCCGGCCCGCCACACGTTAGGAACTGCCCGCGCCTGACGGCGTCGGTTTCGGCTGAAACAGGAATTTGTCGATCTTGTGGGCAACGATCACGCCGTAATTAATGGTGCCCAGCCAGCCCGACATGATGATGCCGACGGAACCGGCGTGGTAGAGCCCGGGCAGTTTCTCCGGCAGATCCAGTGACACTTTCAGGCCCTCGAACTTCGTGCCGAACGACGTGCCGGCGGCATGGGTGGTGTAGCGCTCGATCGTCCGTGGCGTCGCCGCCTCAGTCCAGTCGATCTTCGCCCGCACGCCCGGGATGAATTTCTCCAGGGCGGCCAGCGATTCGTCGATCAGTCGCTGTTTTTCCCGCTCATAGTCCGCGTCCGACAGCTTCGCCCAATCGCTGTATTGCCCGTTGAGCGAAACCACCACGGTGTAGCGATCCGAGCCCGGCCGGGTTTCTGGATAATAGACCGAAAACGTCCGGCTGGTGGTGTGAAAGTCGGTCAACTCCGTGCTGCTGAATCTCGGATTCTCCGAGGTGAATACGAGGTCGCCGATGTGCGGGATGCTCTCGCCTTTCCGGATGCCGAGATAAACCTGGCACGAACTGGAGTTGATCCGCACCGCCCGCGCCGCCGCGAGGTACTCGCCGGGAAAGTTTTCCTCCCCGCCGAGCTGAAAGATCGTGTTCCTGATGTTGGCGTTCGAGAGCACGGCCTTGGCCCGGATCACGCGGCCGCCTTTCGCCACGATTCCGCACGCCACTTTCCGGCCCTCGCGCTCTTCCACCAGAATCTTCTCCACCCGCACCTTCTTCCGGATCTCGACGCCGTTGCGTTTCAGTTCGGCCACCATCTTTTCGATCAACAGGTCAGAGCCGCCGCGAAAGGTGTAGACGCCCGAGCCCATGAAGTTGGAAAAAACGATCCCGTAGGTGATGGCCGGATCATCGAGCGTCGAGCCATTGGCATAGGCGATTGGCTCCATCAACAGACGCTTGACGTCGTCGCGTCCGGGGAAGAACCGCTCGAGCATCACCCCGGTGGTCTCCGGGTTGTTGTCGTAAAAATTCATGCCCCGCAGGTGATCGTAGAACCGCTCCACGTGTTCCCGCCCGAGGCCGAACCTCTCGACGAGCACGCGGGTGTAATCCTCGCGGGTAAACGTCGTCCACACATCCATCTGCGGGTTCACGAACCTGATGTCCTTGAGCGGCACGATCGCGTCGGCGATCTCCTTCGTCCAGTACTTGCGGCAGGACTTGATCATGCCGACCGGAAATCCATGCAGCGAGATGTCGAAGATATGCCCGCCCTTCCGGGTAAACCAGGTGGCGAGGCCGCCAAACTGGTAGTGATGCTCGAGCAGCAGCACGCGGTGGCCGGCCTTGGCAAGGACGTTGGCGCCCGTGAGACCACCCAGTCCGCTGCCGATGACGATCACATCATACTCGTCGGAGACACCCTTGAGCCAGTCGTAAGCCATGAATGATTGCGCGAATTCCGCGTTCATCCCGGCCATTTTGCAAGCTGAGCCTTTGCCGGGTCGGGCCAAGCCGTCGAACGGGCAAGCCCCCCGGCCCGAAAAATTCTTAATCGATTTCAGCGGGGGTCGAATCACAATGCCTGGTGGTGCACTTCTCGACATCGCGTCAGTCGAACCGTCGCCATTTCCTGCCGGGAACTCCAGGCTTTCGCCCAATGAAACTACTACATCATCTCCCGCTCGCGGCGGGTTTGCTCGCCGTCGCCGTGTCCGCGCCCGGCGCGACGCCGAAAACCAATATCGTCTTCATGCTGGCCGACGATCTGGGATACGGGGACCTCGCCTGCTACGGCGCACCGGACATCCGCACACCGGCACTCGACCGGCTGGCGGCTCAGGGCGTGCGTTTCACGCAGTGTTATTCCAATGGGCCCGAGTGTTCGCCGACCCGCACGGCGTTGCTCACCGGACGTTATCAACAACGGGTCGGCGGTCTGGAGTGTGCGATTGGGTCGGGCAATGTCGGCCGCTACGATGACGCGATCCGATTGCGCACGACCCACGATCTGGGTCTGCCGGCGAGCGAGACGTCGCTCGGCCAGTTGTTGAAAACCGCCGGATACGCCACGGCTCTCTTCGGAAAATGGCACCTCGGTTACGAAGACAAATTCGCGCCGGGTCGGCACGGATTCGACCGCGCCCTCTACTGCGTCGGCGGCGGCATGGATTATTTTCACCATGTCGAACCGGCACCCGTCCCGGAGAACGACGGCCGCCAGGAGCATGCGCTCCGCCTCGATGGACGGCCGGTCAAGCGCGACGGCTACTTCACCGACCTCATCGCGGGCGAAGCCGAGCAGTTCATCGCCGCCAATGGCGCCCGGCCGTTCTTTCTCTATGTGCCATTCACCGCGCCGCACTCACCCTTCCAGGGTCCGGACGAGCGGCAGCCGCAACCCCTGCCCCACGACTCGCCGCGGTGGTCGCAGGGCGACGCAGCACCGAAAGTCTATGCCGCCATGATCGAGCGGATGGACGCAGCGGTTGGCCGCATCCTCGCCGCGCTGGAACGGGCCGGCCTCACCGGCAACACGCTCGTCATCTTCACGAGCGACAACGGCGGCACCGGGAGCGCGCGGCCGACCGGATTGAATGGCCGCAAAGGCACGACCTTTGAAGGCGGCATCCGCGTGCCCTGCATCGTCCGCTGGCCCGGCACCCTGCCGGCCGGGCTCACGACCACGCAGGTTGCTTTGACGTTCGACCTGACGGCCTCGATGGCCCGGGTCGCGGGCGCAACGCTCCCGGCGGGGCGCGCGTTCGACGGCCTCGACATCCTCGCCCGCCTGGCAACTCGCCAGCCGGAGATCCCGCGGACGGTTTTTTGGCGCCAGCGCCGCGGCCAAGGCGTCTGGAAGGCCGCGCGCGACGGCTCGCTCAAGTATGTCGTGCAACTGGTCGCCGACGCCACGAAAGTCGAGGGACTATTCGATCTCGAGTCCGATCCGCAGGAACAACACGACCTGCGCGTCCAACGCCCCGCCGACGCTGACCGGCTGCGCGGGTTGCTGACCGCTTGGGAAAAAGAAGTGGCACCAGTGCGGTGACAATCACTTCTGCAGGATGTGATAGTTCGCCATCGAAATGCCACTGAGCATGGCACCGACGATGCCGAGAAAGCCCTGGTCGGTGCCACAGAGGTAGAGATTGCCCAGCGTCGTCCGGCCCTGGCGATGTTTCACGCCCGAGCCATAGATGGCACCGTCGAGATGACCGGTAAATTTTGTGATCGTCCGCGGCGTGAACATGTCGGTCGTCACGATCGTCCGGCGGAACGCATCCGGGGGCGTCAGCGCCGGGAGAAAGCGTTGCGCGCTCCGTTGCACCGTCTCGAACCAGGACTGTTTTGCGGCGCGGTACTCCTCTTCCGGCAACTGCGCCCAGCGACCGTAATTGGCGAGACACGTCACGCGCACCAAGCCCTCGGGCAGCATCCGGCCGGCGCCATACTCGAAGTTGTTCGGGATGCAGATGACCCCGCTGCGTGGATCGACCAGCTCATCGGGCCGAACGTAGTCAAACCGGGGCGAGTCATTGAAAAACACGATGGTGTCGCTCCCCCACCCCAGTTCGGCAGGCTGGCAGTTGAGGACGCTGATGGTTTCGACGAATGAAAGCCGGCCGATGTTTGACGGCCGGGTGATTTCGTCCCGGCGGCCTGCGCCGACCGTGTCCGCCCCGACGGCGGCCGCGGGCAGGCATCCGCCCGCGAGCAGGCGTTCCGTCTCCGGCGCGCCGATCGAGGAAATGATGTGATCCGCGGTGATCTCCTCGCCGCTGTCGAGGAGGACGGCCGTCGCGCGACCGGACTGCACCAGGATGCGGCGCACGCCGCATTTCATCCGCCGTTCGCCCCCGGCCGCACGATATTTTTCGAGCAGCACGCGCAATACCACGCGCACGCCCTCGAACGGGCGGGCGAAGCCCTCGAAGAACAACGCCTTGAACATGATCACGAACTGGCCGAACTCCATGTCCCGCTCCGTGGCGCTGCCGTAATACATCAGCGGGCAGAACAGCATGTCCTCGAGCAACGAATCGGTGATATGTCGTCGCACGATTTCGCGGGCCGAAACCGGTTGAGCGTCGAGCGAAACATCGTCGTAGGCCTTCACGGCGGCGGCGAGCGTGTGAAATCCGTCGGCTTGCGCGGGGAACTTTGCCGCCACCTCCGCGGCCAGCATTTCAAAATCGTTGGTAAACCGCAGCGAGGCCTCACCCCGCGGCCCAAATGCGATGCGCGACTGTTTCTGCTCGCACAAGGCGAACTCCCCGCGGTCGATCCGCAGCTGGCGCAGCAGTTTCGTCAGTGGCGTGCCCTTCACCCCGGGCCGCACGAAATTGGTCATCGCATGCAGGCCGACGTCGTAGCGCCGGCCCCCGATGCTGTAAAAGCTGTTGAGTCCGCCGACGGCGTTGTGCCGCTCGAAGATGCAGACCTTCCGGCCGAAATGCGCCAACCGGATGCCGGCCGCGAGGCCGGACATGCCCGCGCCGATGATGGCGACGTCGTAGTGCGCGCGGGTGTTCAACCCTTGGCCGCGAGCGCGTTCAGCTTCGGCGTCAGGTAATCCGCGGAGCTGTCCAGACTGGCCAGTTGAATGTAATCCGCCTCGGGAACCTCGATGCCGTGGCGTTTCCGGAGCTCCATCACGATGTCGAGGAAATCCATGCTATCGAGCTGCAGTTGGTCGCGCAGGCGGACGTCCGCCTTGACGTTGCTCAGATCCTCATCCGGCGCGATGTCCGCGATGATATCGAGCACGAGCTTCCGGCATTCGTCTTTTGTCATATTCAGTTGGGCCGGAATTAGGGGACAAACCGCTTAACAATCAATGTGGAATTTATCCCCAGCATGCCGAAGGAGTTATTCAGGATCGTATCTACCTTGGCGACCTGGCGCGGCTGATTCAAAACCAGCCCGGGCAACGCACACTGCGGGTCGAGATCGTCGACGTTGATGGTCGGGTGCACCACCCGATCGTCGAACGACGGCAGGTTCCCCGCCAGCTCAAGCGCCCCGGCGGCGCCCATCGCATGGCCGATAAAGCTCTTGGTGTTGTTGATGTGCGTATCCGGACACCCGTCGCCAAAAACGGCCCGGATGCCCTCGCACTCCTGGATGTCGCCCAACGGGGTGGCCGTGGCGTGGGTGTTGACGATGTGAATATCACGCGGCTGAAGGCCGGCGCGGGCAATCGCGGCTCGGATGCACTCGGTCTGCCGCACCGGATTCGGCAACACGTAGTCGCTGGCATCCGAGTTGACGTTGTAGCCGGCAATCTCGGCGTAGATTTTTGCGCCCCGGGCCTGCGCGTCTTCCAGGCGCTCGAGGGTGTAGAGGCATCCGCCCTCGGAAATGACAATGCCATTGCGCGCCTTGTCGAAGGGCCGCGACGCCTTGTGCGGATCGGCGTGGGTCGCGAGCGCGTTCTGCGACTTGAAGCCCGCGAAAATCCCAAACGTGTGGATGCTCTCGCTGATGCCGCCGCAGATCGCGAAATCCACCTCGCCAAGGCGGAGCATCTGGGTCGCGTGAATGAGACCGAGGTTGCCGGCCGCGCACGCCGCACCAATCGTGTAGGCGGGACCCGTAATGCCGAGATTGAGCGAGGCTTCGCCGGCCGGATTGTTGGCGACGGTCCGGGGGTTGTGGTAGTGCGACCAGAACTTCGTGTCGTAATTGAACTTCGAGATCGCGTAGATCTCGTTCTCGGTCTCGACGTTGCCGTGCTCGGTGCAGCCGATGTAAATGCCGATCCGGTCCTTCGCCATGGCGGCGAACCCCACCCCGCTGTCTGCGAGCGCCTCTCGGGCGCAATAAATCGAAATACTCCCCGCTCGTGTCCCGACGCGCACCTCCTTCTTCGTCTGGTGCCGCAGTGGATCGTAGTGGCACACGCCCGCCAACTGCGGGCCCATGTAGCGGATCTCCTTCCGTTCGATGCCCGCGACCCCGGCCAGCAGGTTCTTCCGGAACTCCAGCAGCGAGTTGCCGTTGGGAGCGGCTAATCCAACCCCGGTGATGACGATGCGGGCGGGCTTCATGCAGGTGAAACGGAAATCGCTAGCCATCGCCGGACTGAAAGCAATACAACGTCGTGCCGTTCCGGGAAATTCGGCCGTCAACCCCAGTTAAGTTGCCATTTCGCAACCTCACCGGGTGCGACGCAACCGACCCGGGCGACCAACACCTCACTTTCTACCTACCATGAACGTTCTCGTCGTCGGTGGCGCCGGTTATATCGGCAGCCATTGCGTCCGCCAACTCGTCGCCGCCGGTCACCGGCCCGTGGTGCTCGACAATTTTGTCTACGGCCACCGCCGGGCCCTGGCCCCGGACGTGACCGTTCATGGGGGCGATCTCGGGGACGAAAGCGTCGTCAAACGCATCCTGCGGTCGGAAAAAATCGACCTGGTGATGCATTTCGCCGCGTTTTGCTACGTGGGCGAGTCGGTCAGCAACCCCCTGAAATACTACCTCAACAACAGCGCCGATACCCTCCACCTCCTCCGCGCCATGCTCGGCGCGGGCGTGACGAAATTCGTCTTCTCCTCAACCTGCGCGACCTTTGGGGTGCCGGCCTCGCTCCCGATTCATGAGAACCTGCCACAGGCGCCGATCAACCCCTACGGCCAGACCAAGCTCGACATTGAAAACGCCCTCAAGGCGCTCGCGCCGGCCGTCGGCTTGAGTTTCGCCGCTTTTCGTTACTTCAACGCCGCCGGTGCGGCCGAGGACGGCACCATCGGCGAAGACCACCACCCCGAGACCCATCTCATCCCGGTCGCAATCGATGTCGCCATCGGCAAGCGCCCGCACCTCGAGCTTTTCGGCACCGACTACCCCACCCCGGACGGAACCTGCCTCCGCGATTACGTGCACGTCGACGACCTCAGTCGCGCCCACATCGCAGTCTTCGAAAAGCTCGGTACGCCCGGCGCGCAGCACTTCTACAACCTCGGAACCGGCACGCCGACCTCGAATCGGGACGTCATCCGAGCGGTCGAGAAGGTCACGGGCAAGAAAGTGAAACTCGTCGAGAGTCCCCGCCGGCCGGGCGATCCGCCGGCGCTTTATGCCGACTCGACCAAGGCCCGGCGCGAACTCGGCTGGAAGGTGAAGTTTCCCGATATCGAGTCGATTGTCGCGACCGCCTGGAAATGGCACTCCGCGCATCCGCAGGGCTATGCGGATCGATAGCGCGGGGGCGGCATTCCTGCCGCTCGAGCCTTGACTTCGATGGCACGTATCTCAGGTCGGCGGCTTCCCTGCTCCGCCGTCCGCGGCCCCGACCTTGCCCTGAATCCGCGCAAAGAGGAGCCGGAGCGAATTCAAGCAAACGACGACCGTGCTGCCTTCGTGAGCCGCGACGCCCACTGACAACGGCACGGCGCCGAACGCCGTGGCCGTGACCATGACCACCACCACGCCGAGCGAGATCGCCAGGTTTTGCCGGATGATCGCCCGGGCCCGCCGGCTCAGCCGCTGGGCGGCCAGGAAGTTCTCGATTCGATCGTGCATCAGGATCACCTCGGCCTGTTCGAGCGCCGCATCGCTGCCCCGGGCGCCCATCGCCACGCTCACATCGGCGGCCGCCAGGCAAGGCGCGTCGTTAACTCCGTCGCCCACCATCGCCACTTTCAGGCCGCCGGCCCGCAGCGCCTGGATTGCCTCGACCTTGCCTTCCGGGGACAGTCCCGCCCGCACTTCGTCGAGTCCCAATTCCTTCGCGACCGCCTCGGCCGCATGCCGGCGATCCCCGGTCAACATCACCGTCCGGATCCCCATCGCCTTCAGCTCTGCGAGTACCGCGCGCGATTCGGCCCGGATTTGGTCCTTCAAGAGGAGACGCCCGACCAGCCCCCGGCCGATCATCCACACCTCACTCAGCTCCGCCGCCGCCGGCGGCAGTTTTTTCGCCCACGCCGCAAGCGGACCGCTCTCCAGCAACTCACGCCGGCCGAGCAACAGCGTCGCACCGTCAATCTTGCCGCGCAGTCCGTTTCCCGTCAGCGATTCGAAGTCATCCACCGCCAGCTCCGCCACGCCGCTGGCCCGGGCATGCCGCACGATCGCGCGCGCGATCGGATGCTGCGACTTCGCCTCCAGCGCGTAAGCCAGTTCCATCACCTCGCGCTCCCGGCCGGGCGGATAACTCTCGCAACCGACCACCGCGAGTTCACCCGTCGTGAGCGTGCCGGTCTTGTCGAGGGCCACGACCCGGATTTCCGCCAGTTTCTCGATCGCCGCGCCCCCGCGAAACAGGACGCCGTGGCGTGCGCCCCACGCGATCGCGGCCAGGATCGCCGATGGGATGGAGAGGACCAAGGCACACGGGCTGGCCACCACCATCAGCGTCATCGTCCGGTAAAAGGCCGAACGCATCTCGGGCGTATTGGTGAAGGCCGGGAGCTGGAGGCCCAGCCACCAGAACAAAAACATGAGCCCGGAGCCGCCGATGACGGCATAGGTGTAACGGGTGCCAAACTTGTCGGTGAAGCGCTCGCTCGGCGCCTTGAGTTTCTGCGCCGTCTGGATGAGCCGGATGATTTTTTGCAGCGTACTTTCCGCCGGCAACCGGACGACGTCGTAATCGACTGCGCCCCACAGGTTGATCGTCCCGCTGAACACCTGATCGCCGACGGCTTTCTCCACGGGCGTCGCCTCGCCGGTGAGCGCAGACTCGTCGCTGGCGCTCTTGCCCTGCACTACCAGGCCATCGGCGGCGAACGCCTCCCCCGGCTTCACGCGCACGTGTTGCCCGACCTGCAAGTCCTCGACCGCGACGTCCTTTTCCCGACCGTCGGCGAGCACGATTGTCGCCCGCTTCGGTGAACTTTTCAGCAACGCACTCACTTCACGCTGGGTGCGATCGAGCGCGTACTCCTCCATCGCCCCCGAGGCGGAAAACAGGAACAGCAGCAACACGGCCTCGCCCCACGCGTTGATGAACATCGCCCCGAGCGCGACGGCGAGCATGAGGAAATGGATGTCAACCTCGCGCTTGCGCAGATTCGCCCACGTGTCGACGGCCGCGTCCCAGCCGCCAGTGACCAGGCCGATGAGGAAAAAGACTTTGGGCAACCATGGCAGGCTGGGCGCCAGGGTCGAGGCCAGGGCTCCCGCGATGCCCGCGGCGCCACACACCGCGGCCATGATCGCCAGGGTCCGCCACTCCGGCGCTCCCGGCGGCGGCTCGGCCTTGATCGCCGGCCATTTCATTTCCCGCCACAGCCACATCTTCTCCGCGGTTTCGCAGCTGTCGCGCCCCACCACCATCGCCGCGCCCTCGTGGCGGAGTGAATAACCCCGGGGCACCGCGGTCGCTGACTTCACCGCCAGCTCCGCTTCGATCACCGCGATCGCCTCGGCCAGTTTTTCATCGAGGCCGTCCAGCGCCGTCCGGCCAATCGTCGCTACCGCCACCGTTTGCGCGGTCGGATCGATCCGCACCGCGCTCACGCCGGGCTGGGTGCGCAGGAACTCGACCAGCTCAGCCACCCAATTGCCACCCGTGTTTGCCGGCTTGTGCATGCCCCCCGAGATTCCCGCACTTCAACCCGCGCGGCAAATTCATTTGCGCCCGGCGGCGGTCAATCCCTTGGTTGCGGACTCACGACTCCATGATCGGCCTCCGCGACGACACCGGCTCAGCGCCTCCGCCTGCCAGCCACGCGCCCGCCCTCGCCGCGAAAACCTTCGCCGAGGGCGGCTGGCTGCAGGACGCGCTGCGCTTGGAACACCGGCCCCAACAGGAGGAAATGGCACGCGCGGTCGCCGCGGCGATGCAGTCCGACGCCCCACTGCTCTTCGAAGCCGGCACCGGGGTGGGCAAGTCGCTCGCCTACCTCGTGCCCGGCATCGTCCACGCGGTGGATCAATCGCGCCAGCTCATCGTCTCCACCCACACGATTTCCCTCCAGGAACAACTCCAGGCGAGCGACCTCCCCATTTGCCGCCGCCTCTTCAAGGCGACCCCGGCCCTCAGCCGTTACGCGGACTTCAAGTCAGCCGTACTTGTCGGCAAATCGAACTACCTCTGCACGACGCGACTTGGTCATGCGTTGGCCGACCGGGCCACGCTCCTGGCCGATGCCGATTACGATGAACTGCAGCGGATCGCAACATGGGCCGCGACGACGGAGACCGGCCTGAGGCACGATTTGAGGCCCCCGCCGCGGGCGGAGGTGTGGGATGTCGTGAATGCCGATTCCTCGGCCTGCTCCCGCAAGCATTGCGATGGAGCCAAGTGCTTCTACCAGCGGGCCCGGGCGCGCATTCGCTCGGCCAACGTGATCATCGTGAACCATGCGCTGCTCTTCGCGTTGATCAATTCCGGCGGGGCGCAGGCCCACAGTGCCAAGGCGGAAACCCGGGGCGTGCTTTTTCCCGATGATTTCGTGGTGTTGGACGAGGCCCACACGGTCCCGGATGTCGCCACCGACAATTTCGGCCTGTCCCTCTCGAGCTATGGGGTCGATCGCGCGCTGAAGTATCTCTACAACCCGCGCACGCGCCGCGGGGTGTTCGGCAAACTCGGCGGCCCCGAGGCGCAGCAGCTGGTGCAGGACGCGCTCGACGCCTCGCGGCAGTTTTTCGATTTCCTGAGCTCAACCCTTCTGGCGCAGCGCGCGATTGTGCGGGTGCGTGAACTCGGCGTGGCGGAACCGACGCTCGATGGGCCGCTCGGCGCCCTGGACCGGCTCCTCAGCCGACTGGCGGACAAGCTGGAGGACGGTCGCGAGCGCGACGAACTCCTCGAACAGAAACAGCGCTGCAAGGCGATCCAGGCCGGGATGACGGAATGGCTGACGCTGGGCGACAAGGGCCACGTCTACTGGGCCGAGCGCGGCGGCCGGAAACAGACGCTGGTCACGCTGCGCAGCGCCCCCATCGACGTCGCGCCGGAGCTGCGGCGCCATCTTTTCGGCTGCGGCACGAGTGTCGTGTGCACGAGCGCCACGCTGGCGATGGGCGGCGAAATCGAACCGCTGGCCCGGCGGATCGGGGCCGACGACGCGCACGCGGTCATCGTGAAATCACCCTTCGATTTCAAGCGCAACATGCGCGTCTACGTGGCCCGCGACGTGCCGCTGCCGTCGCCCCAGGAGGCCAGGCTGGCGCTCGATGTGCTCGCCGACTATATCGCGTTTTGCACCGAGCGGGTGCGGGGCGGCACCCTCGTGTTGTTCACGAGTTACAGCGACATGCGGGCGATTGCCGCCACCCTTGAACCCACCTACCGCACGGCCGGCCGGCCGTTCTTGATGCAGGGCGCGGAGCTTTCCCGGACCGAGCTCACCCAACAGATGCGCGGACTGGGCAACGCCGTTCTATTTGGCACCGACAGTTTCTGGACCGGCGTGGACGTGCCGGGCGAGGCGCTCGCCCAGGTCATCATCACGCGGCTGCCGTTCGATCCCCCGACGCATCCGATCACGGAGGCCCGCTGCGACCACATCCGGGAAAATGGCGGCAATCCCTTCAACGAACTCACCCTGCCGGATGCGCTCATCAAGTTCCGCCAAGGCATCGGCCGGCTGATCCGCACCGCCACGGATCGCGGACTCGTCACGGTGCTCGACTCCCGGGTGTTGGCGAAGAGCTATGGCCGGCTGTTTCTCGATTGTCTGCCGCAGCGGGAGTTCACGCTCCTGGACGGGAAAACGCGTTCTGAAAAATTTCATCCTTTCGCCTGAGCCATCTCATGGTAGCGTGACTGAATCCTATGCTCATGCTCCGCGCGGCCGCGCACACCGACATTGGCAATGTTCGTCGAGAAAACGAAGACCGCTTTCTTCTCGATGAGCCCGGCGGCCTGTTCGGCGTGGCCGACGGTGTCGGCGGACTGCCGGGCGGGGCAGAGGCCGCGCATCACGCCATCGAGGAAATCAGCGGCGCCATCCATGGACTGGCGCCGGACAGCCAGCCCGATCTGGTGGCCATCGTCCGCTATGCGAATGAGAGTGTGGCCGGTCTGGGCCAGAAGATCAGCCCATCGATGGGCATCGGCACGACGCTGACCTTTGGGTTGATTCGCAACTCCACGCTGACGATCGCCCATGTCGGTGACTCGCGCTGCTACACCGCCCGCAAAGGGGAGTTCATTTGCCTCACAGAGGACCATTCGGTCGAGAACGAGGCGCGGCTCCGGCGCGCGCGCGGCGAGGTGGTCTACTATCACGAAGCCAACCGCAACGCCCTCACCCGTTGCATCGGTCAGCCGACACCGCCGGACGTCGACGTGATTACCCGGCCGCTGGCCGTGGGCGATCGAATCTTGTTTTGCACGGACGGGGTCACGCGGATGATGCCAAACTCGGAATTGGGCGACCTGCTCATGAAGTACGACCAGCCAAAAGCGGCGGTGGAAGCCATCGTGGCCCTCGCGGTGCGCCGGGGCGGACCCGACAACGCGACGTGCGTCGCGCTCTTTGTCGACGCGGTGTGACGCTGTGGCTGCGCGCGTCGATCAATTTCAGGCGCTGGTCCACCGCCAGCCGGACAACGAGTTGTTTCGCTTCAGCCTGGCCCAGGCGCTCGTCGCCGAGAATCGCGGGCTCGAGGCCGTGCCACATTACGAATCTTGCGTGGCGAAAAAAGAGGACTGGATGATGCCACGCATCCTCCTCGGCAAGCTGTTGCTCCAACTCGGTCGCCGGCCTGAGGCGAAGCCGCTGCTGAAGGACGCCTTGCGACTGGCGATCGCGCAGCACCATGAGGAACCCGAACGCGAGCTGCGGGCGCTGCTGGCCGAGTTCTAGCGGCCCCAAACCCGCAACAGTGGAAGTTATCCATGTCGAATCACCCATCGCTGGTCGAGTATCCGTCAGACCGGGAGATTGTTTCCAGCCGGGTCTTTGCCGTGCCGCGGGGATTCGTGTTCGACGCCTTCAGCGATTCGGCCCGCCTGGCGCAATGGTGGGGACCTAAGGATTTCACCAACACGATTCACGAATTCGACCTGCACCCGGGTGAAGCGTTTCGTCTCCGAGGCGAACGAACAAAACTTCGATCGCCTGGCAGCGCATCTGGCCGCCACCAGCATGAACCAGGGCGGGAACGGCACGATGGACCAACTCTCCGCGCACTTGGCTGAATCAGCCGGGCTCACAGCGGGAACAGGCGGCGGCAACATCCCGGACACCAAACCGCCGAAGGGCGTCGACCCCAACGTCGCCACGATTGGAGAACCCGCGCCTGTGGAAACCCTGACGCCCGAGGAACAGATGGCCCGATTTGAAAAAGAGCTGAAGGAAAACGACTGGGGCCATCAGCCGTGTTGACCGCCGCGGACTGAACCGCGGCGCCGGATGCCTCACGGCGATAGTTGGAGCGGCGGAATTCGCGTCGCGGTCAAAACGTTGACCGCGATGCGAAACCGTTTACCAACGCGGGATGTCGCTCCCCTGTGTTGCCCTCTTCCTGCTCGGCTGCCTTTTCATGCGCACGACCCACGCCGCCGCCCCGACGATGACTTATCCGCCCGCGTCCGGTCCGGGCAGCGGGCGGCACATCGTCTTTCTCACGGGTGACGAGGAGTACCGATCCGAGGAGGGCCTGCCCATGCTCGCCAAGATCCTCAGCCAGCGACATGGCTTCAAATGCACCGTCCTTTTCGCGCTCGATCCGGACGGCACGATCAATCCCGACAACAACACGAGCGTGCCCGGCGTCGAGGCGCTCGATGCGGCCGACGGCATCGTGATGATGCTGCGTTTTCGCCAGTGGCCCGACGGCGCGATGAAGCATTTTGCCGATGCCGTGGCGCGGGGCGTGCCGATCGTGGCGTTGCGCACCAGCACGCATGCGTTTCGCTTCCCGGCCAACAGGCCGGGCAGCTACACGCGCTTCAATGATTTTGGCCGCGAAGTGCTGGGTGAAAACTGGGTCAGCCACTGGGGCGCGAATCACCGCGGCGCGACCCGTGGCCTGATCGAACCCGGCGCGGAGGCCGATCCGATCCTGCGGGGTGTAAGCGGGATCTTTGGCGACTCCGGCGTTTACGAAGTTCACCCCGTCGCGGGCTCGAAAATCCTCGTGCGCGGCCAGGTATTGAAAGGCATGCGGCCGACGGACGAACCCGACACGTATCGGAAGAAACGCAAGGTCGACGACCAGGAGCAGGGCGTCAATGACCCGCTGATGCCGGTGGCCTGGATCCGCGAGCACCAGAACGCCAACGGCAAGAGCAACCGCGTTTTTTGCACGACGATGGGCGCGGCCACGGACCTCGCCAACGAGGGCCTGCGGCGGATGGTCGTCAATGCGGTGCTGTGGGGCTTCGGCGTGGACGTGCCGGCCAGGACCGACGTGCGCTTCGTCGACCCGTATTCGCCGGCTGACTACAGGTCCAAGGGTTACCGGCGCGGCCTCACCCCGGACGATCACGCCCTCGGCCAGGTCTTGCGCCCGGGCGCCACCCCTCCACCGGCCGCCCCAAAGAAGAAGCGCCCGTAGTTGAGGAACAGGACTTCCTCGCCGCGGACCCGCCGGGTGAGGAACGGAGACCACAGGCGCCAGATCGCCTTGCGCATCACCCCAACCGAGAAGAGAGGATCGATGAGAGCCACAGACGGAAGAAGTTGAGCGATCAGATGCCGGTCACAGAACGTGAGGCACCCAGAAACCGGTCAGCCGCTTCAGCCGACCTGCACCACGATGGTCTCCCCGGCAAAGGTGACGCGGTCGCCGGCGGCGAGCTTCCGGCTCTTGCGGGTCTCCACCGTGCCGTTCAGCAGGACGCTGCCCTCGCTGATCGCCTGCTTGGCCGCGCCGCCGCTTTCGGCCAGTCCGCCGAATTTCATGAACTGGCAGAGTTCGATCGGGACTGCCTTGATCACGACCACGCGCGGTGCGGCGGAGTTGGGTTGATTCATCGCGTTCGTCTAACGGCCCGACCACCAGCCGTCCACTCCTGAGTCATGCGTGCCCGTTCCCTGCACATTGCCCCTCGTCAGACGCAGCGGGCGCGGTCAGCGTCGCCGCTTACATGAGCCGCGAGATGTGCTACCGATGTTTCTGGCCGAAACCGCTTTGCTGGTGCGGTTCGATCACGCCGATGGAAACGCGGACCACGTTCGTGTTTCTCATGCACCCGAAGGAATTCAAGGAGGAGAAGGCCGCGACCGGCCGCCTGACGCATCTTTGCCTGGCCAACAGCGTGATTCACGTCGGGGTCGAGTTCGACGGGCACGACGACGTGCAGGCGCTGCTCCGCGATCCGGCGAATTTTCCCGTCCTCCTCTATCCCGGCCAGGACGCCCAGAATCTCTCCCAGGGCGACTTCCGGACCACCGACCTCGGGGGCCGGAATCTCGTTGTGCTGCTGCTCGACGCGACCTGGAGCCTCGGCCGGAAAATGCTGCGACTGAGCCCGAGCCTGCAACGGCTGCCGCGAATCATGTTTACGCCCTCCGCGCCGAGTCGGTTTGTCATCAAACAGCAGCCCGAGGCGGGATGCCTCTCCACCCTGGAGGCCACGCACGAGTTGCTGCTCGCGCTCGAAAAGGCGGGACTCGACCGCTACCCGCTGCCCGGGCAATTGCTCGGGCTCTTGCAACGGATGCAAGATGTCCAACTGCGTTGCGCCGCCGATCCGGCCCGCACGGGCTATCGCCACCGCGCCTACCGCCCGCCGGCCGAACGCAAACCGCTGCAAGGCCGCAGTGGCGCCCGCCGGGCGCGGGTTTTTCAGGCGAATCGACTCGCCACCCCCGCGCCCGTTTCAAACCTGGCTCGATGAAGATAACAGTGATTGCAGCCTGCTTGGCGTTGCTGCCGGCCGTGGCTGCAAGGCTGGCGACGCGGTGGTAAACCACGGCATCAGTGCAGGCACGAGCAATGAAGTTCCGGTTGCCCGCGGTCGTTTTTCAGGCTTCATCCCACCGCCGGCGGCAGTCCGAAATAGCGCGCGACATCGTCACCGCAGGCCGCCCGGGCCCGGGCTTCGGTCCAACCGAGGAACTGCTGCACATTCTGCACCGCCCGATCCATCGTCACTGACGAACCGGCAAAAGTCGCGCGGCCCGGTTCGCGCACGACCCCATCCACGCCAACGTCAACCTCGAACCGGCCGATGCGATAACGCCCGGGCGGTCCGCCGGCCGCGGACATGCAATCGCTCGTGAAGAGCACCCTTTCGGCCGGCTTCAGCCGCACGAACAGGCGGAGCGTGGCGGGCGGCACGTGAATGCCATCGGGAATAAACACCGCCCACAGTTCGTCGCGCGCCAGCAGCCGGTAGATCACGTTGTCGTGCCGATGAAGTATCGTCGGCACGCCATTTCCGAGATGGGTGCACATCGTCGCGCCGGCCGTGATCGCGGTGTCGATGGCCGACTCCGAAGCATCCGAGTGGCCGATTGCGATGCGCACGCCCCGCTTCGTCGCGTGCCCGATAAACTCAGCCGCACCCTCGCGCTCGGGCGCCAGCGTGATGAGCCGCACGTTTCCACCCGAGGCATCCCAGAGTCGCTCGAATTCGGCGATCGAGGGGTCCTTCATGCAATTCGGATCATGGGCCCCGCGGTAGCCTTCCACCGCGGACAGGTAGGGACCCTCAATATGATAACCGACCACGGTGGCGGCCACGGCCGGACTGTTCCGGCGGTGTCGCTCAAAACGCTCCAGCTTCGCGCAGAGCGCGTCAATCTTGTCGGTGATCAGCGTCAGCAGGATGCGATCGGTGCCATGCACCTGCAGGGCCTGCACCGCGCGGCTCATTTCCTCCGCTGTCACTTCGGCCTGCTGGAAATCGATCCCGGCGAATCCATTGACCTGCAGATCGAACAAACCGCGCGGCGCAGCGCGCGGTCCGTCGCCGCCGGATCCCGCGGAGGAACTTGAATCGGGGCTCATGGGTGACGCTCCACAGCGTCAGTGCATCTCAACCTGGCAAGACCCAAGACCGCCGCGATAGAAGTTGAACTGGACGTTGGGGTGATCGCCCAGCAACGACATCGGCACGCAGCTGTCCATGTAGCGCTTGCTGATCATGAGCGTGGTGAGTCGCTGGCCAAACGGGCTGTCGTGAGCTCCCGCCTGCCAGATGGAAACCTTTTCCGCCTTCCACGTCTCGACCGGCCCGACCGTCAGCGCCTGGGTCGGCACCAGCGCGATGTTACCGCCGCCGGACGTCCGCGCGTTCTGGGCAAGCGTGACCGGATGTAGATCGACGATCCGGGTGGCGAGCTGCCGATACTCCGCCGGAGTCGGCGGGCGGTCGCGATAGGCGCCCTCCCGTTTAACCGGATCGTTGAAGGCCCAGTGCTTGGTGTCGCCCTGCCCACCCTGCATCACGGCGCAGCGGACGCCATTCCAACTCGATTGGTAGGTGACGAGGTCTGCCTTGGGGAAATGCAGGTTTTGCTCGGGCATCGCGAGCTCCGGCCGGATGCGACTGAAACAGAGTTCGCGATCGGCCCGCTCGAACGACAGCGGATGCGTGACGGGCGCCTCGGCCCCGTTCAAATACCACTCGTCCATGCCCCAAAAGTGCGCGGACTGCAGCGACAGACCGAGTTCGTTGACCATGCGCGCCACCAGTGGCAGCTGCTCGGTCGGCCCGATCGGGCCGCAGATGCCGACGGGATTGTCGGGAGTGGATTGCCGCCAGGCCGTGATGTACTCGAGGGCCTCAGCCAGGTAGAAATCCTCCAGGGTGTCGTAGAAGACGACCCGGAAGCCGTCGCGAGAGAGCTGCTGCAGGTCGGTCGGCGTGAGACGCGCCGCGTCCGCGATCAGGGCATCATCCAAGGTGGTGTAATCCCACCAGTCGGGGGCGATTGTACTTAGTTTTCGTGCCATAGAGTATTGTCGTTCGTTGCATTCCGCGCGAGGGCCCTAGCCTTTCAACAGCCCGCGCTCATACGCGCGGTTCACCAGGGCCTTTTTTCCCAAGGCCTCGCGCAATGGATCGGCGCCTTGCGCACAAAAGCCCATGTGCGAGTGCCGCCTCCAGCCTTCCGCCGCGGAGAAACGCCTGGACATGCGCCCCACGGCGCGCCCCATCGCCACCATGTCGCGCAAGTAGGAATTCATGCCCTGCGAGACTTTGAGCCAGCCTTGCTGACTCTCATGGCAGGCCAGCGCGGCCAGCTTCGTTGCCTGCACCGAGGCCGTATCGACGAAAAGGCCCGGGACAATGCGGCGTCCGAGACCATCGCACAGGCCGTGCGGCATCGCGTGATAGACCGTGGCATCGCCCGACCACACCGGCGCGCGGCCACCAGCCGAGAAGTTCGGCATGCCGCGCGCAAAGGCCGCCGTCACCGCCAGGCGGCTCGTGTTCGCGTGATCCTCCATGTAATCCTGGGGCGAGTGGGTGAGTACGATCGAGGGCCGCACCTCCCGCATCACCCCGGTCAGCCACCGCAGGAGCGGCAGCGTGTAGAGGATTTCGAGATCGTCGGCGCGGCTCGCGTGAAACTGCGCCCCGAGAACCGCGGCGGCGTTCTTCGCCTCGCGCCGCCGGATGGTGCGCAGCTTGGCCGGAGGATACTGCAGGCTGCCACACGACCCCGTGGCCACGTTGAGATAGTGAATCTCGTAACCCGCTTCTCGCAGCAGGCAAAGCGTGCCGGCCATGACGAACTCGATGTCGTCGGGATGGGCCGCAACGGCGATGGCAGTGCGCTCAGCCATTGAGTTCGGAGAGTTTCACCGTCCGATTCTCACGCGCGGAAAGGTCCGCGGCAAGCACGGCCAGATGCGATTTCATCGACTCGTTCAGCGAGGTCCAAGCCATGTCCTGGCCGCGCTCCACGCTGTCGAAGAACAATTGAAACTGCGTTTGAAAGGGATGGTCCGAGACGTCGCCCGAATCCAGCATCTTCATCGAGAGCTCACTCCACTTGTGCTTGTCCACGCCGAGTTTCGTGGAGTGAAACTTGTTGTCCAGCAGGCTGCCTTCGCTGCCGACGAGATGAGTATGGAAATAGTAGGGCTGCAGACAGTCGATGACGGAGGCGACCTTCCCCAGTGCACCGTTGGCAAAACGCAGCACGCTCACGCTGGTCGTATGGTATTTGTATTGGGCGAAGCTCGCATTGGCCGAGCCGGTCGAGTGGCTGGTCACGCTTTCAACGTCGGTCCCCATGCACATCATCAGTGCGTCCACGGCGTGGCAGCCCGCGGACAGCAGGCTGCTGCCGCCCGACTCCTTGGACGTGTTCCAGCGGAACTGACCGTACCAGGGGCCGATGCCGTGATAGTAATCCACCTCGCCATAGTGCAGCTTGCCCAGGAGCCCCTGATCGACGACGGCCTTGGTCGCCGTGAGCTGGCTGGAGAAGCGGCACTCGAAACACACGCAGGTCTTCACGCCGGCGGCCGCGACCGCCGC
The DNA here is from genome assembly GCA_044344465.1 of Opitutaceae bacterium. GTDB lineage: Bacteria > Verrucomicrobiota > Verrucomicrobiia > Opitutales > Opitutaceae > ER46. Next base: position 38,906 of record JBIJCX010000032.1, read on the forward strand.
GGTCACCCGGCGGGCGTCGGCCAGCGACAGCGTGATGGGCTTCTCGATGATGAGGTGCTTGCCGGCTTTCGCGGCGGCGACGATCTGGTCCGCGTGCTGGTGCGGATAACTGCAAATGGAGACGACGTTGATGCTGGGATCGCGCAGCATCTCGTCGAGGTTCGTGTAGCAGGTGATCTTGCCGCCATGCCGGGCGCTCATTTGCGCCGAATCCTGCGGGCGCGAGGAGTAGATGGCCGTGACCTGGCCGTTCGTGGTCGCATTGATGGCCCCGATGTGGGCACCGCTGACCCAGCCATAACCGACGATTCCAACGTTATATTTTTTCATTTTGTGGGTTAACTTTGATCGAAAAAGCTTGGTTATCGAAAACCGTTGCGGCCCGGCCCGTCGAACGAAATCACTGCAAGGGGCATCAGGGGAGCCCGGAAATTGGGGACGCTCCACCGGCGCCGCAATGGAAATTCGGCTGAAATATTCGGCGCCCAAATTCCCACTTCCAGACACGCCGTCCCTACCGTGGTGCCGGCGCGGGTGTGCCTGCGCCGGAACGGATTCGGCCCGTCAATCGTCCGACGAACTTGATCGCGTAATAGTAACTTCGCTCCCGCGCCAGATCGACATTCACATTGAAGGGCGGAAAACCCAGGTCGCCGAGTTCGTCGATCGCGCTGTCGTCCCCCTCGCCCGGATGCAGCGCGATCCAACCCAGGGCTTTTTCGAGTTGTTCCCGGGGCAGAACTTCCTGCAAACGTTCCAAAACGATGGCCGGAACGAAACGCTCCATCGGCATCTGCACGGCGTCCGGCACGGCGGCCACCAGAAGATGATTCCGCACCCGTTGCACCACATCGGCCACCTGCCCCGGCTGCCACTGCGGGAGCTTCGCCCGAATATCGTCCAGTTGCCGCTCCGTCTCCGCATCGGGTTCATCGCCCGGTCCCGCCATCGGCGTGACCACCCCTCGATCGGGCGGAAGCCGATAATCGAGGGCATCGAGGTGCGCGGTGGTAACCTCGGTCCATGATTGCGGTGGCCCCGGAATCGGCTGAACCGCCGCTTCGACGGGCCGCGGCTCAATCGCTTTGCTCGGCCGCGCCCCAACCACCGGCGCAACTGGAGCGGGAACCGACGCCGGGACGGCGTTGGACGGACTCGCGGTGATCACGCGGGCCACGCGCTCCTCCCCGTCGATGGCGACGGCGATGCGGCCGCGGAATTCCGCCATCAACCCCACCCCGATCCAAGCCGACACCGCGAATCCCACCCACGCCCGGCTCGTGCGCAGACTGTAGTGCTGGTGCGTGTCCCAGCGAAACAGCCGGGCCCCGGCAATGCAGCCGGCGAAGCCAATCACAATCAACGCCGACAGGCTGAACCGAACTGAAGCGAGGCCGGTGCCGTTGACGCAGGCTTGAATCGCCTCCACCGCATAACGCCCGGGGAAAAACGCCGCCACGTGCTGCGCCCACGGTGGCAGGCTCGCCAGCGGCACCGCCACGCCGCCAATGATCAGCATCGGCAGAAAAATGCACTGCCCCAGCGCCTGCACCGCCGGCACCGTGTCGGCCAGCATCGCGATGACGAGACCGAGTCCGAGCAGCGCAAATGCGGCCACACTGTAAGCCACGAAAAGCTCCGCGGGGTGCACCGGCACCGGCATGCCGAGCAGCAACGCGAGCGCCAGTTGGAGCAAACCCGCCGTCATGATGAGCCAATAGCGACCCACGACGCTGCTCGCGACCAGGATGCCGCTGGCCATCGGAACCAATCGGTAGCGCCGCCAGACGCCACGCTCCCGTTCGCTCACGATGATGGTGGGGAAACCCAGGCAGGCGCCGCCGAGCGCACAGACCGTGAGCAATTCGCCCATGTGGCGCGCGAGCGGAACCTTTTCGTGGCGGTACAGCACGGCGAACGCCACGAGGAAAATGAGCGGAAACAGATAGCCGTAGAAAAGGGCCATCTTGTTGCGGAAATAGATCCGCAGGCTGATGCGAAAATGTTGGAGCAAGCCGCGCATGGAGGAGCAGGACGCCGGGCAGACTGCCGTACGTGAGAGTGAAGCCGAGATGTTTTCGCGGGCATACCTTCGGTACCGCCGCTCACGCGGCGGGCTACGCCGTCATCGTAGCCCTGCGCGTGAGCGCAGGGACGCCATGATCCGCAAACAATTCTGGCGCCAAGTATCACGTCCTCAACCTCTGGGTGAGCTCATCCAGAAAAACCTGCACTTCCCCTCCAATGTCTCTGTGTTCTCCTTCCGTCTCGCTGTGGCCTCTGTGACCGCCCTAACTCCTAATTCTAGTGAGGCGGAGCCTCAGCCCAAGGGACCACGGACCAAGGGACCAAGAGACCGGGAAAAAAACTTGACCTGTTCACAGCGAGTTTCGGTTTTCAAGGACTCTAGATTGAACTACTTCGGCCTGGTGTAGCGCTTCACGAAATTCCCGGAAGATTGTTTCATGATAAATACGGCGGACAGGTCGCGCCTTCCACCTTCGCC
>JBIJCX010000233.1:0-13010 GCA_044344465.1 Opitutaceae bacterium
CGCGCGCGATTGCACGTCCTCATAGCCGAAATCGGCCGAGAGCGACTGCAGGTTGCCGTCGAAGATGATGCCGACGAATTCGCCGGCCGTGTTCACCGACGGGCTGCCGGAATTACCGCCGATGATGTCGGCCGTGCTGACGAAGTTGAAGGGCGTGCTCAAATCGATCGCCGACTTCTGCGCGAGCCAGCGCGGCGGGAGATCAAACGGCTCCTTGTTGCGCTGTTCGGCGTTGCGCTCGTAGAGGCCCGCAAACGTGGTGAGGGCGGGAATCTTCTGCCCGTTTTCCTCGTAGCCCTTGACCGCGCCGTAGCTGAGACGGAGCGAGAACGTGGCGTCGGGATAGTTGCTGGCGCCTTCAAGGGCGAAGCGGGCCTTGCCGATAATCGCGTGCGCCTGTTGTTTGATTTCCGACTGTGCCTCGGCCGTCTTGCGGAGCGCACGGGCCTCGGCGTCGATGGCGCGCGCGACCTCGATCATCGGATCCTTCGCCGCCGCAACCGCCGCGGCGCCGCCCTCGTAGAGTTTTCTGCGAAACGCCACGTCGCGCACCTTTGTCGTGGTGATGAGCTCCGCGGCGCGGGCCCGGGGCGACTTGCCGGCGAGCACGGTTTGCACGAGCGCGTCACCCGCGCCGAACTGGGACACGAGCGCGGACAGGGAATCGCTGAGGGTGAGGATTTCGAGGTCGGAATAGATCGGCTTGTCGGAGAAAAGCTGTTGCTCGAAGGATTCGCGGCGCGCGTCGGAATATTCGCGCAGGCGCTCGCCGTTGGGCTTCGGGCGCTCGTCGCCGGCGCGGAGCAGCCGGCGCGCGATCGAAAACGAGTCGGCGTCGAAGCCGGCGGCATCCTCGAGCAGCCGTGCGCGGGGCGCGCTGCGGCGGAGGATGGCCTGGGCGGCGGCGATGCGGTCGAATGCCGCCAGCGCTTCGCGGCCATCCGGCCGGTCGGCGAGCTGTTTCTTGAACGTGTTTTCCGCGGCCACCTTTGCCCCGAAGAAGACCGGATCCTGCAGCGCGGCGAGCTGACCGTCGTAAACCTTGCGCGAATTCTGCATGCCGAAGAGTTCATCCTTGGCGCGGCGGGCGTTCTCCGCGCTGCGGGCGCTCCACGCCGTGAGCAGCACTTCCCGGCGCTTGAGCAATCCCTCGATGTAGGGAGACCGGTCGTCGCGCGTGAACTCAAGCTCGGCCACGGTGAGCAGCCGGCTCGTGCTGCCCGGGTGACCAGACACGAAGGTGAGCTCGCCCTCCCGCGCCCCCTGCGCGGACCAAGGGAGGAAGTGCGCGGGCTTTACCGGCGCATCGTTCTCGTAGACGCGGAAGAAGCAGACATCGAGGTTGTAGCGGGGATACTCGAAATTGTCGGGATCGCCGCCGAAGAACGCGATCTGCTGCTCGGGCGCGAACACCAGCCGGATGTCGGTGTAGCGCTTGAAACGGTAGAGGTGATACGCACCGCCCTTGTAGAGGGTGACGACGTCGCTGCGGAGGCCGGTCTTCTCCCGCGACTCCTTTTCGATCTCGGCGAAGATTTTCCGGCGGGCGAGGGCGGCCGCTTCCCCGGCGGCGCCGGCCGGTACCGCGGCGTTGACCCGCAGCGTGACGTCCTCGATCGACTGGAGGACGTTGAGCTCGAGGTCCACGGCCTTCACTTCGTCGGCGATGGACGGGGCGAAAAATCCGTCGCGCAGGTAGTTCTTTTCCTTGGTGCCGATCTTCTGCAGGGCGTCGGCGCCCACGTGGTGGTTGGTGATGACCAGGCCGTTGGCGCTGACGAACGAGCCCGAGCCGCCGCTGTTGAAGCGGACGGAGGCTTTCATCAAGCGCTCGAGCCACGCGTCGGTGACGTCGAAGCCGTACTTCGCCTTGATGGCGGCGCGCGGGGGGGCGGAGTAGAGCCACATGCCCTCGTCGGCGTGCGCATTGCCCGTGAGCAACGCCGTGATCATCGTGACGACAGCCAGGCCGAGCTGGGAGGACGGACGCATTTTCATATGGCGGACGAGTAAGTGGATGGCAGGGCGAAAAGCGAGCCGCCGGCGACGAAAGGAAGGGTGGCCGCGACGGTCAATGGTGAACCCGGAGTTGAACTCTGGCGCAGTTCGCGCAGATTGCCCGCACCCATGATGCGACTGCGTTCATTCACCCTCTGCGCGCTGGCTGGACTCCTGGCTGCCGGTGCCGCGCGCGCCGCGTCCGCGCCGTCGCCGGCCGGGCCACGTTCGGGCAAGTGGGCGCACGAGACGCCGAAAAGCATCGCGCCCGATCCCCGCGTGGTGTGGGGGCGGCTCGACAATGGCTTTCGCTACGCGCTGCTGCCGCATGCGGGGGTGCCGGGGCGCGTGGCCCTCCAGCTCGTCGTGCTGTCCGGTTCGCTCGATGAGCGGCCGGACGAACTCGGCATCGCCCACTACACCGAGCACATGGCGTTTGGCGGTTCGCGCAACTTCAAGGCCGAGGACATGGTGTCGCTCTTTCAGCGCCTCGGGGTCGAGTATGGCAGCGATGTCAACGCGACCACGACCTTCGACCACACGGCCTACCGGCTGGATTTTCGCGAGAACGACGCGGCCCTGTTGCGCGAGGGCATGCGGCTGTTTCGCGATTTCGGCGACGGCGTGAGCTTCGAGTCAGCGATGGTCGAGCGCGAGCGCCGCGTGGTGCTGGCGGAGTTGCGCAACCGCAACACCCTGGCCGGAAAGCAGCAGCAGGCCTCGATGCCGGTGGTTTTTCGCGGGCTGCAGTTTCCCCAGCGTTCGCCCGGCGGCAGCGAGGCGCTGATCGGAAAGTTCACCCGTGATCAATTCCTCCAGTACTATCAACGCTGCTACCGGTCCGACCTGATGGTCCTGGTCGGCACGGGCGATTTCGATCCGGCCACCCTAACCGCGCTGGTCCGCGAGATCTTCGGCGACCTGGCCCGGCCGCGCGATCCGATTCCGGCGCGGGAAGAGGGGAAACTCGACGCGCGTGCGGTTCGCGCCGGCGTGTTTCGCATCGGCGGCGCCGGCTCCGCCGCGATCGAGGCCGCCTCGGTGGTGCCGCTGCCAGCGCGTCCGGATTCGCGCGAAGCGCAGGTCGAGCGGCAGAAACGCGACTTCGTCATGGGGGTGTTTTCGCACCGGCTGAAGACCGAGATCAACGCGGGCGCCGGGGCCGACGCTTCCTATGACGAATTGCTGGGCCATGGCGTCGCCCTGGGTACGGTGTCCGTGCCCGCCCCGGAATGGGCGGCCGGCGTGCGCTCGCTCGATCAGATGGTCCGGCTGACACTCGAACGCGGGCTCGATCCCAGTGACATCGACACGGCGCGGCGCCAGCAACTTCGGGTGTCCAGCCACATGCTCGATCAGCTGCCGACGCTCGATCCGGGGACATTGTGCGAGGCGCTGACGGATTCGATCACCGGGCACGTGGTGTTTGCGGGCTTCGAGAAAAAGTTCGGGTGGATGCGGGAGTGGCTTGAGCGGTTCACACCGGCGGAGGCGCAGCAGGTATTCCGCGGACTTTGGGTGCCGGCGAACATGGCGTTTCACGTCGCGGGGGGCGTCGACATTGAATTGAATGCCGACAAGATTGTGCAGGAGGTGCAGAAAAACCGGCGCACCGGGCTGGGCAACGTGATGCCGCGCCAGCACCGCGACACCCCGTTCAAGCTGCCGCGCTTTGGCCCGCAGACGGAGGTGGCCGAGCGCCGCGAACTGCCGCAGCTTGGGGCGCGGCTGCTGCGCTTCGGCAACAACGCCCGGCTGAATTTCGCGGCCAACCGGCAGGAACCGGGGCTCGTGCGCGCGGTGGTGCGGGTGGGGTCGGGATTGCTGGAAATGCCCGGCAGCAAGCCCGCGCTGAAGGAATTCGGGCTCAACACCCTGCTGGCCAGCGGGGCCGTTCACGTCCGGCCGGCGCAGTTGAACGCCCTGATCGACGAGCGGTTCCTGGAGTTCAGTTTCGATATCGCGGACCGCGACGCATTCACGTTTCGCGGCCTGATGGCCGTCGAGCACCTCGAGGCTTTTCTCGGGATTGTCGCGGACTTCCTGCACGCCCCGCAGTTCAACAGCTACGTGCACCAGGACGAGCGCCTCCGGGCCGCGATGGGCCGGATGTCGTCCGGGATGGGGATGGGCGACGGCCTGCGGGAGCTGACGGATTATCTCTTCAAGGGTGACGCCCGCTTCACCTGGGGCTCGCCGCTCGACTACGTGGCGATGAGCGTGATCGACGTGCGGCGCTGGATGGAGGCGCCACTGCTGCGTGGCTACCTGGAGACGACGATTGTTGGCGATTTGGCAGAGGACGCCGCGGTGCGCACCGTGGCGCGCACGCTCGGGTCGCTGGGCCCGCGCGCGGCCGCGAAAAAAACGGCGGTACCGCCGAAGCCGGTGGCGGTGACGGCGGCGGCGGGCTTCACCCGGATCGAGTTTGTCGGCGAACAGAATGTCGGGCTCGTCGTGGGCACGTGGCCGGTGACGCAGCCGATGCATGTGCGCGACCAGGCCGCCCTCGAGCTGCTCGCGAAGATTCTCGAACTGCGGGTCCGCACCGAGGTGCGGGAGAAGCTCGGGCTGGCGTATTCGCCGTCGGCGGAGTTCCAGGCGTTCGACGGGTTTCCGAACTTCGCGCTCCTGCGGACGCAAATCGACTGTGCGCCGAACGACACCAGCAAGGTCGGTCCGTTGGTGGAGAGCATCGGCGTGCAGGTGGCGGAACAGGGGGTGACCGAAGGGGAGTTCATCGGCGCGCGGGGCATCCTGAAAGGCCAGTTGCGGGCGGCGTTTCGCGACAACCGGTTTCTCGCGGATGTCCTCATGCGCGCCCAGGAGCGGCCGGAGGAGATCGAGGAAATCGTCGCGCTCCATGGCGGCCTGATGACCACGATTACGCGTGAGGAGGTCAACGCGTGGGCGGCGAAGGTGCTGCCGAAGAAGAACTGCCGGGTGGCCGCGATCGTGCCGAAGGCCTTTGTCGGGATTTTCGACGCCGGGCGATAGGGCGGGCGGTTCGTAGTTCCGCCTTCAGGCGGAAGGGTGGGTGCGCGTGCCTGCGCTGCACAGCGTCCTTGGATTTTGCACCTGCGATGGAGGGCCGAGCTCCGTCGAGGCCGATAGACCGGACCACCGGGCACGATGCGGCCTCGGCGGAGCTCGGCCCTCCATGTTCCGAAGAGGATCAGAGCATCAGGTATGAGGGGTGGGGCGCCCCGCCGTTCACCCCGGACCGAGAATCACGCGGCGCCGAAAAACTTCAGGATGCGGCGGAGGCTCGCGACGAGCGCGTCGATTTCGCCGGGGGTGTTGTAAACGTAGAAGCTGGCGCGCGTCGTGCTCGTGAGGCCGAGCTTCTTCATCAGCGGCTGGTTGCAGTGATGGCCGCCGCGCAGCGCGATACCGTCTTCGTCGGCGAAGGTCACGATGTCATGCGCATGCACGTCCGAAAACGCGAAGCTCACGAGTCCGCTGCGTTCGCCCCGGGGGCCGATGAGGCGGATGCCGGGGAGCGCGGAGAGTTCCTGGTAGGCGAGGCGCGCGAGTTCGGTGTCGTGGCGGGCGATTTCCGCGCGGCCGAGCGCGTCGAGGTAATCGCAGGCGGAGGCAAGGGCGATGGCATCGCCGAAATTCGGTGTGCCCGCCTCGAAACGCTCGGGCGACGGCTTCCATTTGCTCTCGAAATAGTCGACGACTGAAATCATGCCTCCGCCACCCTGATACGGCGGCATGGCATCGAGCAGGGCGCGGCGGCCGTAGAGCGCACCGATGCCGGTGACCCCGGCCATCTTGTGGCCGGAGAACGCATAGAAGTCGCAACCCAGGGCGCGCACATCGACCGGGAGGTGGCCGATGGACTGGGCGCCGTCGATCACGGTGACGATGCCGCGGGCGCGGGCTTGCGCGCAGAGCTCGGCGGCCGGGTTGATCGTGCCGAGGGAATTCGAGACGTGGGTGAAGGCGAGCAGCTTGACCTCGGGGGTGAGGAGCGCCTCGAGTTTCGCGAGGTCGAGCCCGCCCTCGGCGTCGGCCCCGAGCACGGGCAGAAAACGGAGTTTCGCGCCGGTGCGCCGGGCAATGAGCTGCCACGGCACGAGGTTCGAGTGATGCTCCATTTCCGTGAGCAGGATCACGTCGCCGGCTTTGAGGTTGGCGCCGCCCCAGCTCGCCGCGATCAGGTTGATCGACTCCGTGGTTCCACGGGTGAAGATGATCTCGGCGGAATCCGCGGCGTTGATGAATTTTGCCAGGCGGGCGCGGGCGCCTTCGTACGCCTCGGTCGCGCGGTTCGAAAGCGCGTGCAGGCCGCGGTGGACGTTCGCGTTGTCGTGCTCGTAAAAGCGGGCCAGCGTCTCGATGACCGTGCGCGGCTTCTGCGCGGTGGCGGCATTGTCGAGGTAGATCAGCGGCTTGCCGTGCACCTGCTGGTGCAGGATGGGAAAGTCGTCACGGACGTTGGACCAGGTGGGCATAGATTTTTGCTTCGCAAAAACCTCAGGCAGCGCTCCGCGCTGCGAACGGGCTGCGAAGTCCATTGCCGTTCCGTTGAGAATTCCCTTCGGAATGCGGGGACATGGTTTTCTCGCCGCGCCGCGGCGAGCTCAGGAATTTGCCGGGATAGGGCATTCGAATCGTTAAAGAGATCGGCGATTAGTCGAGGGACGTGGTAGATGCGTCCGGCAAATTCCTAGTCCGTGTGACTTTCCGTCGTGGTGGGCGCGGGATCGCCGTGCAGCGCGTTGAGCGCGGCGTGCCAGCCCAGCGTGGCGCACTTGATCCGGGCCGGAAAGGTGTGCACCCCGGCGAAGGCCGCGAGGTCGCTGATCTCTTCCGGGGTCCGGCCGGTCGTGACGATTTCGTGGAACTGCTGGAAGAGAACTTCGGCCTCGGCCGCGGTCTTGCCCTTGAGCTGCGTGGTCATCAGCGACGAACTGGCCTGCGAGATGGCACAACCGGAACCGTCAAACGAGATCTCGGCAATGCGATCGCCGTCGAGGCGCAGATAGACGCTGCACTGGTCGCCGCAGCTGGGGTTGTCGCCGTGGGCGACGCGGTTGGCGGTCGGCAGCCTGCCGCGGTTGCGCGGGCGCTTGTTATGGTCCAGAATGACCTGCTGGTAGAGCTCGGAGAGATCGGCGGACATGGCGAAAGCCCGGAATGTCGAATGACGAATGGCGAATGGCAACTCGTGAGCGCAACGATCCCAATCGGCCGGGGCACCGTGTTTTGCCGTTTCCATGGCCCGGGAAATGTTCATGAATCCTCCGCGCCCTCGCGCCCCCGGGCTTTGCACATGAGCAGCGCGAAACAATCGAAATGAACCTGTTGCGGTGCCAGACGAACCCGGTGAAGCGGGTTCGCAAACCATTCCCACCGGGGCAACCATCTTCCGCCGCGGGTGACTGACATCCGTTCACCCCACCCCGATCCAACCGACTGCTCCCCTCATCATGCTCCGCATCCTCCGCCTGCTCTTCCGTCTTTTCTTCCGTTTCGAGGCCCACAACGAACGTGTGCTCGGCACCCCGGGCCCGGTCCTGCTCCTGCCCAACCACGTTTCGTGGTTCGACTGGATATTTCTCGGTGTCTGCCTCGAAGGCGACTGGCGCTTCGTCACGTCATCCGAGACGGCGAAGACTTCACCGGTGCACCGTTGGTTCATGATCAACCGCCGCACGTTTCCCATCGATCCCATTTCCCCCTACGCCGCCAAGCACATGGCCGAGTATTTGCAGACCGGCGGGAGACTCGTGCTTTTTCCCGAGGGCCGCATCTCCGACACGGGCTGTTTGATGAAGCTCTTCGACGGCACCGGGTTTCTGCTGAGCAAGACGGGCGCCAAGGTGATCACCACCTACCTTCGCGGCGCGCACCGGCTGCCGTTTTCGCGCAGCCGCGACGCCAAGAAACTCTGGCCGCGTATCTCCATTCATTTCAGCGACGTTCTGCTCCCGCCGCACCATGCCACCGGCAGCACGGCCGCGATCCGGGATCGGCTCACCGAGTGGTTGCGCGATCGCATGGTCGAGCAACAGTTTCGCGTTGAGACCGACTTTGGTCCGAGCACCGTGCCCGCGGCGATCGTGGCGGCGGCCCGTCTCCGCCGCGGCCATGTGGTGCTGCAAGATGTAACGGGCGCCCTGACCTATCGGCGTCTGCTCCTGGGCGCGACGTTGCTCGCGCGGCAGTGGGAACGGCTGGTGCCGTCGTCTGCCGCCAACCGTGTCGGCGTCCTGCTGCCGAACGTGAACGCGATGCCAGCCACGTTGCTGAGCCTTTGGTCGCTCGGCCGGGTGCCGGCGATTATAAACTTCACCACCGGACCCACCATCATGCTCGCGTGCGCCCGGCTGGCCGGGCTCACGCACATCATCACGTCGCGGGCTTTCCTCGAAAAGGCCCGCCTGAAAATTGAGCCGCTCGTGGCTGCCGGCATCCAGTTCATTTATCTCGAGGACGTGAGGAAGAATATCAGCGGTGCCGCCAAGCTCGCCGCGGCCGTCGGCCTCGCGCGACTGCCCTCGCCGGGAGTCAACGATCCACACGCGACCGCCGTGGTGCTGTTCACGAGCGGCTCCGAGGGCACGCCGAAGGGTGTCGAGCTGACGCACGCCAACCTGCTCGCGAACGTACGGCAGATGCTCGCGATGTGCGACATGCAGGATCACGACCGCATCTTCAACGCCCTGCCCCTGTTCCACAGCTTCGGGCTGACCGCGGGCCTGCTGCTGCCGCTCGTCCGCGGCTTTTCCACGTTTCTTTATCCGTCGCCGTTGCACTACCGCATCGTGCCAATGATGGCTTACCTCCAGAACAGCACCGTCCTGCTGGCCACCAACACGTTTCTGAACCTGTACGCGCGGCGGGCGCATGCTTATGATTTTCACTCGTTGCGCTACCTGTTCGCCGGGGCGGAAAAAGTGCAGGAGACGACCGCGACGACCTGGGCGCAGCGCTTCGGTGTCCGCATCCTCGAGGGCTACGGGGCCACCGAGTGCAGTCCCGCCATCAGCCTCAACACGCCACTCGCGCCCCGCGCCGGCTCGGCCGGCCGCCTCCTGCCTGGCATGGAGCACAAACTCGTTCCGGTCGAAGGCGTGTCCGAGGGCGGCCGCTTGTTTGTGCGCGGCCCCAATGTGATGAAAGGCTACCTGAACCCTGATGCCAATGCCCAGTTCCTCGCCCTCGATGGCTGGTACGACACCGGCGACATCGTAACCGTTGACGAGCAGCACTTCATCCGGGTACAGGGTCGGCTAAAACGCTTCGCCAAGATCAGTGGGGAGATGGTCAGCCTCGCCGCCGTCGAGGACGCGCTTGCCGGAGCCTTTCCGCAGCATGGCCTGCGCTGCCAGGTTGCGATCATTGCCCGGCCCGACGAAGAAAAAGGGGAGAAACTCATCGCGGTGGCCAACGAGCCCCGACTGACGCTCGAGGAAGTCCGCGCCGCAGTCCGCGCCCACGGCCTGCCCAACCTCAGCATGCCGCGCGAAATCAAGTTCGTGGCCTCGATCCCCAAGCTCGGCACCGGCAAGACCAATCACCGCGAGCTTGAACGCCAGCTGGCGGCCCCAGTTTGATCGCACCATGCCTGTGAGTAACACCGTCGACGCGTTTTCGCTCCCCATGCTGCTGGGCGTGCTGGTGGCCTATGCGCTTGGGTGCTTCAACACGGGCTATTACCTTGTCCGATGGAAGACCGGCCGAGATATCCGCGGACTCGGCAGCGGCAACACCGGAGCGAAAAACGCGGGGCGCGCCCTCGGCCCGTGGGGCTTCGGGGCCAGCTTGCTGGGCGACATGCTCAAGGGCGTCCTGGCGGTCCGGGGTGCGCAGCTCGGAGGATTTTCAACGGTAGGGCAGGGACTGATGATGATCGCTGTCATCGCCGGCCACAACTGGCCGGCGCAACTGGGCTTTCGCGGCGGCAAGGGCGCGGCCACGTCCTTTGGGGCGTTGTTGTTTTTTGATCCGGTTGTCGCGGTGCTGATGTTCGGGGTGTGCGCCGTGTTCCTCGCTCTCAGTCGGCGGTTTACCGTCAGCGCGATGGCAGCCTACGGGTTGAGCCCCGTGCTTGGATTTCTCGTCGGACGCGGCGCCGTGGAAGCGGTGATCTTTGGAATTGTTGCCGGCCTCGTGTTGTTTCCTCACTGGAAAAACCTGCGGGAGGAGCTCGACCGCGGGCCCGCCATGCCCAAGATGTGATTCTCTGCTGCCATGCACACGCCGCTCTCGTTGGAGTTCAAGCTCGCAACCGAAGACTGGGAATTCGAGGCGATTCACCGGCTCAATTACCGGACGTTTGTCGAGGAGATCCCACAGCACGCTCCCAATCCCGATGGCCGCCTCGTGGATCGTTTTCATGCGGAAAACAAGTACGTCATCGCGCTGCACGGACCCGAACTTGCGGGAATGCTCGCGCTGCGTTCGGGGCGGCCGTTTTCGCTCGATGCGAAAGTGCCGGACCTCGATCAATACCTCCCGGCGGGCCGCCGACCCGTCGAGGTCCGCCTTCTGGCGGTGGAGCCGACCTACCGCCGTTCAGCCGTGTTTGTGGCGCTCTTTGAGCAGGCGGTCCGGCACTGCCTCAACCTCGGTTTCGACCTCGCCGTAATCTCTGGCACCACGCGCCAGCTCAGGCTTTACCGGCACCTCGGTTTCACGCCTTTCGGTCCGCAGGTCGGGACAGCGGCGGCGCCCTACCAGCCGATGTTTCTCACCCTCGAGGCGTTTGGCCGCACGGTGGAGAATAGTCCCGTTCTCCGGGGCGCATTCCCCCCGGGCCCGGACACGCCGCGCATGCTGAATCTTCTGCCCGGTCCCGTACTCACCACCGCCGAGGTGGACGCGGCGTTTGCCGCGCCGGCCGTTTCGCATCGCAGTCCCCGGTTCAGCGCGCAGATGAGCGGGATACGCAACCGACTCTGCCAGCTCGTTGGCGCGCGCGATGTTCAGGTGTTGCCGGGTTCGGGCTCGCTGGCCAACACCGTCGTTGCCGCGCAACTCGGGCTGCGCGATACCACGGGTCTCGTCATCTCCAACGGTGAATTTGGCGAGCGCCTCGCCAGTGACGCGCGCCGTGCCCGCTTGCGCTTTGACAGCCTGCGCCTGCCGTGGGGCACGACGTTCGATCTCGCCCAAACCGAAGCCTTTGCGGCCCGTCTCCCTCGTGGTGGCTGGATCTGGTTTGTTCATCACGAGACTTCAACCGGAATGCTCAATCCGCTCGAAGACCTGAAGACACTCGCGGCCCGGCTTGGCGTCCACCTCTGCGTGGACTGCATCAGCTCGTTGGGCGCAATGCCGGTCGACCTACGTGGCGTACACCTCGCCACGGGCACCAGTGGCAAAGGGCTCGGGGCCTATCCAGGCTTGGCACTGGTGTTTCATGATTATGTCCCCCGGGTCGAGCCTGAGCGACTGCCAGGCTACCTCGACCTGGGCCACTGGGCGGAACACGCGAGTGTACCGCACACGCATTCGTCGAATCTCGTCAGCGCGCTCGAAGCGGCCCTCCGTGCAATTACGCCGGGACGCATGGAGCGGATTCGGCAGAATGCGGCTTGGTTGCGCGGCGCGCTCCGAGCCCACGGCTGCACGTTAATCGCAACGGAAGCCGCGGCCAGCCCCGGCGTCGTGACCCTCGCGCTCGAGGGCGGACTGACATCCGCGCAGCTCGGCGCCGAGATGGAGCAGCGCGGCTTTGCCCTGAATTTCCGCAGCGCCCACTTGTTGGCGCGGAACTGGATTCAAGTCGCGCTGCTCGGCGACCCGGCGCGAGCGGAACTGGAGCGATGGTTAAACGTTCTGCGCCTGACCCACTTTCGCCCAGCAGCGCACTCCGCGAGGACGCCACCGCGGGAAACTCATATCGTTAGCGCTCACCCTGAGGTCCAAGGGCGACTGCCAGGCCGGCTGGAATCCAAAGTATGAATACAAAATGACTCACGGCCATCCCCGCCACCCGGGTGGAAGATGTGCCATGGGGAAAGCGGAACAAAAGCGTCAGGTGCTGCGATTTTTGATATTTGTAAGTCATTATTATAGAACAGCTCCCATGATCATAGATTGCTCCGTGTAGAAAGAACTTGAAGAGGGATGTGGTGGTTGCATGTTCCCCCTCCCTTCTGCTCACGGGCTTCCGAAAATCTCGGGAGTGAGGTGACCAGAAGGAGGCGCCAACTTATCTGGCCGTAGACTTTTAAAAAATTCTTCGGAATGTTTTGAAAAAGTATTGACGGAGAGAAAAGCAAAGTGCTTGATGGTCCTCTTTCCCTAATCGGAAAGCTCTTTGAAATTTACTTTGTGCGATTGATTGGGACCCCCAATCAAAATTCAAAAAACGGTGCCAGCTTAGGCTGGTACCAAGTTAAGTAGTTCATGAATCACTAGGTTCAGAACTCTTCTTTTCGGAGAGTTTGATCCTGGCTCAGAATGAACGCTGGCGGCGTGGTTAAGACATGCAAGTCGAACGGTTTTCATTGAAGGGCAACCGGATATGAAAGCAGTGGCGAACGGGTGCGTAACACGTGAACAATTTACCTCCAAGTGGGGAATAGCTCGCCGAAAGGCGAATTAATACCGCATGTGGTCGAGGCCCGCATGGGCTTTGTACTAAAGTCAGGGACCGCAAGGCCTGACGCTAGGAGAGGAGTTCGCGGCCTATCAGCTAGTTGGCGAGGTAACGGCTCACCAAGGCTAAGACGGGTAGCTGGTCTGAGAGGATGATCAGCCACACTGGAACTGAGACACGGTCCAGACACCTACGGGTGGCAGCAGTTTCGAATCATTCACAATGGGCGAAAGCCTGATGGTGCGACGCCGCGTGAGGGATGAAGGCCTTCGGGTTGTAAACCTCTGTCACCGGGGAAGAAACGCTTTGAGCTAACAGTTCAAAGCCTGACTTAACCCGGAGAGGAAGCAGTGGCTAACTCTGTGCCAGCAGCCGCGGTAATACAGAGACTGCAAGCGTTATTCGGATTCACTGGGCGTAAAGGGTGCGCAGGCGGCCAAATGTGTGA
>JBIJCX010000234.1:0-13009 GCA_044344465.1 Opitutaceae bacterium
CTCCCTTTACGGAGCAGATCCCGCTCCGGGCGGAACATCGTTATCATCCGCTGTTCACGGTCTCCTATCAGGAAGTCTTCAGCGTCTTGGGGGACCAACAGAATCTCGGCGTGCAGGCAAACGTTCGCTATAGCGAGAACGCGATTGGCGGCGTGATCGTGAATCGCAATTTTCAGGCCACCACAGATTCTCCGGCTCCGGTGTGGGATTATAGTGTCAGGAACAATTTCAATAATCGCGTTCAGAAGAATGCAAACGTGAAGACGGAGTATCGGTATTCCGACACGGCAAGGTTTACGGTTAACACCCTTTACAACCATAACATCGAACGGATGCGGCGCGGCTACACGAATCGCGCTTACACCGGATCGGCCACGACCGTTCCAAGTGCGACCTCTGTAGCGACGGGCATCAATCCGGGCTGGAGCGAGACCATGACATCCGTGCGGCCCCTGAGCACCGCCAACTATCTTACGAGCGTAACCAACAACACCGTGGTCGACGTCAGCACCACGGGGCCAAACAGCTACATCGTCCGGCAGTGGCTGGCCTCGTTTGCCGGCGATCACACCTACGGGCCGATCAAGCTCGATTACAATACCGGCTACAGTCGGAATAATCTGAAGACGGGCCAGACCACCGGCGGCGCAAAGGGCGGACAATATGCCCTCACCCAACGCGTGACCGGGATCGGTTGGACCCTCGAAAGCCCGGAAGGGTCGGATTATTCCCGTCTGATCCAGACCGCCGGCCCCGACATCGCGAATCCCAACAATTACCGGCCGATCGTCAACGGCCTCACGGCCGGTCCGCAAAACCAGGATCAGTACAACAAACATTTCAAAGCCGATCTGATTTATACCCTGCCGACCGCGGCGCCGATCGCCTTCAAGACGGGCTTCGAGTGGCGGCAGCAGATCATCGATATTCAAAATTTCAGCCGCCGTTGGAGCTACCTAGGAAACTCGGCTCTGCCGACCAACCCGAACATCAACTTCTATGGTACGTTCGCGCAGGGAAAGACCATGCCGATCTGGCAGACCTCGGATTTCATGGTGGATCGTGCGCCGAAGGATCCCGCGCTCTGGTCCGAGGATATTTACTATAACGAACAGCTCAAATACACCGGCAATCGTGGCGTGACCGAGGACATCAACGCCGGGTATGCGATGTTCAGAGGCAAGTTTGGCTCCCACGGTTGGCTGGCCCGCACGGGCTTCCTCGCTGGGGTGCGCCAGGAAAAAACGGACACGGAGAGCTATGGCTGGGTGCGGCAGCGCTTTGGTACCACGGTCGCCCAACAGGTCGCCGATCCGATCGGCTCCGCGAAGAAAGACTACGACGGCTTCCGGCGCGAGTTGACGGGTAGTTACACCAAGACTTTCCCGAGCGTGCACCTGCATCATGATATCACGCCGAACATCAAGACCCGGCTGAGCTGGACGACGGGCTTTGGCCGGGCGCCGCCGGCCAACTTGATGCCCAATGAATCGGTCAGCGAGACGAACCAGACCGTGACGGTCAACAACCCCTCGCTGCTGCCGCAAATGGCGACCAATTGGGACGCAACGCTGGAATATTATTTCGAGCCGGTGGGAAGCCTTTCCGTCGGCTGGTTCCACAAGAAGATCACGGACTATATCGTGACCGGGATGGACAACGGCATCGTACCGACTGGAACCAACAACGGCTATGGTGGCGAATACGAGGGGTTCCGGCTGCTAACTTCCCTTAATGCCGGCACCGCGACGGTCCGGGGTTGGGAAGTAAGCTATCAGCAGCGCTTCACGTTCCTGCCTGGGCTGTTGAAGGGCCTTGGCGCCATGATCAATTATACACAGATCGAGACCGAGGGCGATTTCGGCAACCGAGCCGGCACGGTGTCAAAGACGGGGCAAGTGGCCGGTTTTGTGCCGAAGCTGGCCAATGTCATGGTGAGCTGGTCATACAAGAAGTTCAATACCCGCGCTATTGCCAACTACAACAGCGCCTACATTTCGAGTTACAGCGCCACCAATGCGGGAGCCAATCTCTATCGCTACTCCCGCACGTCGCTGGACCTGGGTTTCGGCTATCAGGTGAATCCCAAGCTCACCGTGACGCTCGACTTCAGCAATATTACGAAGGAGCCGCAGGCGTTTTACCAGTATCTCCCGAGCCGCTACCAGGCCTACACGCAAAATTTCCTCACCATTACCGCCGGTGTTTCCGGTCGGTTCTGACGTGTTTTGAGCGAAGTTTCGCCCCAAACATCATCCACCCGGTTACCCCGGGTACCGGAAAGCCATGTTTTCGACCAGCCGCCGCCCAAAAATCGGATTTTGGCCGTGACAGAGAGAAACTATCCGCCTGTTGCGCAGGATCCATCGCTGAGCCGCCGCGACCTGCTGCAACGGGCCGGGCTCGGAGTTCTCGGTCTTTCATTGCCCGGATCCACCAGCGGCGGCGCAGCGCCCCGCCCGCTCCCTGCCCGGGGCAATGAACCCACGGTCGCGTTTGTCCCTCTGAATCGATTTCCCCGGGACGTGCACGAATACTATGTCCGGCGTGCGCGCGAAGTGGAGCGCGTCGCGGAGGAGCGCCGGGCGGCATTGCGCACGAAGGCGGATGCGGAAGCGTACGTCCTCGACGTCCGCCAGAAGATCCATGACTGTTTCGGCCCCTGGCCGGAAAAGACGCCCCTGCATGCCCGCGTCACGGGTGTGGTCCGGCGCGAATTCTACCGGATCGAAAAGGTAATCTTCGAGAGTCGTCCTGGATTTCCGGTGACGGCAAATCTCTACGTTCCCACCGAACGTGCGGGTCCGATGCCGGCGGTGATCGGCACTTGCGGTCACTCCACCAACGGCAAGGCATCGGCAGCGTATCAGGCGTTCGCGCAGGGGTTGGCCCGCCAGGGATACGTGACCCTCATCTTTGATCCCATCGGCCAGGGTGAACGGTTGCAGCATCTCACACCGGAGTTTCAACCGCGGCACGGCGTGGCGGCCGTCGAGCATTCCTACCTCGGCAAGCAGATGGTTTTGAACGGGGAGTTTTTCGGCAGTTGGCTGGTCTGGGACGGCATTCGCGCGCTCGATTATCTCCTGTCGCGGCCCGAGGTCGATCCCACGCGCGTGGGCGTGACGGGCAATTCCGGCGGTGGCACGCAGGCCGCCTGGCTTCTGGGGGTGGAGCCCCGTTTCACCATGGGCGCGCCGAGCTGCTTCGTGATGACCTTCCGCCGTAATCTGGAAAATGAAAATGTCGCCGACGTGGAACAGTGTCCGCCCCGGGCCCTCGCACTCGGCCTCGATCACAGTGATTTCATTGCGGCCTATGCGCCGCGACCCGTAGTTCTGATCGGGCAGGAAAACGACTTTTTCGATGCCCGGGGGCTTGAACAGGCCTACCGCGGGCTCCAGCGGTTGTACGGATTGCTTGGCGCCGGGTCGAACATCCGGCTCTCCATCGGTCCGGACTATCACGGGTTTGTGCCGTCCGGCCGCGAGGCGATGTACCAGTGGTTCAACCACGTCACGCATGCTCCGGCCACACCAGGTGAGGGCACGATCACCGTGGAAAAGGACGAGACCCTGTGGTGCACCCCGCGCGGGCACGTGGCGGAATCGCGGCCCAAGACGGTGTGGAGCATGACGAACGAGCGCGCCCGGGCACTGCAGGCCGCGCGAGTGGCGCCAGGCGACGCGGCATTGCCCGAGCTGATCCGTTCGTTCCTCAAACTGCCCGCGCGCGTCGGGGTCCCCGATTACCGCATCCTGCGGCCGAACACCGGTCGCAAGTATCCGATGCCGTTTGCCGCCACGTACACCGCGGAAACCGAACCGCTCGTCTACGGGCTGAAGATACGCACGCCGGCCGGCACCCTGGCGGCCACCTATGTCGTGGAGACAGAGCCGGAGATCCACACCGTTGTCTACCGGTTGAGTGCCGGCGGGTCGAGCGCGGGCGGGCTGTGGTCACGGCCACCACGCGGGTTTAATCGGGCGGTGCTCTACATCTCCCATCTGTCCGCCGATGCAGAAATGCGGGACGAACCCCTGCTGCAGGAAATCATCGCCGCCGAACCTGACGCGGCGATATTCGCCTGCGACGTGCGGGGGATCGGTGAGTCCCAGACCATCGTCGGCGGGCTGAGCCACTCACCCAACGCCATCAACGGCGCGGACTACTTTCACGCGGTGCACGGCCTCATGCTCGACTACCCGACCGCTGGCCAGAGGACGCATGACATTTTGCGGGTGATCGACTGGTTGAAAGATTGCGGGCATGGCGAGATCCATGTGGTCGCAAAAGGCTGGGGCACAATCCCGGGAGCCTTTGCTGCGATGCTTGAATCCGCAGTGGTGCAGGTAACACTCAAGCACGCGCTCACGAGTTACGGTGCGATTGCCGAATCGGCGGACTACAACTGGCCGTTGTCCTCGTTGCTGCCGGGCGTTTTGAGGGCATTCGACCTCCCGGACTGTTACCGTGCCCTCGAGACCAGGAAATTGCGTCTGGTTGAGCCATGGGATGCCGCCGCGGGATAAGCCCCTGGTCACCGGCATCGGCCAGCCGCGGAAGGCTCCGTTCGCGGCGACGTTCATAGTGTTTCACTCATGCAATCTCCCATCAGAATCCGCCTGATCGCCGCGCATTTTTCCTGAAGCAAATCGGCGGTTTGCCAGACCGCACGCCGCTGAATCCACAGTTGGTCGGCACGTTGCAGGGCAAGGGCTATCGCGTCGAAAAGATCATCTTCGAAAGCCGGCCGGGGTTTCATGTCACGGCGAATCTCTACCTCCCTGAGTCGCCGCCGCCTTGGCCCGCGGTGATCGTGCCGGTCGGGCATAGCCATGACGGCAAGGCTTCGGGCAGTTACCAGCGCACCTGCATCCTGCTCGCGCGCCACGGCATGGCGGCGATGTGTTACGATCCGGTCGGGCAGGGCGAACGTTATCAGATGCTGGATCTGACCAATACGCGCACGCACTTTGTCGAATCGGCGGGGCGGACGCCCGTGCCCCATCCCAATGTACAGTATCTTTGTACCATCGAACACACCCACATTGGCCTCGGTTCCGCCCTGTTGGGTGCGAACGTGGCAGCAGTACCGGATTTGGGATGGCATGCGCGCCATCGACTATCTGCAAAGCCGCCCCGACATCCGCGCCGATAAGATCGGCTGCGCGGGCCAGTCCGGAGGCGGCACCCTGACGGCGTACCTCATGGCGCTCGATGAGCGCATTGTGGCCGCGGCTCCGGTCGGTTATCTCACCACCTTCCGCTGGGTAATCGATAGCACGAGTGGACCCCAGGACGGTGAGCAAAACATTTTCGGCCAAATCGGCTTTGGCCTGGACGAAGCGGACTATGTGAACATGCGGGCCCCGCGGCCGACTCTCATTTCCGGAGGAACGCGAGAGTTGACGTTCGACATCCGCGGCACCTGGGAACTCTTTCGGGAAGCGAAGCGCTTTTACTCACGCCTCGGGCACGCCGAACGCGTTGAAATCCACGAGCCCGATGCGCCCCACAGCATGAGCATCGACCACCGCGAGGCGATCGCCCGTTGGATGCACCGCTGGTTGCTGGGCAGCGATAAACCCATCCGCGAAGTCGAATCCCGGCCCGACCCGATGACCGACCAGCAGGACCGCGCGCTGAGCGCCGGTGATTGGACCCGGGAGCAGCTCCAATGCACACCGCAAGGACAGGTGCTCCTGATGCGCGGGGAACGCTCCGCGTTCCAAATCAATGCCGCGACGGCGGCCGGCCTGACGGAGAAGCGCGCAAACGCATGGGCCAAACTCTCCCTGCTGGAGAAACGCCGGCTGATCCGCGAAACCATAAACGTGAGTGGCGGCGAAACGCTCCCGGCACCGACGGTGGAGACGGTGGGCCGGATCGAGCGCGACGGCTTTGCCATTCACATGCTGGTCCTCACGGCCGAGCGCGGACTGCGCCTCCCCGCGCTGGCCTTCGTGCCAAGCCGCGCCACCGGCGCGGCCACGCTCTATCTCCACGGCACCAGCATGTCGGCTGACGCCGCTCCGGGCGGTCCGATCGACGCCTTGGTCAAGCAGGGCCAAATCGTCCTGGCGGCCGAGTTGCGCGGCATTGGGGAGACGGCCCCCGGTCAAGATCGTCCCCACTGGTCGAATGGCCGTTTTGGACCCGGCCTGCGGGAGTTTTTTCTGGCCTACCTGAACGGGAGATCAATCGTCGGCATGCGGACCGAGGACACCCTCCACTGGATGCGATTCTTCCGTGATTTTCAGGCTTCTGGTCATAAACGTCCGGTCCATCTCGTCGCTCAAGGTGCGGCCGCAATCCCGGCGCTGCACGCGGCGACGCTCGCCCCGGACATCTTCGAAACCGTGACCCTGCAAAACATGGTTCGCGCCTGGGAGGATATGGTGAGCACGGCGGATCCCATCCCAGCCGCTGATGTCGTGCATGGCGCGTTGCGCCACTACACGCTGGCGGATTTGGTGGAAACAGTGGGCCAGGCGAAGGTGCGAATAGTGCAGCCCGTGGATGTGGTCGGCCGTTCGGCCGCCGCCGGCCGGAGGCCCTGACACCGGTACGATATGGGCACCGTCAGGATGGACCTCTCGAACGGAGGTCAACCAGCCTACAACCGCAGGAACATCTTGTTGCGATAAAGCAGGAATAGAAAAAGCCAGACGCCCGCCGCCGTACCCGCCGCCACCAGCAACGGTCCAAACGCGGCGAGGTGCAGGGCGAGGCCCCCCAACAGCCGATCCGAGGCCAGCTTGAACGCCGGCAGGAAATGACCCGCGATGATATAGGCGAGAATCGAGTTGCTCCCGATCACCACGAATGGGAACGACCAGCGCCGCCACCCCCGTAGATCGATCAGCCAATAGAACAGTGCGAGCAACAGGAAGCTCCAGCCACCCGCAAACAAGACGTAGCTGCTCGTCCAGCGGTTCTTGATGATCGGATACTGCAGGCCCCAAACCCACCCCGCGACCAGACCCGCGAGACCGAGCCAGATGAACCAACGCAGCTTGAGGGTCGAACTCCCCGGGCGCTGCAAGATTTCGCCGGCGAAAACGCCGAGCATCGCGGTCGCGCTGTGGGCGAGTGCGCCTTCCACGATCCATCCGAGCACCCATGGTCCGCGCAGGTCACCGAGGACGAGCTGGTTGAACCAATCGCCAAAATTGACGCCCGGGGCATAGACGCCGATTTGGTGCCCCGGCACCGGCACGAACGTCTCCAGCGCCCAATAGAGGACGAGGCTGCCCCCGCACCACCACAACCGCGTGCGCAGCGAGAAATTCAGGTAAAGCACTGCCGCCACCGCGTAACCATAGGCCAGCATCTGGAGCACACTATAGCTGAGCTTGAACTTCGCCGGATCGAAGGTCAGCAGGTTACCGTTGATCGTCATCCCGATTACGACCATCAGCACCACGCGGATTGCCATGTGTCCATAAAGCGCCGACCGGCGTTCACCCCGCGCCAGGCGCCGGGAAAGGGCGAACGGGATCGCGCAACCAATCAGGAAAAGAAACAGGGGAAAGATGAGATCGTAAAACGTGAACCCGGCCCAGGCGACATGCTGGAACTGCCCCTGCAGGGTCTTGACCCATCCCTCCGCTTTGCCACCCGGCAATGCCCGGACCATCAGCCCGCCGCCGACCAGCCAAAGCATGTCAAAGCCGCGCAAGGCATCGATCGCCAAGACGCGATCGCCGCTGGAGCCCTGCGGGGTCACGTGCGTCGGAGACGGTGAGTCGGTCGTCATTTTCCCAGTGTTGTTTGCCGCGCGTAGACGTAGGCCTTCAGCGCCCAGAAGGGAACATCAACCTTTGACTGCGTCGAGTTCCGCTCAGGCAGACCCCGTCGGATCGGCGCGTTTTCAAATCAGATTTCCGACGTCTCCTTCACCCCTGCATCGAGTTCCGGGGCATCGGCAGGAGAATTTGGATTTGCCTCCCTGTTCCCCCGACGGAAACTTCCCGCCTATTGCAGCCATGATATCCGACACGCTTGCCATCGGCATCGCCATCGCGGTTGCGGGTTTGACGGGCATCGCGCGGGGTCAGGAACCGCCCCGCACGTTTCGCTATCATACGCCGCCCGGAACGCATAAGCTCATGGCGAAACAGGCGGAGTTCGATTTGCCGTCGCTCCTGCAGCGGAGCGACGGCACCCCCATTCGCACGGCGCAGGAGTGGGAGGAGCGGCGGAAGGAATTGGTGCGGGAGTGGACCCACCTCCTGGGTAAGTTGAAGCCCACGGCGGCCGACCAGGAATGGTTTGGGGACGCGAGCCAAGCCCGCATTCAAGAGGTCTCGGAACGGGACGGTTACACCCGGATCGCCCTGACCATTCCGATCGAAAAGGATTTCCAGCAACCGCACCTGCTTCTGCTCCCCAAGGGCCGGGGACCGGGACCCTTTCCCGCTGTGATCGCCTGGACAAGCACGTCGCCCGATTACCAGCAACCGGAGGAATGGTGGGGAGCGTGGCTGGCCCGGCAGGGCAACGTGGTGCTCACGGGCTGGTCGTTTATCCGCCACTATCGCGATGGCCGCAAAATTCCGCAGAAGGTGAACGAAGCCGTTTACGAGCGGTTCGGCCGCTGGCTGCCGCTGGCGAAGATGGTGCACGACGTGCAGCGCGAAGTGGAATTTCTGCGTTCCCGGCCGGAGGTCGACGCGCGGCGAATCGGGTTCATCGGCTTTTCGCTCAGCGCGAAGACGGCGCTCTATGTCGCGGCCTTTGCGCCGGAAATTACGGCGACGGTTTCGATCGATCCGGGCGTGTCGATCCACGGCGCGACCAATTACGGTTCGCCGTGGTACCTGGACTGGCAGCGCCCGTTCGCTGACATCGCCACCCCCGGCTACCCGGATCCCAAATTCCGGAACACAGTGTGGAGTTTGCTGGATACGGATCCCAGCCGGCCGGGCTTCGAGCGGAATCATCACGAATTGATGGCCCTCTGCGCGCCGCGCGCGCTGCTGGTCATCGGCTGCAGCACGGACCGGGAGTCCGCGCCGCACTCGGATGATCGGCAAAGCATCGGCTACATCAATCGGGCGAGGGAGGTCTATGAGTTGCTCAAGGTGCCGGAGCGCTTCGAATACGCCGCGCTCACCGGCGGGCACCGGGCCGTGGGCCCCGACCTCGATCCCCACTGGCAGAAGTTCTTCACCAGATGGCTCCACGAAACGCCGCTCGGGACGTCCCGGTAGGCTGGAATCGGTGTATGGGGTCAGGCTGTTGCACGTTGCGAATCGCGGAGGCGCCAGACGCTGGAGCGCAGTGTCGTGGGATGGCCGAGCGACAGGGCGTGGACAAGGCAGGAGTAGGAAGCGGCCGCCTGTTCGCGCAGATGTGCCGCCAGCGCAATTTTCCACGGGGCAGCCGCCACGCCACCTCATGACCTCACGCGAACTTGTCCGTCGTGCCTTGCGAGGCGAACCGACTCCCCGGCCCGCCGTTGGACCGCTCGCGGTGCATTGTACGGGCCGACTGGCAGGGGTGTCTTTGCGCGAATTCACGCTCGATGCCGGCGTGCTGGCGGAGTGTGTCGTGCGTTATCACCGCGAGTTTCAGCCGGATGCGATCTGGTTGTCTGCCGACACCTGGGTCAGCGCCGAAGCGATGGGCGCAAAAGTGGCCTTTCCCGGCGACGATCAGCCGCTGGGCGGCACGGGCGAACCTTTGATCCAAACCGCCGCCGACATCGCGCGCATCCCGCCGCCTGATCCCACCAAGCAGGGCCGCTGGCCGCTGATGATTGACGCCCTGCGGCGCATCCGTCGTGCCGTTGGCCCGGACGTCTTTGTGGTGGCGTGCTTTGATCAATATCCGTTCTCACTCGCATGTGCGGCCATGGGCATTGAAAAGGCGATGATGGCTGCGATGGAGGACCGGCCGTTGCTGCGGCGGTTGCTGGAGCGCTGCGCCGATTACGCCGTGGCCTACGCCGGCGCCCTGGCGGAAGCCGGCGCGGATTTATTGAGCGGTGGCGATTCGCCGGCGGCGTTGCTTGGGCCGGAGTTGCACCGCGAAATCGCGTTCCCTTTCGAGCAGCAAGTCATCGCGCGGATCAGAGCGGCGACCTCCGTACCGGTTGACCTGACGCGGGTGGCAACAATTGCGTGTGTCACCCGGCGTGGCGACGCGCTCAGACGAACAACGGGCGGCGGTACTCGGAGGTGGTGTTGTCGGGGAGACCGAGCCCGGCGAGGAGGAGTCGGCGGATGTCGAGCAGCACCTGCTGGCCGTCGGGGACGATGGTGCCAAGGAGCAGGCGGGGGAGGTGATTGTCGTACCACTGGCGGGCGAACTCGGGGGGGACGCCGAGTCGCTTGATGGCCCAGATCATCTTGTTGGCGACGAGGGTCTGGCGGTGCATCAGGCCGAAGGTGGAAACCGGCTGCTCGTTGAAGGTGGAACGGTTGACGGGGCAGAGCACGGCGCCGGCGAGATGCGCCTCGACGATCATGGTGGCCTCGCAGCCATGGCGATAGTAGCAGTCGGCATCGACGCCGCAGAGGATGGGTTCGCGGAGGAAGGTGTCGGCGGCGGTGGCGCGGTCGAAGAGTTTGAAGCCGGAGTGGAAGTCGGGGTATTCCTCGTGGGCGGTAGCGTATTCGAGGCGGAGCGGGTGGCCGCTGATCGCCGCATGGTAGTGCAGGGCGTCAAGGAGAACGCGGTCGGCGATTTCCTCGAGCTCACCGCGGGAGAATCCCAGGGGCCGGTGCTTGGAGATGCGGCGGCCGAGGGCGAGCACGCGTTCGCCGGCGGTCTGAGTCTGAACGTGGAGGGCGGCGCGGACGAGGTTGATGAGCTCGTTGGCAAAGTGATCGCCATCCTGGTCGACGATGGCGACGAAGCGGTGGCCGGGTGGGAGCAGCAGATGGCGGACGCCATTCGCGGCGGCTTGGAACTTGCCCCGGTTGCGGTCGGCGACGACATAGGCGACACCATGGCGGGCGGCGAGCGCCGCGGCGATTTCCCGACCGTGGGCCGGGCCGTCGACACTCACGCAGATGGAAAGGGGCTTCTCGACCTGCGCGAGGTAGGAGATGATGGTGTCCTCGAGGTAGCCGATGGCCGGCCCGGCGGGGACGC
The DNA here is from genome assembly GCA_044344465.1 of Opitutaceae bacterium. GTDB lineage: Bacteria > Verrucomicrobiota > Verrucomicrobiia > Opitutales > Opitutaceae > ER46. The sequence continues at coordinate 11,107 of JBIJCX010000234.1, forward strand.
CGTCAGGGAAGTAGACGGGGATGACCACGCCGGTGCCCCGGCGCAGCACTTGCAGGGCGTCGGCGTAGGAAGAGATTGGGTGCATGGCGGATCCAGGGTGAGGGCGGGGGGCGAACCGGCGATTTTATCAGCACCCACTCCTTTTCCCACACCACGACCGGCTGGTCTGGCAGGAAACTGGATTTTGAGAGGGTTGGGGCCGGGAGGGGTTACAGAGAAACCAACAAACAAGCGGAAAGCAGCTTCTGAAGTCGTTCCCTTTAACTCCAGCTTTGTTACTTTGTCTTGTGGTTGTTTAACGTCCTTTCAACGCCGTTTCTATGCTTTTGGCGACCTGCTGGGCGAGATAGGCGGAACCTTCCTTCGAGTAATGCACATTGGCAGGCAACTGCCCATCAGTCGGGCCTTTCAGGGAATGTGCGTAAAGGTCATTCGTCGCGATCTTCTCCGCCTTCATTATCCGTGCGGCAGCTTCGTTGAATTTGATTTCATCACCGGGAAGACGGCCTTTTGAATCGCTGGGAACAGGCGTGGTCGCGCACCAGATCAGCGTCGCACGGGTAGCCTTCAATTGCTTCACCAGTTCGCGGAGGCCCTTTTCGTATTCGTCCAGCGGCACCTGATGCTTGCTGCCGGACGTCTTCGGATCCACTGCGCGCGCACCATCCGGCCCCATATAAACCACGTCGTGCAGACCCCAGTTGAAGTGGATCACGTCCCATTTGCCGTCACCGAGCCAGGTCTTTAGGTTCTTCAGGCCGTTGGTCGTGGGGCCGCCATTGGTGGGGATGCGATGGACGTTGGCCTTGCCCTTGAGCAGCGCCCGCACATCCAGCGTGTAACCTATGGAAATGGAATCGCCGATCAGCAGCACCCTCGGCAGCTTGGGATCATCCTTAATTTTGGCGAATACGGGATTCGGCGCGGCCTTGGCTTTCACCGTGGGCTTGGCGTCCTGCGCCAAAACCAGCACCGGTAGTAATGCGATAGTCAGAAAGGATGTGAATACTGCCCATTGCCTCATAAAAATGTGTTTGAAACGAACTTGGATTCTCATGGCTTTGGCTGACGTGGTGAACCGGCCGAAGGTTGCTTGGCGCCACCAGATTCCGCCAGCATAATGGCGATGGCGTCCAAATCCACGCGGGCTGACGGCGAAACAAGCCGAAGAAACAAAACAAGCCGAAAAACAAGCCGAAGGGGTCAACAAGCCGAAGGGGTCGGCGCATGTGGTCTGTGCTCGGAGATCACTTCTGGCTGCGCAGCCAAGCGCTCAGATTACGACTCACTTCGTCCCGGGCTCCGAGATGCAGGTTGATGCCAAGCCAGCGATTGGTCGCGGTTGTTTTGCGCCGGAGCGCTGCCGCCAATGCAGGCTGGTCCAGTCATACGTGCGCAAGGCGGACACCTCACAGAGGCCAGCGCGCACCGGATTCAGATGGATATAGTGGCAGAGCGGGCCCAATCCTTCGTCCGGGTCAACCACCAGGCTCTTGTACCGGCCTTGAAACAAATGGCCATGTTCGCCTCTGAAGCGGTTGAAGCGATTAGCGAATGTGCCCTGCAGCCAGCACATGCCGCCAACCAAGTTGGCCCGGGGAGTCGAGATCGCCAGATGGTAGTGGTTGGACATAATGCACCAGGCGTGCACCAGCCAGTCGGTTCGCCTGCAGGCCTCGTCGAGGCATTGCAAAAAGGCCGTCTTGGTCTTCCCGGACCGGAAGATGGCGGCCCGATAATTGCCACGGTTGAGCACATGGTAGACACCAGCCTCCGATTCCATCCGCAATTTGCGCGCCATGCTCCAAAGTCTGCTCGCTCCAGCATGCGCGAAAAGCCGTCTTCCGTAATTTCTCCGTAATCATTACCACAGACCACATGCGCCGACCCCTTCGGATCGCCT
>JBIJCX010000572.1:0-3764 GCA_044344465.1 Opitutaceae bacterium
GCGCGCCTCGCCGGTCTCGAGCACGAGCGACACGCGGGTGCGCAGGCCCTCGCGGATGAGATAATGATGCAGGCCGGCGATCGCGATCAGTGCGGGAATCGGCGCGTAGTCGCGGGTGACGCCACGGTCGCTGAGGATGATCACGTTGACCTCCTCCTCCTCGATCATGCGGCGCGACATCACGGAAAGCTCCTCCATCGACTTGGCGAGGCCGCGCTCGCCGCGGGTGACGCGGAACAGAATCGGCAGCACGCCGATGCGCAGGCCGGGAAGATTGGTGCGGCGGATCTTGGCGAATTCCTCGTTGGTGAGGATCGGCCACTTCAACTCGACGCGGCGGCAGGCCGAGGGCTGCGGGTTGAGCAGGTTGCCCTCGGAGCCGAGGCGGGTTTCGGAGGAGGTGATGATTTCCTCGCGGATGCAGTCGATCGGCGGGTTGGTGACCTGGGCGAAGAGCTGCTTGAAGTAATCGTAGAGCAGGCGCGGCCGGTTCGAGAGCACCGCGAGCGCGGCATCGTTGCCCATCGAACCGATCGCCTCGACGCCATCGCGCGCCATCGGGGTGATGATGATGCGCTCGTCCTCGTGCGTGTAGCCGAACGCGATCTGGCGCTGGAGCAGCGTCGCGTGATCGGGGCGTTCGACCGTCGGTGCGTCGGGCAGATCGCTGAGGTGAACCAGGTGCTCGTTGAGCCACTGGCGGTAGGGCTGTGCGGTGCAGACCTCGCGCTTGATCTCCTCGTCCTCGATGATCCGGCCCTGTTCGGTATCGACGAGGAACATGCGGCCGGGCTGGAGCCGGCCCTTGCTGAGGATCTCCTCTGGCGGGATGTCGAGCACGCCGGCCTCGGAGGCCATGATGACGAGTCCGGACTTCGTGACGTAGTAGCGCGAAGGCCGGAGGCCGTTGCGATCGAGGACCGCGCCCACCTGCTTGCCGTCGGTAAACGCGATCGAGGCGGGGCCGTCCCAGGGCTCCATCAGGCACGAGTGGTACTGGTAAAAGGCGCGGCGTTCGTCGCTCATCGATTCGTGGTGAGACCACGGCTCGGGGATCATCATCATCATCGCGTGCGACAGCGGGCGCCCGGCGAGCACGAGCAGTTCGAGCGTGTTGTCGAACATCGACGAGTCGCTGCCGTTCGGGTTGATGATGGGCAGGATCTTCTTGATGTCCTCGCCGAAGTGCTCGCTTTCGAACAGCGCCTCGCGGGCGTGCATCCAGTTGATGTTGCCCCGGAGGGTGTTGATTTCGCCGTTATGCGCGAGATAGCGGTACGGGTGCGCGCGCTCCCAGCTCGGAAACGTGTTGGTGCTGAAGCGCGAGTGGACGACGGCGAGCGCCGTTTCCATCAGCGGGTTCTTGAGGTCGGGGAAGTACTGGTCGACCTGCTCCGTCGTGAGCATGCCCTTATAGACGAGCGTCTTCATCGACAGGCTCGCCACATACCAGTACTCGGCGCCGGCGAGGGTCGAGGTGCGGATCTCGGTGTAGGCGCGCTTGCGAATCACATAGAGCTTCCGCTCGAACGCGAGATCGTCGGTCACGCCGGCGCCGCGCCCGATGAACGGCTGTCGCATGAACGGCTCGCACGAGAGCGCCGTGTCGCCGAGCGGCGAACTGTTGGTCGGCACGGTGCGCCAGCCGAGGAAGGTCTGGCCCTCGGACTGGACGATCTGCTCGAACTTTTCCTCGATCTTGCGCCGGACGGTGGGGTTGCGCGGGAGGTAGACGAGGCCGCAGCCGTACTCGCCGGCGGCGGGCAGCGTGATGCGCGTGGGCTTGCAGCTTTCGACGAAAAACGCGTGCGGCATCTGCAGGAGCACGCCGGCGCCGTCGCCGGTGTTGACCTCGGAGCCGCTGGCGCCGCGGTGATCGAGGTTGCGCAGCACCTGGAGCGCATCGGCCAGAATCTGGTGGGACTTGCGGCCCTTCATATCGACCACGAAGCCGACGCCACAGGCCTCGTGTTCGAACCACGGATCGTAGAGACCCTGTTTCGGCGGCAGACCGAGGGAACGGGTGGCAGTGGCGCCGGGTTGGTCGCTAGCGCTGCGGCGGCGGTTCAGGTCGGAGGTCGGCGTGGTGTTCACTGGAAGGTCGAGTTGTAGCCGGTTCTAGGCCAGATGGCGGCGGGAAGGTCGGGTGGGGCGAAAAAAAGGGCCGTTCTCGTCAGATGCGAGAGCGGCCCGGTGTGGCTTTCGTGCGGTGTGCTCTCAGCTTCGTCCTCAGAAGAAGCGGATCGTTTTGGTGGCCATTTTCGTGTGCTCCTCGTCGGAGCAACCCGCATTGGCCGGCACGCCCGTGTCGACATCGGTCGGCTTCACGAGATCGTTGCTGAGCAGGTAGTTTTCCACTTCCTCGCCCGAGACATCGGCCAGCATCACGCCATCCACCTCGACGCAGGGGGAAAGCGGCTGGCCGGATTTCTGCACCATCTCCGCGTAGTTGGCGCGGTTGTTGATGATGTCGATGTCCTCAAACGGCAGGTTGTGCTTGCGCAGGGTGGCGCGGACGCCGTTGGACCAGCCACATTGCGGCTTGAGATAGGCTTTGATGATCATGCGATAAACGTATGCGTGGGCAAAAGTGGCGCAAGGTATAGGGCCCGCTTTTCGGCGATCAAGCACCGTCTTGGAAATTTCTCACGACGAAGTCGAATCTCAGATTCTTGCACCACGAAGAATTTCCTTGGGTGGGCGGGCACGTCCCTGTGCCCGCATGTCTGGACCGGTCGATCGTGTTCCGCATGCGGGCACAGGGACGTGCCCGCCCACCTTGGACGACATCTGACTCAAACTTTCCGCTAGCCGCGCTCCGCGTGTTGCCCTATCACGCGCAAGATGAAAGTCCTCGTGACCGGCGCCGCCGGCTTCATCGGCTACCATGTCGCGCGGCGTCTCGCCGAATCGGGACGCTGCGAGGTGCTGGGCGTGGACAACCTCGGCGACTACTACGACGTCGCCCTGAAACGGGCCCGCGTCGCGGCGCTGACGCCCCTGGACGGTTTTCATTTTCTCCAGTCCGATTTCGCCGAGGCAGAGAAATTCGCCGGCCTCGTCGCCCACTTCCGGCCGGACTATGTCGTCCACCTCGGGGCGCAACCGGGGGTGCGTTACAGCATGGAGAATCCCGCCGCCTACACGCGCAACAACCTGGACGGCTTCGCCAGCGTGCTGGAGGCCTGCCGGCGGACGCCGCCGAAGCACCTCGTGTTCGCGTCGAGCAGCAGCGTCTACGGTGCCGGCGCGAAGCCGCCGTTTGTCGAGACCGCCAACACCGATCATCCGGTTTCGTTCTACGGCGCGACGAAGAAGGCCAACGAGATGATGGCGCACAGCTACGCGCTGAACCACGGGCTGCACCTCACGGGACTCCGTTTCTTTTCCGTGTACGGCCCGTGGGGCCGGCCGGACATGGCGCCCACGATCTTTGCCCGCGCGATCTGCGAGGGCCGGCCCCTCAAGCTTTTCAACCACGGCAAAAACCTCCGCGATTTCACCTATGTCGATGACATCGTGGACGGCGTGGTGCGGGCGCTGCTGTATCCGATCGCCGCGACCCCACCGGGCCCGGGATCGACCCCGTCCGCCGTGGTCGCGCCGAACCAGCCGATGCCGATCTTCAACCTCGGCCATCACCGGCCGGTCGAGACGCTGCTGTTTGTGCAGATGCTGGAGCAGCTCCTCGGGCGTTCCGCGTCAACCGAGCTGCTGCCGCCGCAACCCGGCGACATGTTTGAAACCTGCGCCGACCTCACGCG
>JBIJCX010000235.1:0-12942 GCA_044344465.1 Opitutaceae bacterium
GGGCAGCCTCGTCGTTGGTGCTGTCGACCTGATCGAGCACGAGCAGGGAAAACGCCCGCAGCCGTGCCTTTAACTGCGTCTCGATGAGTGCGGCGTGCAACGTGGCGGGGCGCGCCGCGAGGCGGTAGCCGCGGGCGCGCTGCGCCTCGAACGTGAAACCCTCGGCGCGCAGTTTCTCCATGTGCTGCCAGACCGCGACCCGGCTGATGCCCAGCTTGGCGGCGAGCGCGGAGCCCGAGACCCAGTCGGGTTCGCGGGCGAGCAGTTCCCGGAGAATGACGTGTTCGGCGGTCGGCATGAGTAACCTGCCCAAAAAGATTTTCGCGCGCCCGCGTGGCGGGACCGCGATTCAGCAGGACGCCAGATGAATTGCTTCGTCGCCCGGCCCGCCGCAATGAGAATCAGGTGCGCGGGCGCGTTTGAATAATTCCCCGGACCTGCGTAGGCTGGCGCCGATGTCACTCGCGGAATTCCGCCACTCCATTTCCCACGACGCTGCGCCACCGCCGGGGCTCGGCCCCGCGCTGGAGGCGTTGTGGCACGATGGCCACGGCGAGTGGGGGCGGGCACACGGGTGTGCGCAGGAAGATCACAGCCGTGATGGTTCGTGGATGCACGCGTATCTCCATCGGAAGGAAGGCGACCTTGGCAACGCCGGCTACTGGTATGCGCGCGCCGGCCGTCCCATGCCGGCGGCGACGGTCACGCTGGAGGTGGAATGGGAGGAGATTGCGCGCGAACTGCTCTCGCGTTGAGCGGGGCGCGCCAGGACCGCCGCGGCCGGACGCGTCACAGTCCGTCGCGGCGCAGGAGCGCCGACTGCGACGCCTTTTTTGCGGCGGCGCCGGACTTGGAATCCGTGATGGCCATCAGCCCGACCAGATCGTTGAACTCGGCGATGCGCTCCAGCCGCTGTTCCTCCTCGAGCATGGCCAGGCCCCAGCCGTCGTTGCGCAAAAACCAGAACGAGCCAACGCGCAGGCCGGGGTGGCGTTTGAGGGCGAGGTCGAGGCGGCCCTGCGGCGTGAGGAGTTCCCGCTCCTTGAAGATCGGCGGCTTGGACCCCTGCACCACGTACGGCGGCAGCCGGACAATGGTATTGCGCGGCTTGTCGGTCTCCCGCAGGTCGGGCTGGGTTTCGACCTTCACGACGGGATTCGGAGGCTCATATTTCGGCGCGGCCGCGGCCAGTCGGTCGGCGGCATCGGTCGAGACGAGACGCGGGCGCGGGAGCGGGACAGCGGCCGGATTCGGCGGTTTGGCGGCGGGCGACGGCTCCGCGGCGGGGACCGCACCGGCAACGAGCACGGCGTTCATGACGAACAGCGGCACAAGGGGCAGGCGCGTCATAGCGGTGATGATTAAAGCGCGAGGCCACTCCGATTCCGAGCCTTTTCTGGCCGTGTTTCCGGTGCCGGTAATATCGAAGCGGATCGTTCCTGTTTGCGGCGAACTCCGGCGGGTGGCGGCGTCAGCCGCGGCAGGAGATGTCGGGCAGCCAAGTCACCACACGCGCGCTATTTCCCGCCGCCGCCGTTCCAGCCGAAATCGCTCGACCGGAGGTAGGTTTTCTGCGCTTCGCGGCGGACGTAGACACCGGCCGCCGCGTCCGATTTGCTGACGGTGCTGGCGGCGTCGCTGAGGTCAGCCATGTTCTTGAGCCGCTCGTCTTCGCCGTACATGGCGAGGGCGCGGGATTCCGCGGAGGTGCCGAAAAGGGGCAGGGTGAATCGGTTGAGGGCGCGATCGGCCTCGGTGATATAACGCCGCATCGCGATATCGGTGAGGCCTTTTTTCGTGCTGATCGCCCGTTCGCTGAAGACCGGCGACTTCGGTTCCTGCACGACATATTTCGGCAGCCGGATAATCGTGTTCTTGGGCTTGTCGACGTCGCGCAGGTCGACCTGTTCCTCCTCGGGTTTCGGTTCCGGCTTGGGGGGCGGAGGCGTGTATTTGGGCATCGTCGCGGCCAACTGCGCGGCGACCTCGCCTGAGATTGCGCGCGGACGCTTCCGGGCGGTTGACGACGCGGCCGGCGGCGCCGACGCCGGGTTGAGGACCGGCGATTGGGCGGGCGCAGTCTGGGCCAGGCTGGCGGTCGGCAAACCGGCGGCCAGCAACGCGCTTAGAAGCAGGGGCGAAAGGAGGACAGGGCGAACCATGGCTAGAAGTTACAGAACGTAAGGGCCCCGCAGTGTTCCCTGCAATAGCAGGAAACAACCGCCGGTGGTTCGCTTCACTGTCGCGCTGGACCGCCGCACGGTGCGCGATGATCTTCACCCACCCGCGGGCGCGGCCGCCGGAGCGGCGACTTTCGGGGTCAGCATCTTTCCCAGCACCAAGCCGGCAACGACGAATGCGAGAAAATCGTAAAGCGCCCGCATCGTCACCCAGGCGACGGAGTGATGCCACCAGATGGCGCTGCTGTAGTCGTAAAGGGCGATCATCAGGCCGAGCATGGCCGTGAACTTGAGCCGGCAGGTCCACCCTTGGAACAGCGGCGCGCATTTTTCGAGCAGCATGACCAGCAGCAGGCAGAGCACGAATTCATGGACATAGCCTTTGGCCATGAGCAGCGGATCCATCATGGGCATGCCGGTCGCGACATAGTGCACCTCCGCGATCGGTCCGCGCTTCATGAGTTCCTCGGCCTTGGCGGCGTCGAGATGCGGCCCGGGCACAAGGTAGGCGCCCGTGGCGGGAAAAATCTTGGCCAGCGCTTGGCCGGCGGCGGCATCATCGGTCACGCGGCCGAGGGCCTTGTACGGGAACGGGCTCATCCAATAAATGGCGCCGAAGACAAACATCGCCAGCGCGGCGAGCGCGGGCGTGAGCAGGAACTTTTTCATGGGGAGGCGGGGAGGTGGAACTGAACGGGTGGGTGACCGACTTCGCGGGCGCCCTTGTAAAGGCTGGCCCGCAAACCTCAATCGTGTTTTTCACTGCGCCGGTCCGACTTCCGCCCGAGCGGGTCAGCCGCCCGGAAGATCGAGCGCGGCCGACACCCCAAGCTGCAGGCCGCGGAGTTCGGCGAGACCGCGGAGCCGGCCGATGAGCGAGTAACCGGGACACGCGGGATCGGGGCGGCGAAAATCGTCCAGCATGGTGCGCCCATGGTCGGGCCGGAAGGCGACGCGCCAGTCCGAGCGCTGCGCACGCTGGCGAACGCGCTGCTCTTCGAGGAGCGCCCGGACGACCGCGGGCATGTCGACGCTGCCTTCGAGGTGATTGGCTTCATAGAACACACCGTCGGGCTCGCGTTGCACGGCGCGCAAATGCGCGGCATGAATCCGCGGGCCGAGGCGGCGAACCATACCGGGGAGATCGTTGTCCGCGCGCACGCTGAGCGAGCCCGTGCAGTAGCAGAGCCCGTTCGCCGGCGAGTCCACCAGATCGAGAATCGTGCGCAGCTGAGTCTCGGTGGAAACGATGCGCGGTAATCCCAACACCGGGAACGGCGGATCGTCGGGGTGAATTGCGAGCCGCACCCCCGAGGCCGCGGCGACGGGCACGACGGCTTCGAGAAACTGCTGCAGGTGCCGTTGCAGGCGGGGGGCGTCGATTTGCGCATAGCGCGCGAGCATCGCCCGGAAATCATCGAGCGACAGGTTCAGGCGGACGCCCGGAAAGAGATCGAGCGTTTGCCGGACGAAGCGATCGCGGCCGGCGTCATCGAGGGCCGACCAGTATTCGTGCGCCGCCGCACGCTGCGGCGCGGTGAAATCGGCCTCGGCGCCGGGTCGCCGGAGGGCGAACAGATCGAAGGCGGCAAACTTTTTTGGGTCGTATGCCAGCGTTTCGGACCCGTCGGGCAGGCGGTGGCGGAGATCGGTGCGCACCCAGTCGATCACCGGCATGAAGTTGTACACGACGACCCCGATCCCGGCGGCGCCGATTCGCTGGAGGGTCAGCTGGTAGTTTTCGATGTGCCGCGCAAAATCGCCCGTGCGGGTCTTGATGGCTTCGGAGACTGGAACGGATTCGACGACGCGCCAGGCGAGGCCGGCAGCGGCGATGACGTCGCGGCGCTCGGCGATGAGATCGGCCGGCCAGGCTTCGCCGTAGGGAATCTCGTGGAGCGCGCTGAAGATGGCGGTCGCCCCCGTCTGCCGGATTTCGGCGAGGGTGACGGAATCGGCCGGACCGAACCACCGCATCGACTCTTCCATCAGGTTTCGCATCGGGCCAGAAGATGATCGCGGATCACCGGGATCAATCTTGGAACAGGGAAAATCCACCGATCCATCGGGCGCCCATCTCGGCGGGCACGTCGCCTTGCCGCTTGCCCTGAAGGGCCGTGATCGGTAGCCACCGACGGTGCGCATAATCACCCCTCTGATCGCGCTGCTCGTGGCAGCGACCATCCTTCATTCGGCCGATGACTACAAGCCCGGTCCGGACTCACAGCCGCAGGCCGTGCCGCGCGGCGAGATCAGGCAGGCGAAGTTCGAATCGAGCCGGATCTTCCCCGGCACCACGCGGGAGTATTTCGTCTACGTGCCGAAGCAGTATGACGCCACCAAGCCCGCGTGCCTGATGGTGTTTTTCGACGGGGCCGGGTTCTTTCGCGCCGATGGCCAGTTCCGCGTGCCGGTGGTGTTCGACAACCTCATTGCCCGCAAAGAAATTCCCGTGACGATCGCGGTGGGCGTTAATCCCGGGATGTTCCCGTCGGCGGAGCCCGGGGCCAAGGTCCGCAGCAACCGCAGCCTGGAGTACGACTCGCTCGGCGATACCAATGTGCGCTTCCTGCTGGAGGAACTGCTGCCGGTGGCGACCGCGGGTCTCAACGTCACCCCCGATCCGGCGGGACGCGCGGTGGTGGGCAATAGTTCGGGGGCGATCGCGGCGTTCACGATCGCCTGGGAGCGGCCCGAGGCGTTTCGCAAGGTCGTGAGCCACATCGGCAGCTACACCAACATTCGCGGCGGCTTCGTCTACCCCGGGCTCATCCGCAAGACCAAGCCGGCGAAACCGCTGCGCGTGTTCCTGCAGGATGGCAGCAACGACCTTGATAATCTCCATGGCAACTGGCCGCTCGCGAATCAGGACATGGCCGCGGCGCTGAAGTTTGCGGGCTACGAATACACCTTCGTCTTCGGCGATGGCGGGCACTCCGGCAAGCACGGTGGTGCCATTTTTCCCGATACGCTGCGCTGGCTCTGGCGCGACTGGCCGAAGGAATAATTCCGGACTTCCGCCCCCTGGCATCACCCCACCTCCTTCCCATGACCCTTGCTCCTTTCCCTCGCGCCGCCGCGGTCCTGCTGGGCGCCGCCTTCGCGCTCGCGCCCCTCCTCGCCGGAGCGGCCGCCGCCGGCGACTTCAAGCCCACCGCCGATCACGAACCGCGCGCCGGCGTGCCGGCCGGCACCGTAACGAAAATGCCGGTCTGGCATTCGAAGATCTTCCCGGGCACGACCCGCGACTGGTGGATCTACGTGCCCGCGCAATACCGTCCGGATGGGAGCGCGGCCGTGATGATCTTTCAGGACGGCCTCGGCTACGTGAATCCCAAGGGCAACTGGCGCGTGCCGATCGTCTTCGACCATCTCATCGCGCGCGGCGAGATGCCGGTGACGGTCGCGATCCTCATCAACCCCGGTCACGATTCCGCCAAGCCCGCGCCCAAGAACCCCGGCAGCGGCAGCAACCGCAGCCTGGAGTACGATTCCCTCGGCGATCGTTATGCCCGCTTTCTGATCGAGGAAATCCTCCCCGAGGTGGAGCGGAAGTATCCACTTTCCCATGATCCGGAAAAGCGCGCGATCGGCGGCGCGAGCAGCGGCGGCATCGCCAGCTTCACCGCGGCCTGGGAGCGTCCGGACTACTTTCGCAAGGTCCTCTCCACGGTGGGCAGCTTCGTGAACCTGGCCGGCGGCGACGCCTATCCGTCGCTCATCCGCAAGACGGAGCGGAAGCCGATCCGGGTATTTTTGGAGGACGCCAGCGGCGACGCGGACAATTCCTTCGGCAACTGGCCGCTCGCCAACCGGCAGATGCACGCCTCGCTCCGCTACCTGGGCTACGACGTGCGTTTCGATTTCGCCGAAGGCTATGGCCACAATGCCAATCACGGCGGCTCGATTTTTCCCGACGCGCTCCGCTGGCTTTGGCGGAACGAAAGGCCCGTCCCCGTGATCGACACGAAGGGCGATCTCGCGGGTGACATGACGTTGCATCGGCTCCTGATCGAGGGTGAAGGCTGGCAGCCTGTGGCCACGGGACTGACGTTTGCCGACGGCCCCTGCACGGACGACGCAGGCAATTTCTATTTTTCGGACATGCGGCCGCCGGCGGCCGGCGTCTTCAAAATCGCGCCCGACGGCACGAAGACAAAGCTCAGCGACGAAGGCGTGAGCGGGCTCAAGTTCGGCCCCGATGGCCGGCTCTACGCCTGCCAGGGGGCGAAGAAAAGACTCATCGCCCTCGACCCGGCCACGGGCGCCGTGGAGGTCATCGCCACCGACGTCCAGCCCAACGACCTCGCCGTCACGCACCGCGGCCAGATCTATTTTACCGAGACCGCCAAGAAGCAGATCACCTTCGTCGACGCGAAGACCCGGGAAAAGCGGGTGGCCGACACCGGCCTTGCCAGTCCCAACGGCATCACGCTGTCGCCCGATCACGGCACCCTGGCGGTGAGCGAGAGCGCGGGCGAATTCGTCTGGACGTTCCGGATCAACCCGGACGGCACGCTCGACGCCAAGAGTCCGTACATGACGATGCGCCGGCCGATCGATCCCAAGGGCGAGTTCAAGTTCAACGAACCTCCGCCGTACAAAAAGGGCTCGGGCGGCGATGGCATGACGAGCGACACGCTGGGCCGCTTCTACGTGACGTCGGCGGTGGGCGTGCAGGTCTTCGATCCGACCGGGCGACTCTGTGGCGTGGTCACCCGGCCCCAACCTGAAAAGCCCCTGACGAGCTGCGGTCTCTCGGGACCCGGGCGCGGATACCTCTACGTCACCAACGGCGACAAGATCTTCCGGCGCAAGGTGCAGGCGACCGGCAACACCGTCGCACGCGCACCGGCGGCCCCGTGAGGCTCGGATCCGTCGGCACGGCGCAAATGATGACCGTGCTATCATCCGCCGTCGGACCGCTGTTGCTCGCGCAATGCCATGCCGTGACCGGATCGTATGCGACGGTGTTTTACGCCCTCGCCGGCATCGTGATGCTGCTGGCGCTGGGCGCCTGGATCGTGCCGCTGCCGCGGGCGAAACCGGTGCCGGACCCATCGCAGGAGTGAATGACGCCTTGGATTGAAGGCCATCTGAGGGCGCAACGGCATAGCTCAACGCGTCTGGCGCGAATCTGGTTGCCCGCGCCCCGGATTATCGCCGGCCTTGGGGCATGGGCGCCAAATATCTACCGACGATCAAGGATCTGAAAGCCAGTCAGCGCTTCCAGCAAAAGCAGAATCCCATGCGAAAGTTCAAGAAAGCACCCGACGGATCCTCCGCCAAAAAGGGGAAAAAGAAATAGCCCCGGGGCCGGGCTGGATCATCGGGACGGCTGCCCGGTTAGCGAGTTTGGAAAAATCCCGGGACGAAGCGGGCGGTGCGGCGTTGATAGGGGCAGTAGGCCCGCTCGCAATTCGTCGCCGGGAAATTTCATCGAAACGCGGCGCCCTCGTCGCGTTTCGCTCCTACACCGCGGCGGGGGCGCCGCGGCCCAACCGTCAGCATGCGAGAGAGGTTTAGTACCTTCGGTCGTTGTCCTTCTTGTCGTCCTTGCGCTCGGCCTTGTCGTCCTGAGATTTGTCCTAGCGCTTCCAGTTCTTGGGGTAACTCTTGACCACGGCGCTATGGTGCTGCTCCGGCTGATCTTGAAACTCCATCCGCACCGACGGGGTGGCAAACAGAGCGGATACGGTAATGCCCGATGGCGCGGGCCGCCGGACCCATGAGCTGCCATCGCGATACACGTATTCTTGCCGATTGCGGCTGTAGTAAACTTCGTGCGCCGGATAATAATCGTAGTCGTCGTGCTAGCCCACCGCGGCGTACGCCTGAACCTGCAGGTGCCCCCGTTGGGTGCTGCGCTGGTTCGTCGGCGCGGCGACACAGCCAGCTCAGCATCGCGCTCGCCACGAGCGATACGAGCAGGAGGAAGCCGGTGACGATGACCGTGGCCAGGGAGAACAGGCGACGTTGCAGGTATTTGTCGCCGGATGCTTTCTTCTCGTCCGGAACTGCTTTGGGCGGGTTATCCGCCACGGACTTGCCGTCGACCGGCTTGCCGCTGGGCAGGACGTTCTCCGCCCGCACCGAGCCTTCGACGATGGGATTAAAGGCGCGAATGAAACCGTGCCGAAACAAATTGGTGATGGTGGCGAACAGGCCGACTTTCGAGTCGCCGAACTTGCCTTCAAACGGACTGCGGGTGGCCACCTGATTGCGTTCCTTGTTCTTCACCAGCCAGGTCAGGCCGGCAACGACATGCTCCCAGACCTGCGAGCCGATTCCCTTGTCCTTGTCCTCGACATTCTTGAAATCGAGATTCTCGAAAAACGGTTTCACGTAACCCTGAAAGCCGCCGTCGCGACCCGCCATCTCGGCCACGAGGCGAAACGTGCCGCGACCCACGTCGACGTTCGCGTAGGCGCGGAGCGACTGGTTCAACGCCGGCAGGTTGACGTGGTCGAGTTCCAGGCTGAGGTGAAAATGCGGTTCGGCGGCCAGGGGCTCGGCGGCGAGCAGGAGCTTCAGCTTTCCCGCCCCGAGGCTGTCGCCTTCGAGGGTGATCTTGGCGGGAAACTCTCCGCTCTTTCCCTCGCGGAAGTGGTTGCGCAGGCCGGTGGCGGTCGCGCGCATGTGCGTCACAAACACGTTCACATTTGGCTCTCGCGTGGTGTCGACGTAGCGCAGGAGACCGTCGGTGATTTCCAGGCGGGTGATGTCGATCGGGAAAATGTCCTGGATCACGTCCTGCCACCGGTGGTCCAGGTCGGTCTGGCTCTCGTCCGCGCTCGATCCCTTCACGAAATTGAGCTGGCCGTGATCGATGTGGACAAAGCTGACAATTTTGCCGTGCCACACCTCGCGCCACGCGATGGAAAAGTCGATCTGCTTGGCGAGAAAGAACGGTTCCCGCACCGTGCCGTTTTTCCGGAGGATGCCGAATCCTTGCAGGCGATAGGCTCCCCGCCAGAGGGCGACGTCGATATCGTTGACGTAACCGGTGTAGCCGGGGATTCGCTGCAGGCGATCGTTGACCAGGTTTTTAACGACTGCCGGCAGCGCAAGCCGTGCGGCCAGCAGGAGCCCGGCGACCACGGCGAGGGTCACGACAAGCCGCCGCGGCCAGGAACGGACGCGCCGGATGAGATTCGGAAGACGGACCGGCATGCGGGAGCGACGATACGCAACCGGTGCGCCGACCACGATGGGGCATTGGCCTACCGGAGGCGCCCTTGCCCTTCCTGCTCCCGCTCCCGCATCTCGCCGGTCGGGCGCGGCCAACCGCATTGTCGCCTGGAAAAAACCAGCCCGAGCGCGACGCGGCTGCCAGTCTTAGCCGTAAGAATTCAGCCCCAACCGCAAAAGGGCTTTTGCAGCGGACGGGAAGAAACGTCGGGCATTGTAGCCCTGCGCGTGAGCGCAGGGACCTCCAGCCCTCCCGCCGCTCACGCGGCGGGCTACAACGAAGCTGTTTCTTTAGAGGAAGAAACGCTCCGACTGCATGGTCACGGCGTGTGATCAACGTGCCGGGACGGCGGGCCGATCGGCCGGCTCAGGCCTTCTTCACGAAGCAAGCCTTGAGCGCCATGGCGCTGCCCTCGATCTTGCAGTCGATCTCGTGGTCACCGGCCACCAGGCGGATGTTCTTGGCCTTGGTGCCGCCCTTCAATACGCCCGAGCCGCCGCGCAGCTTCAGATCTTTGATCAAGACGACGGTGTCGCCATCGGCCAGGACATTGCCATGGGCGTCCTTGACGATGCGCGCCGTCTCGGGAGCGGTTTCCTTGGGCCACTCATGCCCGCACGTGGCGCACTCCCAGTGATTGGGATGGCTGAGCACATCGTCGAGCGAGCAGGCAGGGCAGGTGGGTTTGGACATCGTGGCGTCGGGTTTTAGAATGAAGCCGCGCAAAGTGCCCGGCACCCGCCGTCGTGAGCAAGCGAGTAATGCCCCGATCTGATTTCTGCCGCGAAGTCGCTTCTCGGTGAAATTTTGCGCAAGATGCGCGAGATTTCTCGGAAACGCTCAACGCTCAACATTCAACGCTTAACGCTCAAGTGGAGGGAAACCGACTCGTGGGGCAGTACGGTGAAAGTTAACGGTCGCTCACCTTGAACGTTGAGCGTTAAGCGTTGAGCGTTTGCCTTGGTTCAGGCTCCGCCGGGTTGGGAATGGCTGCGGTCGTAGTCGGCAATTTTTTGCCGGACGGTTTCACCGGCCTCGTCGTACAACTCGCGGATGTCCGGGTCGGAGAAGTGGTAGACGCGGTTCTCGAAACGGGTGGTTTCCAGCCGGTCGAAGAGGCGCTGCTTCGCGCTCTCCATGTCCTTGCCATAGATGTGATACGAATCGGCCTGCCAGTTCATCCGCCCGAGGCGGACGTCGCGCCCGGAGCCCTTCGCCACCCCGGCGGCGATGATGTCCTGGTTGAACAGGATAAACCCAAACATGTTCATGAAACTTGCGCCCCAGGCATCGTTGCTGCGGAAACGGACGTTGCAGTTGAGCCACCAGGTGCCCGCCGCGTCCTCAAGAATCCGATACCACAGCGACTGGAGGCAGGGCGGATCATAGCAGTCGAGATCGATGTTGGGCATCCAGGTGATCATCTGCGCCTGGCGCGTGAAAGGTTGCTTCACCAGCTTGGCGATCACCCGCTCGATCTGCGCGACCTTGAAGGGCCCGACCTCCACCGGTGCACCCGCGGCGTTCCTTTCCTTCCATACCCCGTAGCCGGCGAGCCGCGCGTGATAGGTGTATTCCCAGCGGGTGTCGTTGGGATCGTTCATGTTCTTGGTCCAGTGATCCTTCGCGCCGCGCAGCTCCATGACGTATTCGCGCAAGTCCTCGATCCCGCCCGGGAACGCCTTGTGAATCATGGGCTCGGCGAGCGGGTCGAGCACGGTCGCATTCATCGTACAGTCGAGGCTCGGCGGATCGCCCGGCTTGTCATATTGCGTGCTCAGTCGGGCACCGCGTTGGTAAAGCGCGGTCAGGGCCCGCTCGTGGGTCTCGGCCAAACACGCTCCTTCCACCGTCAGGACGGGGATATTCATGGCGGGGATCGTCGGAATCCCGCGGCGCGAGATCAATCCTATCTTCAAACGGTCGCCGCTGGACCACCGCGTATTCATGAAGACGGCCAACCCCCGGAAGCATGGCCACAAAAAGGCGCAAAAAATTGTCCGTCCGACCGGCGGGAATCCCCCGGGCGCCTATAGGCGCCGCGAGAGCTGCGATCGCCCTCCGATTTTTGGGCCTTTTTGTGGCTAAAGTTCGGCAAATCGTTTTGCCGTGCGCGCGGCGTGAGGAGAGCCAGTCGCGATGGGTGACTCACGCCGGTGACACGTCCCGGCTTGCCGTGCGGCGGCAGCGGAGCTTCGAATTGGGAATGCGTCCAATGACGTTTTTCCTGCACGGCGGGCGGATGGTGCTGGCGGCGGTGTCGCTGCTGGCGGCGGGGCGCGGAGGCGCCGCCGTGGAGCACGTGCGTGACGGCGGGCCGATCGAGTTCGGCGCCGCGGAGCTGACAGCGGCGCTGCGCGGGAGGACGGCGGAGGCGCGCGTAGCGCTGGCGGTCGCCGGGGGCGGAGCTCCGGAGAGTTTCCGCGTGCGCGTGCGCGACGGCGGGGCGGGAGGTGGGCGCGAAATTCGGATCGAGGGGGCGGATGCCGCCGGCGCGATGTATGGCGCGCTCGAGGTGGCGGAGACGATCCGGCTCGGTGGGGTGGCCGCACTGCGCGACCTTGAGCGCGCACCCCACCTGCGGGTGCGCGGGATGAAGTTCAACGCGCCTCTCGACGCCCGGACGCCCAGCTATTCGGACCCGGCGACGGCGGCGCAGGAAAACATCGCGACAATGTGGGACGCCTCGTTCTGGCGGGAGTTGATCGACCGGCTGGCCCGCGAGCGGTTCAACCTCGTCACGCTCTGGAGCCTGCATCCGTTTCCCTCGCTCGTGCGCGTGCCGGAGTATCCGGACGTGGCGCTGGCGGACGTACGGCGCTCGACCGTCGCGTGGGCGGAGCACTACCCGCTGCAGGCCATGGGGCTCGACGCCCCGGAGATCCTCGGACGCACGGAGACGCTGCGCCGGATGACGATCGAGGAGAAGATCGAATTCTGGCGCGAGGTGCTGCGGCACGGGCGGGCGCGCAACGTGCGCTTCGCGTTTGTCACCTGGAACGTCTTCAGCAACGGCATCGATCCCGCGCGCGGGCTGCCGGCGGACTGGAGGAGCGCGGCCACGGCCGACTATTTCCGCCGCAGCGTGGCGGCGCTGCTGCGGACCTATCCGGATCTGGCCGGCGTGGGCGTGACGGCGGGCGAGAACATGGTCGGCGCCACGGCGCCCGAGAAGGAGGCGTGGCTGGCGCGCACCTACGGGCAGGGGGTGCTGGACGTGCTGGCGGAGCAGCCGGAGCGGCGCGTGCTGTTCGTGCACCGGCAGCACGAGGCGGGGGCGGCGGAGATCGCGCGGCACTTCGGCGCGCTGCTCGAGCACCCACGGGTGGATTTCGTCTACAGTTTCAAGTACGCGGAGGCGCACGCGCTGGCCGTGACGCGGCCGCGGTTTCACGAGAAGTTCCTGACGGACCTGGGCGGGCGGGAGACGATGTGGACGCTGCGCAACGACGACGTGTACCACTTCCGCTGGCACGCGCCGGACTTCGTGCGCGACTTCATGCGCGGGCTGCCGGCGGGGCCGACCCGGGGTTACTACTACGGCTCGGACGGGTTTGTGTGGGGGCGGGA
>JBIJCX010000236.1:0-12913 GCA_044344465.1 Opitutaceae bacterium
GGCGACACTCCTGTCGCCGTTGGCTCCCAGACGGCGGCAAGAGTGCCGCCGATCCGCCGGACAGCCTGCATCGTCGGCTGATTGGGAGTGTGAAATTTCAGGCCTAACGGGCGACCTCGACCGAGGAAATCTTCAGGTTCAGCGTCAAAAGCGCCGGATTCGCACGGGTGGAACTTAGGGCAAACGTCCCGATGCCGATGTAGGGCGCCCGCTGCTGCAAATTAAGATAGAATTTCAGGAGCATCTCGTACGTGGCGCCCGTGACTTGATAATTCAGGCTGTGGATCGTGAATTGCCCGTTGGTCTCGTCGGTCCCGCCCGTGGAATTGTACTGGTTGCTCTTCAGGCCGGCCTCGGCGGCGGCCTGGTTGACCGCATTGACGAGCCGCGTGCCGTCGAGGGTCTTTTCCGGCACGAGCCGCGACGCGGCCTTTTGGGCGGCACTGTCGACAAACGTGCGGTTCTTGATCCAGACATCCTGTTCCTTCAACGCCGCCGTGGTCGCCCCCTGGCCGCGCCAGAAACGGCCAACCTGGGCGCTGAAAGACGACAGCCACCACAGCATGCCGAGCCCGATGAACGCGACGAGCAGGAGCTTTTCGCGCAACAGCCGGCTGAGAAAAAAGACGCGCAGGTTGCGGATCATGGGGAAATGGACTGTGCCGGAGCGATCGCGTCGGGCTTGAACGCGATCCACAGGGTGAACGTCGCCGTATCGCCCCGGGTCTGGAGATTGCGGACCTCCACCTTTTCGCACGCCGGGAGTTTTTCGAGCGCCGACCGGTAAACGCTCACCTGTCCGGCATTGGTCGAGGTGGCGTCCACCGTCAGGGTATAGATTCCGCTTTGCGTCGATGTCACCACGCGCGTGAACGTGATCTCCGCGGGCTTTCCGCCGATGAGAACGGTGATCATCTCGAACGGCAGCAGGCGTTTCGTGGCCAGTTCGTCGATGCGGCGGGCCAGGGCGTCCGAGTTCTTGATCTTGTCGACGAGCGGCTTTTGCGCGTTGAGCTTCGCGACGCGCACCTTTTGCCACGCCTTGCCGCCGAGGAGTGCAAACTCACCCGCCCCGAGCAGCACGAGCGCGGCCGCACATCCGAGTGCGACCCGCCACAGCAGCACGTCGCGCCGGCGACCGCGGCGGAATGTCGCCAGTTCACCCTTGTCGCGCACGTCCAGTGCCGTGCCGGCTGTGATCGGCAGGCGCGAAACGAATTCACCCGCCCGAAACAGCACCTCGCCGTCGTTTTTCGCAGGGTCGGGCGCGAGCGGGGCGGCGAGATCAATCACGGTCTTGCTTTCTCCGATCTCCCGGAGCAATTCATCCCGCACCCGGACCCGGTCCGCTTCGGTGGCGTCGGGCTCAAGCGGCCGGCAGAGCACCGCCGAGGGCACTTGCGGGGTTTCCCAATGCACCGCGGTGAGGCCGTCCGGCGTGGTGAGGACGACGGTCGTGGCCGGTGACACGCTGGCGCCAAGCACGGAGGCAAAAACCGGCATCACGAGTTCCGCTGCCGCCCAGGCGGCGGTTTGCTCGGCCGTGAAACGCCGACGGTACGCGGCGAAGACAAAAGCCTGTTCGGCCCCCGGCGCCGCAAACCAGCCGTAGTAAAGCTGGGCAAGCGGAAACGGCGAAACGGCCTCGAGCGCGAGCTCGACCTGCGCGGCGGTCTCAGCCGACGTCGCCCCGGCCGTGATCGGCACCGGACGGGTAAAAAACATCGCATCCGGCAGCAGCGCGATATTCGGCGGCGGCGGTCCCCTGCGAAGGAAACTAAGGGGCGAGGCGCACATGAAAGAAAAGTAGTGAGTAGTGAGTAGCGAGTAGCGAGTCGGAAAATAGGCTGCGCCCGTTCGGGATGCTCGCTACTCGATGCCGGTCACGGCCGGAGCCGGACTGGTGGCGATCTCATCGTTTTCGCGGATTTCCAGGAGCGTAAAGGGATACTTGAGGTCCGGCGCGCTGGCGGTCTGCCGCGCGCCCGCCGCTGCGGCTGAGGGATTGGGCTGGGTGGGATTGGGCCGGTTTTGTTGCTGGGCAGCGGTTTGGGCTGAACTGCCAGACGCCTGCGTGCGCGATGAAGTTGCGGTTGCCTGCACGTTGGTCGCACCGTTCGGCGGCGCAATCACGGCCGCCAGGCGGAACCGCGAGCGGCCGTCGTGCACCGTCACGATGATGCGCAGGGCGCTGATGACGGTCCCAAATCCGGCAACGTCGCCGGTCGGGCCCGTGATGCGCTGGGCATCGCTTGCGCTCTGAAAATAACCGGGACCCTGCGTCTCGTACACCCCGGCGCCCTTCAAGTAGTCGGTCAGGTTCCGCTGCTGGCTCTGATCAAACTGGCCGACGGCGGCCAGGGTGTCGGGCCGCGCCCCGTTCAGATTGGCCTTTTGAAAATCGAGCAACGAAACGCTGTCCGCGAATCGCCGCCAGAGATCGTTCGGCCGGCCCTCGGGGTCGAAAAACATGTCGCGCACCTTGTCGATCGCAGCCAGCTCCCGAAACGAACGCAGCGAACGGCCCGGGGCCTCGAACGGGATCGCGCTCTGTTCATAGTCGGGCGCGATCGAGGAGGAATAAACGTGATTCTTCTTCATCCAGCCCATGAGCACATCGGCGAGCGCCTCCGCATCCGGCTGCAGGATATCCCAGTTTTTAAAGAGGTTCGTCAGCGTAGTCGCATTCACCCGCGGCAGGGAAATCTTGCCGCTCTCATCCTCGAACGCGATCTCGACCGTGCGATCTTCCGCGGGCGTGTAACCGGCGAATCCCAGCGGGTCATCCCAGCCTTCGGCGGGGCTGTGCAGGCCGTTGTTGGCCGCGCGAAAATCCTCGAGCACAGCCAACGTCACCTCCAACGCCGAGTAAGCCTCCATCCGCAACCGGCGGGCCTCGGCTTCGCGCTGATCAACCAGCAAATCGCTGCTCGCCTTCTCCATGAAGGCCACGAGCGCAAATGTCGCGAAAATCAGCGTGACCATCACGATGACGAGCACCGATCCGCGGGGGAGCGCGCCGCCGCCCGTAGCCCTGCGCGTGAGCGCAGGGAGGGTGGACGACTCGATCGTCCGGCAATCCCGCCGCTCACGCGGCGGGCTACAATCGGCCTGCATTTCAGACGTAAAAAATGCCCGGCCGCCTGCGCCCGTCCGACAATGGAAAGACGTCTTCATCGTTCAGAACAGCGGCAACGCCCCGACGGGCATCGGCAACGTGACCACGCTGTCGCGTTTCATCTTGTTATAGGTGAACGTGAGTCGCAGGCGCTGGGGCGTCAGCGGATTGCGCTGCGAGTCGAGCTTGAGCATCGTTTCCGTCGTCCAGCGGTTCGTATCGGCATCGAAGTAGTCGTAGGCGAGCGCGGTGACGAGCGGCGTGACCACGGTTTCACGCGGCGGGTCGGTCTCGAAGTTCTTCTCGAGCCGCGAGTGCCACAACACGATCAGGCCCTCATTCGGCCGCGCCTGAAACGAGCACATCACCTCGGGCAGCGGGCGCTCCGGCCACGTGAAGAGCCGGCTGCCCCCGGGCAGCTCGAAGGTGAGCAGGTTTTCCGCCAAGCCGTTTTGCGGCCGGATTTCCTGCGGCGTGATCGGCGTCGAGTTGGCCCGGGCGGCCGGCGGCAGCGCGGCGGCCCGCAGCTCGTGCTCGAGGAAACGCGTGACGGCGCGCACGTGCAGATCGAACAGCCGCACGTCGGTGTTGCGACCCCACAGCTCGCCCATCGAAAAAATGAAGGTGAAAAGCGAAACCAGCAGCAGGCCGATCAGCGCGAGCGAAAGCAAAATCTCGAGCAGCGTGAAGCCGCCGCGCCCTCCGGGTCTGGTTAACGCGCCGTTCATGACGTCCGCTTGGTCTTCAGCTCGAGGATGCGCGTCTTCGCCTCCTCCTTCAACTTGCCGCGCTCGGCGGCGTCAATCGACCAGGTCGGCCGCAGCAGCATGAAATTCTGCACCAGCTTTTCCGGCGTGGGCCGCGACGAGTCGGACAATTCGCACGTGAAGGTGACGTTGAACAAATCGGCCGTGGTGGTGGACACGATTTCGACACTCCACCGCGCGTGCCGGCCGTCCGCGGTGTCGAACTCGCCGCCTTTTTCGAGTTTCTTCCGATCCGGCTCGGTGAGCACCTGCTGGCGCGCAAACGCGAAATCCTCCCCGACCTGCACCCCACGTGAAACCACGTCGTAGCTGATGAGGACGTTGAGGTAGGCGGACCCGAGCACAATCGTGACAAAGGCAAAAATCGTCAGCGCCACGAGCACCTCGATGAGCGTGAAGCCGGCGCGCCGGCCGGCCGGCGGCCGCAACAGTTCTGGCGCGACCGCAAAAACTGCCTTTAACCGCGACGGCAACACACCGAGCAGGATTCGGCCACCGCGGGTAGCCCTGCGCGTGAGCGCAGGGACAGTGGGTGACTCGGGCATCGACCAATCCCGCCGCTCACGCGACGGGCTACGATAAAGTTGCGGCCAATCCATCATTGGGCGGCTCACGGCGCCTCCTTTGCCCCGAGCACCGGCGCGCAGGTCCACGGGTCGATCGACAGCGACCGGGCGCCGCTGCTGCGGGCGAGTTGCACCCGGAATGGCGTGCAGGTGCCGTCGGCGTAAAAGGTCACAAACGGGATCGACTGCGCCTCAAGCAGGACGCCGCCCACCAGAATCGTGTTTCCACCCTTGGTCGCCGAAAGAAAATCGACCGCCAGATCCGAGGCGATGGCGGGTGGAGCGGGAAACACCTTCAGCGGCCTCTCCTCCCGGGTGACGCCGTCGGCGGCGAGCACCGAGGGCGCCAGTCCGTCGACGAGCATGAAGTGCTTCTTCTGCGCGTCGAATTTCAACCGGATCTCGTGCTCGCTTTTGAGCGCGGCTTTGCGGCCTTCCTGGACGGACTTCCAGAAAACCTCCTCGATCGAGACCGGCTGATCGTTGAGCAGCGAAGCCGAACCGCCGATCAACACCGTGGCCAGCAGCGCGATGATGGCCAGCGACAGCAGGACTTCGAGCAGGGTGAAGCCGGGACCGCACGGCGCGCGCTCGAATGCCGAACGACGAAGGCCAGATCGCATCACGAGATTGGAGCGGCGCGGCGCGTCAGAAACGTCGGTCCAGGAGAAAATTCCGTGAGGCGTGAGTGCGGCAAGGTCCGGCCGGAATCATTTGTTTTCCGTCGGCGAGGAATCCCAGTTGCCGATGTCATCCTCCGTGCCGCTCTGCTTGTCCGGACCTTTGGACCAGAGGTCGTAGCCGCCCTTGTTGCGCGTGCCGGGGTTCGTGTACTGGTAGGGCTCACCCCAGGGATCGAGCGGCATTTTCGACCCCTCGATGTACGGGCCGTGCCAGCGGTCCGCCTTGGCCGACGGTGCCGTGATCAGCGCCTGCAGGCCGTCGGAGGTCGAAGGATAATCACCCAGGTGCAAGCGGTAGGTAACCAGGGAAGTCTTCATGCTTTGCCGGACGAACAGCTCGGTGGCCTGCACCTGGGCGCCGCCAAATATCGTGCCGGTCTTCGTGATCGCCAGCCCGGCCAACAGGCCGATGATTGCCAGCACCACGAGAATTTCGAGGAGGGTGAAACCGCCGCCGCCGGAACGACGGGCCAGGCCGGAGCGGGCCGCGGAGGAAAGGAAAGTTTTTTCAGTGGGACGCATGACGGAAAAAAGATGTTCAGGACCGGCGAGAAGTCGAGACGCGGAAGCGAAGGGGAAGTTGCACGGGTTTCGGCCGTCATTAGGACGGCGGGGCCGCCCCCAAAACCCTCGCCGCTGCGACGGGAAAGCCCGTCCTACTGAAGCGTCACGGCTTGGAATGTCGCGGATGATGGGGGAAACGAGAGCGAAAAGTCCGGCGGTGACCCACAGTATAACTACGGCACGAATTCAATCGTGCTTAGGGTGATAACCCCATGAGGTAAGTTCCCATTCTAGGCCCTCAATTTCCTCGGCCGCGAGCCATTGAGAACCGAATTTTCCACCACAACAAGAGGTCCGCGCGCCACCCATATTGCGCGGGGTGTTGTTGTCGCTTTCGCCGCTGCGTTCGGGGTCGCCGTTCACGCGTTCGCGCAAATCGCGATTAACTGGAACGGCGGCGGCGACGGCACCGCGTATACCGATGCCGGGAATTGGATCGGCGGCGTCCCCGCCAACGACACGACCACCAACACCGCCTCGTTCGGGACCGCCACCTTCACGTCCCCAGCACTCGCCTCCAACCGCAGCGTGGCCGGCATCGTCTTCGCCAGTAGCGCGGGTGCGTTCACGATTTCCGGCAGTGGCGGCGCGATCCTCTCTCTCGGCGCCTCCGGCATCGATCAACAGGACAACAGCACGCAGACGCTCGCCGCCACGCTCGCGCTCAAACTCGGTGCGGCCGATGCCGCCCCCAACGTCGCAGTCATCGTTGGTGGCAATGCCGCCAGCTCCACCGCCACGTTCGACCTCAACGGTAACAACGCGACGATTGCTTCCCTCTCGCTTGGCGGCGCGACCACCACGAGCGGCGCCGCGATCGCGACCGGCGCCAGCACTCTCACCCTCGCCGGTGATGTGAGTTATTCGTCCGCCAATAATCCGCTCGGCGCCACTTTTTCCGGCAAGCTCGCACTCGGCGCGGCGAACCGTAACTTCGCCATCGACGACTCCACGACGGCCGGCGCCGATCTCTCGATATCCGCCGTCATCTCGTCCACCGGCGGCGGCCTCATCAAGGCCGGCACCGGCACGCTGGTACTTTCCGGTGCCAACACCTACACCGGCCCGACTCCGTTCTCACGCACCAGTTCATCGCCCTGCAGGCCGCCACCGCCCACTTCCACCGCGGCCGCTACGACGCGGCCGAGCGCATCGTCGCCGACTGGGGCCTCGGCAACGCCCTCGAGGGCGCGATTCTCCTGGCGCAGTGCGATTGGGAGCGCGGCTTCCCCAAGACCGCCCTGCTCCGGCTCGAATCCGAGCTCGCGCGCTTTCCGCAGCGCGACGAGCTCTACCTCCAGCTCATCCGCCTCCACCGCGAGCTCGGCGAGGTCGACGAAGCCCGCCGCTACGCGCTTCTGCGCCAGCTCCGCAATCCGGCGAACCCCGGTCCCCGCGTCGACCTGATCCGCACCTATCACGCCACCGACGATCGCGCCGCCACGGCCCGCGAACTCGCCCGTTTCCTGGCCGACTTCAAAACCGATCCGTCCGCCCTCGTGCTCCTCGCGTGGTTCGCCGTCGACACCGCCCAACCCGCTCTCGCCGGGCAATTGCACGCGCTCGCCGTTGAGCGGAAATTCCCGCTCAACGCCATCAACTTCGCCCGCGTGCAAACCGCGCTCGCCGCCCAGGACTATCGCGCCGCCCTCGCCTTCGCCGACGACGCCGCGCGCGAAGAGAACGAGGGCAACCCGAACTTCGCCTCCGCGCTCGACGGCCTGCGCGCCCTCGCGCTCTTCGGCCTCAAGGACCACGCGCAAGCCAAGCTGGTGCTCGGCACTTTCCTCCATCAATCGCGCCCCCGGGCCGCCGATGCCCTGTTGCTGGCCCGGCAGCTCCGGCTGCTCGGCGTTCCCGATCAGGCCCGCGTTGTCCTGCAGCGCGCCTGTGCCGTCGACCCGCTCAACCAGGCCGCCCTCGCCGAACTGGTCCGGCTCGACGCCGAGGCCGGCGACCGCGCCATGCTCGCCGAAAATCTCCCCAAGCTGCTGCGCCTCCGCAAACCCCCGCGCCCGGCCCTCGAGGAAACCCTGCTTCGCCTCGATCAACCCGGCGATGTCGCGCTCCGCGAACAAATCCGCGCCGCGCTCGCGCGCGCCTCCGCCACGCCCGCGCCGTAACCGGGATCCCATTGCTTTTTTTCGCCAGTGAATTTCCCTCCGCGCTGCCGTGCCTTACGAACCGACCTGGAAAGAACGCCTGGAGGATGCGAAGATCTACGCCGGACCGGCGATCGCCGGCCTGGTGGTGCTCGCGACCGCGGCGTGGCTGGTGTGGCACGAATTCCGGCCGCGCGAGCAGACGCCGAAAACGGCCGCCGCATCACCCACCGCCGAGCGCGCGGGGGACGAGGCGAAGCGAAGACTATCGGGCGAGGTGGACGTGCTGGAAAAGACCTACCGGCGGGCTGTCGAAGCCGGCGAAGCAGACGCCGTGCTCGCCCGGATGCTCGACCGCGCGATCGCGCGACAACGCGAGCGGCTGCAACTGGAGCCCACGGATGACGCGGTCGAAACGGCGCGGCTCGCCCAGCTCGAGGCCCAGCGCGCCCCCGTGCGGAAGCGCCTGGCCGTGACGCAAGGCGACCTGCTCGAACGGGACGCGCTGGCCGCGCCCGGGACGCCCGAGTCGGTGGCAAAACTGCGCGAAGCCCTGCGCCTCCAGCGCGAGGTAAACTCCGCGGCCGGCGCGGCCGGCGCGAAGAACCTCCCGCGCGAGACGCGGCTGGCCCAAACCATCGACCAAACGGAAATAGGGCCGACCCGCGCCGCCGTCACCACCGTCCTGCGGCTGGCCCGCGCCGCGCACGCCCGAGGGCAGACCGAGGCCGCGCTCAAAGCTCTCACCGAGGCGCGGACGATGCAGGCCGACTTGAGCAGCCGTTTTCCGGGGCGACCGGACACTCATTCCGCGCTGGTCGAACAAATCGACGCCGAATTGGATTCCCTCAAATCCGCCGGACTCGCGGAAAGTTCGGCGGCCCAGGAGCGCGCGGCGGATTCAGCCGCAAAACTCGGCCGCGGGCCGGAGGCCGCCGCGGCTTACCTGGCCGCCGCGGCCATGCAGCGCGAGATCAACGAAAAGTTTCGGCGCAGCAAATTCGCGTCCGCCGCGCGGTCCGATCAACTGGAGGTGAAACGACAGACTTCGCTTTCCGTCCCGCCGCTGGCGGAGGCGCGGGTGCTGGATGGCACGATCGCGACCTTGTTGCAGCACCGGCAGAATTCCGCCGCCGTCGATAAGATCAGCGCCGCGTTGGCGCGGGTGGAAAAGGCCGCGATCGAAAACCCGCGCAGCACCGCCCTCGACGAGACGCTGCAAAACCGGCTCGCCTATCTCAGGCTGCGGGCGGCTGAACTCGATTCGTTGCAGGAAGCCGTCTATTCGCAGCTGGGGCCGTTGCCGGAACTGAAAGGCGTTTCGATGCTGAAATCCGAGGTCAGCCAGGACCTTTACACGCGCGTCATGAACGGGAATCCCAGCCGCAATCCCGGGCGCGCGCTGCCGGTGGACTCGGTCAGCTGGCACGAGGCCCAGGATTTCTGCCGGCGGCTCGGTTGGCTGCTGGGCGGTCGCGTGCGCCTGCCGACCGAGGCGGAGTTTCGCGCGGCCCATGCCGGAGCCGCGGGCCGCCCGGCCGGGCCCGGGACGGAATCCTGGTCGGCCGACACGAGCGGCGGTCGCAGCCACGAAGTCGGCCGATCGCGACGGACGCCGGCAGGATTCTGCGACCTGGCGGGCAATCTCGCGGAGTGGCTGCAGACCGCAGTTGAAGGTGCAGACAACGCTCCGATCGCGGGCGGCAGTTTTCTCGACGGGGCCGCGGTGCTGCAACGATTGCCCGTCGCGGTCTTGGACAAGCGCGAACGCGCCCGCCACGTCGGATTTCGCGTGGTCGTCGATTTGGCGCCGCCTTGAACGCCCACAAAAATCGCGGGGCAATTTTTGGCGGAGAGGATAGGATTTGAACCTACGGTGCCCTTGCGGACACTCCTGATTTCGAGTCAGGTGCGATAGACCACTCTGCCACCTCTCCGGAGCAAACCCTCCGCGGTCGAAACTTCGGCGGGAGGAGGCGAAAACGTAGGGTGCAGTATCGAAAACGGAAGCCGAAAATCATCCGGCCCAATCTTCAGCTTCGGAACTGACGCCCAAGAGGCGAAAACGGAAAGGCCCGGGAACACGCGAGCCGAAGTGAGCGGGGCGGATCAGCAGCCCCTCCTTCAGACTGTCCGATGACAAAAAGGGTTACTTCGTAGCCGATAAATATTACAGACGTTTGTGACCGTAACCCCGAGCACCCCACGGTCGTCCGCCACGAATGGATTGCCCCAGTGTCCGTTGGGGAAGGCGTGCACGCTAAAGGTGATTCAGCGGGAAGCGATGGTCGTCGAGTGTGTCCTCGCCGAACCCGGTTCCTGCCCCAAGGCGTTTCTTTTTGGCTCCGGATTTTTCTGTGGTGCCCTCTTGAAGCCGATTCCGCCGCAAAAGTGACCTGACGAAGTCAGGTATTGGTGTCCTCGCCGGCACGGCCGGTGCCACCGTTGGCGGGAAGGTGGTGCGGAAAGAAAATGTAGTAATTCATCAGCCACCAACTCCGCGACGAGCGATAAAACAGCGCGGGAAAAACGATCGCTCCGCCGGCCGCCAACACGACGGCCGTGGTCGTGCCGATGACCTTGTTGTAGGCGAGCAGCATCACCGGCGTGAGGAAGCAGACCAGCGTCACCCCGTAGTTGAGCGACATCGAACCGAGAAAAAAACCCTCGTCACTGCCCCGCTCGATTTCGAAGCCACACGACGCACACTGCGGGTTGACCTTGAAAAGCGACCCCGGCTGGAAAAGCGTTCGGCCCCCGCAATTGGGGCAGCGATGGGTGAGGCCGCGAACGACAATCTGGGCGCGCGAAACTTTAAGGCGGGAAGACAAGGGAGATGCAGGGTGGACCGGAAACCGGCTTTATGCCTGACGGGCGGCGCCGGGGCCAGAAAACAAAAAGGCGCCGCGGTTGCCCGCGGCGCCGTAAAGTGAACCAGGGCGTCAGGATCCCAGCTGGTAGCGGACGAAGCGGCGGATTTGGATGTTCTCACCGATCTTCGAGACTTGCTCGGTGACGAGTTCCTTGACCGTTTTCTCCGGCTGCTTGACGAAGGGTTGATCGACGAGGCAGAGGGTCGAGTAGAACTTCTCGAGTTTACCCTCAACGATCTTTTGCACGGCCGCCGGGGGCTTGCCTTGGACCTGCGCCGCCGCAATCTCGCGCTCCTTGGCCAGCTCGGCTTCCGGCACTTCCTCCCGCGAAACGTAGACGGGACTCGCCGCCGCAATTTGCAGGCAGAGGTCTTTCACGAAGACGCGGAAATCGTCATTGCGAGCCACAAAATCGGTCTCGCAGTTGACCTCGATCAGGACGCCAACCTTGCTCCCGACGTGGATGTAGCTCTCGATTACGCCCTCCTTGGTCGCGCGATCGGCCTTCCGGGCGGCGGAAGCGGCGCCCTTCTTGCGCAGAATGGTGATGGCCTCCTCGACGTTGCCGTTGGCTTCGGTGAGTGCTTTCTTGCAGTCAAGCAGACCGGCGCCGGTTTTCTCGCGCAGGTCGCCGACCATTTGAGCGGTGATGGGTGTGCTCATGAAACAGTTGAAAGATGATTTTTCGGTTTGGCTTACTCGGCCTTGACGGCGGGGCGCTTGGCCCGGACGAGCTTCTTTTTCGGCAGGGTGGCATCGGTCTCGCCCTCGACAACCGCAGCGACATCGGCCGGCAAATCCACCTTTGACAGATCGATCTCTTCGGCGGAACTGACGACCGGCACCACCGGTTCCTCGACCCCGGCTTGCGTCGCCTTGAGATCGGCGGCGCCACGCTGCGCCCGGCGCGAGTCCCGCTGGGCGAGACCGCTCTGGATCGCCGCGGTGACCGTTTCCACGAGGATGCGAATCGACTTCACCGCGTCGTCATTGCCCGGGATGGGATGGGAGACGGTGCCCGGGTCGGAATTGGTGTCGACAATGCCGACACACGGAACAGCCGCGCGAGCCGCCTCGGCCACGGCGATTTTATGGTGATTGACGTCGACCACGAACATCGCGGACGGCAGCCCGCCCATGTCGGCGATGCCGCTGAAATTCTTCTGCATGCGGGTCATTTCGCGCTTGATGGCCGATTCCTCCTTGCGGGGGAGCTTGGCCATTTCGCCGCTCGTTTCCATCGCCTGGTACTTCTTGAATTTAGCGATCGATTTCTTGACCGTCTCGTAATTGGTCAGCGTGCCGCCGAGCCAGCGATCGACGCACATCGGCATGGTGACGGACGTCGCCGCCTCGCGCACGATATCGCGCGCCTGACGCTTGGTGCCGACGAAGAGCACGCTGCCGCCGTTGGCGACGGTATCCTCGAGAAAGGTGCACGCCTTGGTGAGCGCCTCATGGGTCTTGCCGAGATCGATGATGCTGATCCCTTGCCGGTGGTCGAAGATGAACGGCTTGGAACGAGGATTCCAGCGCTTGGTCTGGTGTCCGAAGTGCACGCCTGCGTCGAGCAGGTCTTTGGGCGTAACAGTGATGCTCATGGTGATCTATGTATCTGGCGACACACAGGTCGGCCGTTGGGCCGCCTTGCGATCGATGGATGATGGTTGGTTGTGATGGTTGATGTCCTGCCACTGGCAGAGCCGGTCAACACACCGGGCGCGTCTGGTGCTGGCAAGCGCGAATTGCGGGAAAGATCGAGAAAGGCGTTGACAGAGTCAGACCTCGCGCGGACTTTTCGCCTCCCCTTATTGCAGGGTGGAGCAGCCTGGTAGCTCGTCAGGCTCATAACCTGAAGGTCGTTGGTTCAAATCCAACCCCTGCACCCAATTTAACTCCCTCGTGGACCGCAAGGTTACGAGGGAGTTCTGTTTTAAGAACCGCGAAAAAGCGATCCTCAAGTTTACACCCTCTTACAGAGGAGAGCAGTTTTTGACGGTGACCCACAAGTGACCCCACATAAAACGCCGAATCATCTCTTCTGCTCGCGCGGGATTCGACCTGCCGAGTCGCCCGCCATTCGCAGGGAGAATTCCAAAGCGGAGGATGGATTTACCCGGTCTATGGACGACCCTTCGGCCTGAAATTGTGCTCCGCCATTAGACTTTTGATACTTTGCAGCGTGAATCCCTTGAACTCCGCAATCTGCAACTCTGTCATTCCAGCCTCCAACATCTTCC
>JBIJCX010000237.1:0-12898 GCA_044344465.1 Opitutaceae bacterium
TGCAGTCGCCAGATGGTTCTTGACGCGGGCCCGGCGGATGGCGGGTGCGACCGGCCAGCGACCGGTTCTACTACTCCTGCGCGCCGGCCGGCCCCATCGTCCAGACGGTCAGGCCGGTCAGATCGCGCGGCGGCGGCTTTCGCACCAGGCTGATTCCATACGCGAAGGCCATAAACACGATGTTTACCACGGCACCCACCCAGTAGCTGTGTACGGGCGCCCGCCACGCTTCCGGCAAGACTTTCATCACGCCGAGCCCGAGGTAGAGGTTGAGCGCAATGGCAATCGCGAGCGCGACGTTCACGGCAAAGCCGTCGACCCGTTTCGAAAAAAAGCCAAGCAGGTAGATTCCGGTGATCGCGCCTCCGAGCACGCTGAAGACAATCAGGCTGACGTCGTTCATGCTCTCCTTTTCCAACCGCGAGAAGAACAGCGCGCCGCCCACGGCGACGACAATCGCGGCGCCAGTGACGACGCGCGCAGACTGCAGGTAGAAACGGTCGCTGCGGCCCGGCGTGAGATAGGGTTTCAGCAAGTCTACGACCGTGACGGTCGCGATGGAGTTTACGCCTGAATCGATTGCGCTCATGGCAGCGGCCAGCACGGCGGCGATGACCACACCGGCAATTCCAACCGGGATCTGGGTGAGCACGAAGTACGGCAGCATCTGGTCGGGTTGGAGCTGCGCAACGGCAGGATCGGGATTCACCTTGAAGTAGACGAAGAGCGAGGTGCCGATGAAGAAGAACATCGTCCACACTGGCACGGCGATGCCCGAGAATATCATCGTGGCCTTGCGCGCCTCCCACGTTGTGCGCGCCGACACGTAGCGCTGCACGATGGTTTGCTCGCAGGAATAGATGTTGAGCCAGTTGAGGAGGCCAAGGATCGCAACCGTCCAGAAGGTGCGCTGGGTGAGGTCCCAGTCGAAGCTGCCGAGGCTGAATTTCTGGTGGGCTTGGCCGACCTCGACGACTTGCGCGAATCCGCCCGGCAGTTCCTTCAGCACCCAGATGAGGCAAAGCACACCGCCGAGCACCTTGATGCCGGCCTGCACGGCGTCCGCCCACACCACCGTCTCCATGCCGCCCGCGATGGTGTAGAGCCCGACAAAAACGCCCGCGCCGACAATGACCCAGTCCAGCGACACGCCCGTGATGAACTGCATGGGGAGCGACATGAGGAACAGCACCTGCGCGAGCCGGATGAGTTGGAGGAAGATGAAGCCCACCGTGCCGTAGAGCCGCGCGACCGGGCCGAAGCGATGGCCCAGGTACTCGAACGCCGACGTCAACCCGCCGCGCCGGAAGAACGGAATGAAGACGACGATCGCGAGGACGGCGACGAACGGCACCATGAGGTTCACCGTGAGTTGGCGCCAGTCGAGGACGTAGGCGGCGGCCGGCAGCGCCAGGAAAGTCGTGGAACTGATGATGCTGCCCAGCATCGAGAGGCCGATGAGCCAGCCAGGGTAGTTGCGATGCCCGACAAAATAATGCTCCGAACTCGCACTGCGCCGCGCCGAGACGAGCCCGATGGCCAGCATCGCGACCAGGTAGATCGCCACGGCGATGGCATCGAGGGGGCGGATGGTGATATTCATGCCGTTGGTTCCGGCTCCGCCGGGCTGGGGCGCATGCTACCGCGACTGCAGCTTTTCCAGTTTCGCCAACTCCGCGACCGCAATCTTCAAGACCTCCACCGTCTGCTTGGCCGTCGCAAAGGCCACGTAAAGGAACCCCTCGTGCTCGATCACGTGCGGATAGTCGACGTGCCTTCCGCCCACGAGGTAGCCCATCGCCGTGAACACCAGCCCGTCGTGACTCACCGCCAACGTCATTGGATCACGGCGCTTCGGATGCGGGTTCGAGACGAGCACGTAGCGGCCGTCGGGCAACCGCACGCCGCTGAATTTCGAGGTCGAGTCCGGGAAGTTGGTCCGCATGGGGGCGCTCCAGGTGCGGCCGTGGTCGGTGGAAAAGCCGCGCATCAGGAAGCCGGAGCGCCCGTTGTCGCGGTAGAGTGCCGCGATGGTGCGGTTGTCCGGCAACACCCACCAGTACGGTTCCTCCGGCCGGTTCGTCCCGTCGCGATACGACGCCGCCGGAAACGACTGCCAGCGGTTGAAGGCCTCCACGCCGCCGATCAGGAAATGCACGTCGAGCTTTCCGTCGCGCCGGGACATCATCCACTCGCCCGTGGGGAGCTGCTTGGGCGAAAAGTTGTTCAGGGCGTCGTCGAACACCAGACCGAGGTGGCGCCAGCGGGGCGGTTCGGCCGACTCGAGTTGCCAGGCGTGCAGCGACAGCCCGGGGCCCGCGTAGCTTGGCGCCTCGTAGCGGCTCGCCAGCGCCAGCAGCTTGCCTTCCCGGATCCAGAAGCCACGGGCGATCCAGCCGTAGCCCGGGTCGGGCCGGCCCGTCATGTTGCCAATTGGCCCCCATTGCAGGCCGGCGGGGCTGGTGGCGAACGACACGTGTTGATCCGCGCGGTCGTGCCCGGGCACCTTGCCGGAGCCGCGCGACTCACCCGGGCCGTCGCTCCACATCGCCCAGAACCGCCCCCCGAAATGCACCAGATAATTGTGCTGGTTGACGCGGTGGCCGCCGGCCGCGAGCACATCGCTGACGATCGCATGCTGCGACGGGATGCGGGGCAGCCGGTCGAAATCGATGGTATGCGGGTCGGCTGGCACCCAGGGACCGGCGAGCATGACGGGCGACGCCAGCGGCCCCGCGGGCTGCGGTTGCGCGGCCAGCGCCGCTAAGGCGGCGACGCCGCCGAGGATCATCATTAGGTTTCGCATCATAATTTCCTTCGCGGGCCGACATCGCGCTCCCACGCCGCCAACTCGCCGCGCAGGTCTTCGACGAGCGCGGCTTGCTGGCCGGCCAGGTTAATCGCTTCCCCTGGATCCGCCGCCAAATTGAACAGCTCCGTCTTCCCTTCCTCCACCACCAACTTCCAAGGGCCACGCCGCACCGCACGCGCCGTGGCGAAGCGCCAGAGTAATGTGCGAGGCGCCAGGGTCTCTTGCCGCAGCAGCACCCCGCTCAAGTCGACACCGTCCACCCGCCCGCCCGCCGGCAGCTTCGCACCCGTCAAGGTCGCGATCGTGGGCAGCAAATCCATCGTCATTGCCGGCACGGCCGACACCCGCCCTGGTGCGATCCGCCCACGCCAGTTCGCGATCGCGGGCACCCGGTGGCCGCCCTCGTGCAGGTCGCCCTTCTGGCCGCGCAGCGCGCCGTTGCTGCCGACCCAGGAGTAGGCGCCGTTGTCAGCGCACACAAAGATGAAGGTGCGCTCCCGCAGGCGGAGTTCATCGAGCGTGGCGACGATCGCGCCGACACTCGCGTCGACCGCCTCCACCATCTCGCGGTAAGCGCGCGGATACTCCTTTTTCGGCAACGGACCGTACCGATCATCGCCGTCCCAAGTGCGCCCGGTCGTGCGGTGCGGCGGATCGCGCGGCCCCTGGTAGGGGAAGTGCACCGCGAGTTGCGGCACGTAGAGGAAGAATGGCCGCGCGCGATTTTCGCGCAGGAAGCGGGTGGCGTGACGCGTCACGACGTCCACGAGATAGCCGGGCTCGTCCGCCAGCCGCTGGTCCTTCCACCAGTCGACCTTGCCGTCGCGGGAGACATGCGAGTGATAGTCGGGGTTGTTGTTGGAGCAGACGCTCTCGTGGAACCCCTGGTCGTTGGGGCCGAAGCGCGTGACGTGTCCCACGTGCCACTTGCCGAAGACGCCGCAGCGATAGCCGGCGGGGGCGAGTACCTCCGGAATCATCGTGCGGTCGAGCGGCACCCCCTCCACCGTGTTAAAGCTGATGGCGCGCTCGATGCCATGGCGCTGCGGATACTGGCCGGTGAGCAGGGCCGCGCGGGTCGGGCTGCAGACCGCGCCATTGGAGTGAAAATCCGTGAAACGCATCCCTTCCACGGCCAGCCGATCGAGGTGCGGGGTGCGATGCTTCGTGCTGCCGTAACAGCCGAGATCGCCGTAGCCCAGATCGTCGATCAGGATGAGGACGACATTGGGCGGCGGTTCGGCCGCGGCCCGCGCCAGCACGGCCACGCCGGCTCCAAGAAGCATCAATTTCGTGCGCTGCCAGAATCGTTGGATTTTCATGGTCACGGGTAGCGGGAAAGATCGGGTGTGTTCGGGGGACCGCGTCAGAAGCGGCCGGAGAGACCCAGATTGTACCGCGTGCCGTAACTGTCGCTGATGACGATCCTGCCCGCATCCTGGCCGGTGTACAGCTCCTGCCACTTGTTCTTGATGTTGATGGCATCCACGAACACCGAGAAGCGGGAACTGAAATAGTACTTCAGATTGAGATCGACCGTCTCGACCGGCCGGCTGCGCTGCGTGGCGTAGGCGTTGGTGCTGAGCGAGCGCAACGTCGTGCCCGAATAGTTCCACGCGGCCCGCAGTTCGAGCTTGCGCCAGCGCCACGAGGCCCCGGCGTTGGCCGTCTTGGGCACAAAGCGCAAGAGCTCCGACACACCGTTCGCATAGGTACCCGCAGTCTTCAGTTTCGTGTAGTTGGCGAAGATCCGCACCGCGTTGAACGGCTTCGGCAGCATCGCCAGTTGCTGGTTGTAATTGACCTCGACCCCCTCGATTTTCGCCGACCCGAGGTTGTCGGTGGTGTTCAGGTCGAAGCCGGCATATTGCCCATCGAAACTGTTGTCGGCGCCCGTGTCGATGATCGCCGTGTTGCGCGAGATGAAGTCGCGGATGTCTTTGCGGAAAGCGCCGACCGAGATCAGTCCGGCGGGCTCGACATAAAATTCCAGCGATACGTCGTAGTTCCTGGAATACTGCGGCTTCAGACCTGGATTGGCTGTCGTAACCGTGCCGAGCCCGGTGGTGGTGTTGTAGCTGACCGAAGTATTCGGATAGAGGTCGCTGATGTTGGGCCGGGCCGATCCGGTGGAGAAACTCGCTCGAGCCAGGAGATTGGCCAGCAGCCGGTAGCGCAGGTGCAGGCTGGGAAAGAACTTGTCGTAGCCTCCCTCCCGGTGGGTCCGGGTCACCCCGGCTTGCCGTGCGTCGGATAGCGTGCCCAGTGCGTCGATCTCGGTGCGCTCGGCCCGCACGCCGCCCAGCACGTTGAGCCGCCCCCATTGCAGCCGCCCCTGGGCATAACCGGCGAACACGTCTTCGGTGAGGTCATAGGAGGTCGGCGGTGCCGCCACCGAGGCTTGGGCGCGGAACAGCAGCGGACTCTGCTGGAAAAGGCTCATCATCTTCTGCAGGTCGATGCCATCCAGCTTGGGCCATACGCCTCCGTAGTTGAACACCGTGTAGGTGGGATCCGCGGTGCGGAATTGGGCCAGGTTGTCGTCGTTGATCCCCGTGGCGGCGTTGCGCCCGGCCACGCCATCGGTTCCGACAAAATCCCAGACCGCGGTGCGGGCGGTGTTACTGTGATTCTGCCGCCGCCAATTACCGCCCACTTTCCACTGCACCGGCAGGCCCCCGATGCGGTGCGACTTCGTGTAGTCGATCTTCGTATTCGCCATATCGTCTTCGACCAGGTCCTGGGGCACCCCGCTGATATTCGATACCGTCGCCGTGTATTGACTGAAGTCCGACCCGAAACCCACGTTGGTACCAAAGGTCTGACGGAATTCCGGACGGGAGCGGTTCCTGGTGGTGTCAATCGAAAAGCCGAAGGGCGATCCGCGGTAGGTGAAATCGGTAGCGCGGAGGGTGCCTTGGGCGCGGGATGGGTTGTAGGACAACTGCACCGCCAGCTTCTGATCTCCGGGAAACTGCACCGTCCCTCCCGCCTCGACCGTGAAGTTCCAAAATTTGCGGATGTTGTGGGTCACCTGGTGGGTGAAGGTCGGATGCAGCAACTCCGTGAAGCTCTCCGTAAAACCCGGGGCCACACCGGCAGTGGCATTGGCCGAGTCGCGTGGCGTGGTGCCCGCCTCGATCTGTGCGCGGCTGACGCGGCTGTAGTCCGCAATGCGATTATTGTTCGCTCCGACAATCGCGGGCACATCGCGCGGGCTGCTAAAGTCGTAGTAATTGTAGTTGAACTTGGTGTAGACACTGCTCCGCGCAGTGGGGCGGTAGTCCAGTTTGAGGCCGGCGCCGATCCGCACGCGGTTGTTGATGTTGGTGAGGCTGCGCGCCTGCGTGTTGCGGCCGTCGGCCACCGTCCGCGACATCTGCACGCGGTCGCGTGGCGCCTCCGTTTCCGTGTGCGTGAGCGAGAGCGCCATCCCGACGGCCCGATCGGCGCCGACGCGGGTCAGGTAGGAGATGGCCGCATTGGGCGTGAAGGTATGCAGGTCCTTGCGATAATCGTTGTAGTTGTAGCCGGCCCGGTAGGTGAAGACATCGCGGTCGAAATCGAGCGCCGACTTGGTCACCAGATTGGTGCTGCCTCCGATCGAGTCGGCCGGCATGTCCGGCGTGGGCGCCTTGGTGAGTTCGACCTCCTTGATGAATTCGGCGGCAATCGTGTCGATCTGGGCGGAGCGATCGCCGAAGACATTGCCGACCGCCGCATTGGCTGCGCGGACGCCGTCGACGTTGACAGCGCTCAACTCCGGCGGCGTGCCGCGGATCTTGATCCCGGTCACCTCGCCGTTCTCGTATTCCGCCGCGACCCCGGGCAGGCGGACCATGAAGTTGCCCACGTTGCCGTCGGCCACGCTGCCAAAGGCCTCCATCGAGACGATGTTCACGACCTGATCCGCGATGCGCTGCTTCACAATCGAAGCCGCCTCCCCTTCCCGCGAAGACGAGACGATGAACTTCTCCAGCACCGTGATCCCGCCCGACTGCAGCGACACGCTGACCTCGACCGCCTGGCCCGCGCGCACTGCCACGCTCTTGGTGGCAGATTCCAGGCCGGTGTAGGTGGCGCGGAGCTGCTGCGGCCCGACGGGAACGCCTGCGATCGCGAAGGTACCAGTGCGATCCGTCAGCACTGGCGGGAGGCCGGCGATGCTGACCTCGGCGCCTTCGAGGTAGGCGCCCGTGGCGGCGTTCGCGACGCGGCCGGCGATGGTGCCGGTCGAGGCGGACTGCGCGGCAGCCAGGTGGGCGCCGCCGGAAACCAGCGCAGCGGCCAACAAGATCGGGAGGAAGCGGAGGGGAGTGCGGGGCAGGTTCATCGGTGGCACGAATTGAGGTTGGAGGTGAGCGCTGTCCGGCGTGATGGCGGCCGGAGGCGTTGTCGCCGCAGA
Source organism: Opitutaceae bacterium (assembly GCA_044344465.1). Classification (GTDB taxonomy): domain Bacteria; phylum Verrucomicrobiota; class Verrucomicrobiia; order Opitutales; family Opitutaceae; genus ER46. The sequence goes on from JBIJCX010000237.1 coordinate 7,218, forward strand.
AGCGAAGTCGGAACGGGGCGGCGGCGCGGATGCGAATTACCTAGCAAGAGAGGGAAAAAGGTAGCGCGGGAAATCGCAGCGCGATTTCCCGGATGAATGCGGTTCAGCCCCCGACCGGCATTCGCACGGTGTCCAGGTCGGCAATCCGCACGCGTTGGATCTCGACCGATTGTTTGCCGCCGGAGTGCGCAATGTAGAGGTACCCTGCGTGCTCCATCATATGCGGGTAATCCACGTGCCGGCCGCCGACGACGTAGAAGAGCCGGTCGAACACCAGACCGTCGCGACTCACGGCCAGCGTCAGCGGATCGCGCTTCTTGGGATTCGAATTCGAGACGAGCACATAGCGGCCGTCCTTCAATCGGCAGCCGTAGAGCTTGGAGCGGGCGTCCGGGAAATCCGTCGCGACCGGCGTGCTCCAGGTGCGTCCGGCATCGGTCGAGAAGGCGCGAAAGATGTAGCCGCTCTTCGCGTTGTCGCGAAACAGCGCCGCGAGATTGCCGTCTGGCAGGGCCCACCAGATCGGCTCCTCGGCTTTCAGGCTGATGTCGCCCCCGGCGCCCCGCACGACGGGCACCGAGGTCCAGTCGTCGAGCGCCTTTACGCCGCCGATGAGAAATTCCACGCCGGTATCCTTGTAGTCGTGCTTTCGCCGCGTCATCGCCCATTCGCCGGTCGGCAGACGCTGCGGGGCGAAATTGTTGATCGCGTCTTTCTGCACCACGCCGGCGTCGTCCCATTTCTCCGCGACACCGTTCCACCGGTAGGCGCGCAACTCCAGGCTCGGGCCGAAGAAACCCGCCGCCTCGTCGAGCGACACAAGTGCCAGCAATTGCCCCTCGCGCACCCACAGGCCGCGCGAGATGTAACGCAGGCCCTCCTTCTTCCGCGTGTTGTAGTGCGGCGAATCGGGACCGGAGTTCGGCGGATAGCCGGTGAGGAACTTCGGTGCCTCCCACGTCAGGCCGTCGCGGCTGGTCGAGTACTTGACGACTTGCCCAACCATGTCCTCGACGCGCGGGCCATCGCTCCACATCGCCCAAAAGCGTCCGTCGTAGTAGGCGAGGTAGTTGTGCTGGTTGACGCCCTTCTGCGGCCGCACGTCGCTCACGATGGCGTGCTGAACGGGGAGGCGGGGGAGTTTCTCGAAGTCGATGCTGTGCGGATCGGTTGGCACCCACGGGCCAGCGAGCATGAGGCGCGAGCCGGAATTCTTCGCCGGGTGCGGCGCGCCCGTTTGGAGGTTCGGATGGGCCGCGAGCGTGGCAGAGCGGACAGCGACGCCCAGGAATACGAGGCGAAGCACGAAGGCGCAGGAGAGTTGAAGGTTCATGGGGGAGGCGGAGAGCATCACCCGCCGGGGGCGCCAAGCGCACCTGAATAACCTAGCAAGAAAAGGAAAAAGGTAGCATCGGGAAATCGCGCCGCGCGATTTCCCCCTAGTCTTCCTGGCGTTTCCGGTACTCTCCGGGTGTGAAACCGAAGCGCGTGCGAAAGCACCGGATGAAGTATTGCACGTCGGTGAATCCGCACCGGCACGCCACGTCGGTCACGTTGTAGCCGAGATCGCGCAGGAAATGGAGGCTGCGCTCGAGCCGAACCTCGTTCACATAGGTGCGAAAATTGCACTTGGCGTGGGTGTGGAAGAAGCGCGAGAAGTGGTTGGGATGACGGTTGAAAAACGCCGCCGTGCCCTTGCGGCTGAGCTGCGGGTCCGACCAGTGCTCCGAAAGGTAATCGCAGACCGACTGCCACAAGATCGTTTGGGTTGCCCGCTCGTGCTCCGGCGCCCGGCTGACGAGTCCGGCCAGTTCCGCAAGGAGAATCTCGATCAGCATTGAAAACGAGCGCTCGCCCAGCCGGGCGGACGGTTCCGCGCGGAGCAGTTGGAGGAGGTGCTCGCCTTTCATGCCAAGGGTTTCGAGCGTCCGCCACTGGGCGAGATAGCGGCCGGCAATCGTGCCGTCCGTGGCCATGGCGCGCCGCGCATGAATGGTCAGCCGGGTCGAATCCGGACGCAGCACGACACCCAGCGAGCGATAGGGCGTCCGCGGCACCGGACAGATCCAGGTATAGGCCCCGAGGAAAAGCACCTGGCCGGCGGCAAGATCGAACACGACCTCCTGATCGTTCTCGACCGTCAGAAACGTGCCCCGCCCCTCGATTCCAATGATCAGACGCGGCACCTCCATGAAGTACGCCGGTTGTTCATGCGCGGGTCGCTTGCCCTCGAGCACCCGCCGCACCGGCAGCGGCGAAGGCGTTTCGAGCCAGGCATTGAGCACGGCTAGGATCTGCTGGCGATCGGCGGCAGGTCGCATGGGTTGGGAGTTCCGTGGTGATGCCGTGCCCGCCACCGGCCCGCAAGCCCGGCCTGGCCATTTCGACTCAGGCCCGCGGTGTTTGCGCCTCACGAACTTCATCGGGAGGTGAATCCAACCGCGCCGCTGCCGGCTTCAGATCCTCGCCGGAAATTCGCTCAACCGATCCGTGCCAGAACACCACGCTTCCGCCGATGCCGCCATAGGCGATCGCCACACCGGTGCGCGTTGCCACCGCAGCCGGAACCACCGCGGCGTCGGCGTCGTTCGTGAGCTCGCAGCCGCGACTCCATGTCACCCCGCCGTCCGCGGACAGATCAGCCCGCAACGCTCCACCCTCGACCGCGCCGAGGGCCAGCCGTCCATCGTCGAGGGTCACCGGCTTGTGCCCACGGTCTGAAGGCGCGTTCGAGTCGGCCGGGGCCGCCGGCGACCATCTCTTCTCCCGGCGCTCGACCGACCACGTTCCAAGCAGTGCGCCCGACTGGTCCTGGCGACGCCAGGTCACGCGAAAGCAGCCATTGCGCCGCTGCTCGATTGCCAGGTCGGACACGACGCCCTCCCCTCCGGCTTCGGCGCAGGCGACCTCGTGCGCGAAGAGATCGCAGCGGAGGTACTCGCCATAATCAGAAAGATCGAGCGACTGTCCGCCGGTCTCGATCGCCGCCTGCAACCGGAGCACGTCCAGGGCCGCGAGACCGCAATTCCGTTCGAGACACTGGCGCGCGGCGTGCCCCGCGGCGAAGCCCATCTGCGCGACCACGGCCATCACGCGGAACGCGCTCATCGCCGTCTGGTCGCCCGAAGCCCCGCGGCCGGGCACGAGCAGGTTCCGGGCACCCTGCGGAATCATCATCCGCAACGGCAGGTGATGCGGATCGAGCATGTCCGTGATGCCAGTGCCGGCGCGCTCCATGCGATCCGGCCAGTGAAAATCGATGTGGTAGGTGTTGACCGCGACCGCGTCGGAAAAAATCACCGCCCGCCGCGCCTCGGCCTCCGTGAGGATGTGCTCGCCGACAATGCGGCACTCCTCCCGCACGCCAATGCCGCGCGACACCGACGCCAGGACATGCGTATCCAGTTTTCGATTCCGGTAGCCGATCGTCTGCAAATAGTAGATCAGCCCGTGCATTTGCCGGCGGGCGAATATTTCCGCGGCGGATCGGCTGGCCCCATCGGCCGCGTCGAAACCGACGATCTTCATCTTCACCTCGACCTTGCCCGAAGGAAAACGATGGAGGCTGGTCATCGGAATCTCGCCGTCATGCGTCCAGCGCGGACAGCCCTCGGGCAGGATGGGTACCACTTTCTCCCGGATGTCCCAGAGCGTGAAATACAGGCTCATCGGCAGCTGCCGGTTGGCTCCTTCGTGGACGATCGGAAAACCGGTCAACCGCGGCACGACGCACCCGCCCGAAGCATCGATCACAAACCGCGGCGCGAGCGTCCGGACGCCACCGGCGGTCGCCACCGTGAGCTGTGTCACGCTGCCGTTGGCCGCGCGCGCGCCGATCACCCGCGAATGGAGGAGCACGTCGATGCCGCGGCCGACCACCATCTCCTGCAGGAAAAACGCGCACCATTCCAAATCGTAGGCCCGGCGATCCTCGTTGGGCTGATACGGCTCGATCAGCCCATGCCGGTCCAACCGCGCGACGAGTCCGGCAAACTCGGCGTTCACCCGCGTCGTGTCGCCGCAAAAGCCCGCCACGCCGCCGACGGTGCCCTGCCCGCCCAGCACGTTGCTCGGTTCGACGATCAGCACCCGATTGCCGGTGGTTTTCGCCGCCAACGCCGCCATCACCGCCGCCATGCCGCCACCGACGACCACGAGGTCGGGTTCGTTCGCGGGGTGGGCGGGAGGGACCGCGGAGTCCGATGATGGAATTGTGGTTGTTTCCGACGCCATGGCAGGGAGAGACAACAACGGAAACATCGCGCATCACCAGGCAGGAGAGGAAAGAGGCACTGAAAAAAGGAAAAATGTAGCGCGAGCAGCGGCTGGTTCCGAGCTCGCACGCCGGCCTCGTTTCAGCCCGGACACATCTCAGATTCTTGCCGCTGCTGTACCTGGTGGGCGGACCGGTCCCTGTGCCCGCATTTGAAACGCGACCGAGCGGACCAGACATGCGGGCACAGGGACGTGCCCGCCCACCCAAGGGACTTCACGCGTTGCAAGGAAGTGAGATGCGCCCACTGTCTGATCGTGGATCGCCCGGCGCTTGACTCGCCCACTCTGCTCTGAAACATCGACCCTTTACTCGAACAACACCCATGGGCCAACAACTGAACAAGTACATCAAACGCAAACGCCGGGCTGCTTATCTCAAGCGCAGGAAAGAGCGCGTGAAAGCCGCCGCGAAGAAGAAGTAAGAGGTTTTTGCGGCGCAAAACCTGGACCTGGGTTTTGCGCGGAGCGAAAACCTGCATGATCAAAGTCAGTCTCATCTCCCTCGGCTGCGCCAAGAATCTCGTCGATTCCGAGATCATGATTGGCCACCTGCACCAGGCCGGCATGGTCGTCATCCCCGAAGCGGCGGACGCCGACGTGGTGATTGTAAACACCTGCTCCTTCATCGATTCCTCCAAGGAGGAATCGATCAGCCACATCCTTGAGGTGCACCAGAACAGCGGCATGCGCAAACGCCGCCAGGAACAGAAGCTCATCGTGGCGGGCTGCATGTCGCAGCGCTTCTCCAAGGATCTTTCCACGTCGCTGCACGACGAAGTCGACGCGTTCATCGGGCTCGATCAGGTCACGAAGGTCGCCCCGATCATCGAGGAGATTTTCGCCCGGGAACGCGGCCGGAACGAGGCGCCCGCCCTGTTCATCGAGGGCCGCTCCACGTTCATTCCGGATTACGATACCCCGCGCTTCCGGCTGACGCCGAAACATTTCGCCTACGTCAAGATCGCCGAGGGCTGCAATCACCCGTGCACGTTCTGCATCATCCCCCAGATCCGGGGCCGGCACCGCAGCCGCACGGTTGAAAGCGTGGTCGCCGAGGCCCGCCAGCTCGTTAAGGAAGGCGTAAAAGAGCTCAACCTGATTTCGCAGGACACGACGTTCTTCGGCATGGACACGTGGGAACAGCGCCCCAACCCGCGCACGCCGGTGGATTCGTCCCGCGGCACGGCCCTGACCACCCTGCTTCGCCAGCTCAACGCCATCGAGGGCGATTTTTGGATCCGCTTGCTTTACACCCATCCGGCGCATTGGAGCGACGAACTCATCCGCACCATTGCCGAGTGCCCGAAGGTCGCCCGGTACATCGACATCCCGCTCCAGCATATCAGCGACCATATGCTCGGCCTGATGCAGCGCGAAACCTCGTCCGCCTACATCCGCGATTTGCT
>JBIJCX010000573.1:0-3731 GCA_044344465.1 Opitutaceae bacterium
ACGAGCCAATTTCGAAAAATCCTAGATGCCCCCGGAACCAACGAGACCCGTTACGCTGCAGCTGCTCCTCGAAATCATCTCCCGCTACGAGCGCGGGGCCGGGGAACTGACGGCGGAATTCGAACTGCCCGAGATCACCGCGGAGCTTCTGATGCATGTCTGCCTGGCCGCGCCCCAGGTCGACGATCTGATCCTCGGCTTTGTGCGCGACGATCTTTGCGTCGTGTCCTTGAGCGAGCAGACGCGCCAGATGGTTCAGCGCGATGTCGGCTTGCTGGAACGTGACCCTTCGCGAGGGATGACGGTAGCCGGCGGCGCGCTGGCACGGCAGTTGGGCCTCAAGAGCCAGGCCGAGGCCGAGGCGCGAGTCGCGCAAGGCCGGTCGTCTCAGCTCGAAGAATTTATCGTGAAGAATCACGATATTTTCGAACATGTCCGCGCGATGAAGCAGTCGGATCTGGTACGCTGGGTGATGCTTTCCCTGATGCGCGAGACTGACGCCCGCAAGCGCGGCAGGGCCGTCACGGCCGCCTGGCGCGAAAAACTCGGTCCGGAAATGAAAGCACGCGTGCAGGCGGTTCAAAACCGGCCCGCCGCCGCCCCGAAAAAAGCGGTCGGGTTCGCCCCACCCGGCAAAAATCCGAGGGTAGGCTCGGGAATCGGCGGTCCGTGACGATTGGCGATAGGGGACTCGTTCCCATGCACCCGCGATTTATCGAACTCCGGATCAAGACCGCCTTGGCTGACACACGTGTCGTCTTGCTCTCCGGGCCGCGGCAGTCGGGTAGGCGACAAGACCTACGACGCGAAAGGCGCACACATGGGCACCGGTGATCAGGGGATGAGGTTGATTGGCGAAAAGAAGAAATGCTAGTGCCGAAGGAGCCACGGTCCAAGACCGGATTTCCGTGACGGAGTAGCGCCGACCGTCAAGCCGAGTTAGGCCGCTGGTCGTCTATCTGTTTTGTCCGGCGCTCGATGAAATCCGCCAACTCCGACGTCAGTTGCTTGTTGGTTCTGCTGGGAAGGTATGCCGCGATCAGACACGAGACCCGCATTGCAATCTGTTCCACGTCCTCATTCGAGAGCGTGCGTTCCTTCGGGATTGGATGAAGATCGATTTGCGGCACTTCCCGGGATTTGTCCCACGTGAACGTGCCGTCGGATCGGAATTCAAACCGACGCGGTACCGTGGAGGTGTTCCGTTTGGTCAGCCAATGGTTCAATGCCCAGGGGTCGAACATGATTCGGCGCGGGCCGACGTAGATGTGCGGCACGCCCCGGCTCCTGATGAACTGCCAGAACGATGAACAACTTTTCTTGCCGTACCCGAAAAATGACTTCACTTCCGAACTTGTAACGAGGCGATCCGCGTTCATGGGCGCGTACTTTACCAGAGACACCCGGTTTTGCCCATCTTCGCATTCGCGGACAATTGACCGCCGTTCAGCCGCGGTTGCACCGCGCAAAATTGCGGGCGGGACACCGAGTTTCCCCAGCAAACACTAATTAGGGGCGCGCGAGCGATCATTTGCCCCGTATTTCTCCACGGTGATTGCGGCTACACTGCAGCCCGTTATGAATTCAATCACCTCGCATCCGGCGGTCGAGCCGGACTTTTCGCACCTCGACACCGCCGAAGACATCTATCGCGACGCCATGAAATGGGGCCTGACCGAGGATCTCCGGGCGCTGCTTTGCAAAGATTGCACCGGCAGTCGCGTCGACCTGCTCCAGCTCGCTCGCGACATCGGCAACGAACTTGCCGGCGCAACAGACCGCAATTTCGCGGTGGACGTGTTCATCTACGTGACGGGCTTGGACGACTTCGCATCATTAAGTACCCGCGATTACGCCCGGAAGCACGGTTGCAGCTGCGAACGATTCCGCCGGGAAGCAGCGGCGATGCGCAGGCGGCTTGATCTGCCGCCCGCCCGCCACCGTCCTACCCCCGCAATCCGGGCAAAATCCCCCGTGGTTGGCCGAGCGGCGAAATGCCGATAAGATCCGCGGCAACGTCATGCTTTTTGCGAGGCGATGATTGACCCCGAGGCACAGCTCTTGGAGGAAGTTCGGCAACTGCGAGCCGAGTTAGGAGCTGCCCGAGCTGAATTCAACGCCCGGGAGGTGGATCGACCACTTGTAATTCACGGGATGAAGTTTCAACTTTGTGACAAAGGGTTCATCGCCCGGCGGCTGGGCATCTCGGAGGATACTTTTGATCGCTGGGTCACCAAGGGATACCTGCCGCAACCGTTCGACCCTGAGCGGCGTGGGGGGAGGGGGCGCAAGATCCTGCTGTGGGATCTATACGAATGCGTCGCGAAGGTGAGATCCTATCAGCGTTAAAGCGGTTCCCCGTTCTTCTTGTGACAAACCCTTTTCCTGTTCTCCAAGATCGCAGCCTTCCGATTAAGGTAACCTCTGTGAGCATATTCTTCCTCTGACACGTCGAAAATGCCTATCTTCTTGGGTGTGATGCCCCAGAAGGACTTTGGGTCATCGTGGACCAACGCGAGATAGTGCTGGAGCTGAATGGCCTTCGTGTTACCCGCCTGCAATTCGACTTCCTGCCATCCGCTTGAGATTCGCGACAGATAGCTGATGAAAGTGTGTCTGCAAATGTCGTTAATGTCGCGACGACCTTCGGGCAAGACCTCCTTCGCCCAGCCGTATTTGTCCCGCCAGTTCGAAGTCAAAAAGTTCCGACCCCGGTAATGTTTCAGCCACGTCCGCAGGTTCGGCTGAATCCTGATCTGACGGTTCGTGCGGGTCTTGGAGATTGAGGCGTTAACGTTGATGACGCCCGCGTCCAGATTTATGTGACGCCATCCGCCCGTGTTCCAGAACTTGACCGTCTCGGTTGGGCGCATCCCGGTAAAAAGAAGCCAGACAAAGAGACGCTGCGCGTTGTAGGTGGCCGCTCTTTTGAGGAGGGCCACGGCATCGCGGGCGGTGATAATCCCAATGGCGGAAATGTCGCGATCCTGCCGTCGGCGGCGCGCAAGGAGCCGAACCGGGTTGGCATCGATCACCTTGATTTCGCGGTTGGTGGTCTGCGCCGTTTGAGCCAGATAGTTGAAAAACTGGTTGAGAATCGCTTTGCGGTTGCGATTTGGAATGTGGGTCTTCGTCAGGTAGGTCTCCACAATCTCACGCTTCGCAATGTCCCGGATATTCTGCCCTTTGAAGTCTTCGGCGAACTCTTGCAGGTAGCTCTCCAATTGTGCGACCGTGGGGTCTCGCAGGTCTTGTTTTCGCTTTTCAGCAAGAAATTCATTCACGTAGTCATCGATCGGCAGGATCTTGGACGTATCGCGATAATGGACACAGAAGAAAGTGACTGCGTCCAGGAGACTGTGGCCCTTCACGTCAGGATTGGTGGAGTTGCGGAGGGCCAGAATTGCCGCCTTGGCTTGTTCAATCTCCTCAAGGCTGACCGATGTGCCATGCGTGCTAATCAAGGTCGCCCGATCCTTGTTGGCCTCAAGTTCGCTCTGGTGCTTCCGCCGGTGGCGTCTTCCATCCGGCAGCGTGCAGGCGACCAGCCAGAATTTCGTGCCGTTCGGGTACTTCTCTTCTGTGACCGTTGGATTAAGTGACTTCAGAGTGCGGAAATATCAGCGGCGACTAGGTCAACAGTCAAGGGACAAAAAGGGACAAAACATGCGGAAAATAGCGGTTTTAAGCGGTTTTTTCGCAAATTTGGAGCACAGCCAAACAGGGGTCAA
>JBIJCX010000574.1:0-3729 GCA_044344465.1 Opitutaceae bacterium
ACGCGTGCACGGTTTCGGCGATGTTCCGGTCGGAAAGGCAAAACGATGAAAAGCCCCGCAGTGGTCAATTTCTCCTCCACGCCGCACAGCGTGGAATTACGTGAGTTTGAGCGGCCTGAGCCGGGCGCGGATGACGTCGTGCTCGCGGTCGACGCGGTCGGCGTGTGCGGCAGCGATCTGCACCAATGGACCGGCAGCCACAGCTGGACGGTGAACTATCCCGTGGTGCTCGGGCATGAGTTCGGCGGACGCATCGCCGCCCTCGGTGCCGCCGTGCGGGGCTGGCAGGAGGGGGATCGTGCCGTGAGCGAGACCGCCGCCGTGATCGACGCGAACAGTCCGCTGACGCGCGAAGGCCTCTACAATCTCGACCCCACGCGCCGCGGTTTCGGCTACGGCGTTGACGGAGCGATGACCCGGTTCGTGCGCGTGCCGGCGCGCTGCCTGCATCGCGTGCCGGACAACCTGCCCATGGAGCTGGCGGCCATGACCGAGCCCTGCTGCGTCGCGTTCAACACGGTGGTGAACAACTCGCGGGTTCGTCCCGGCGATCGCGTGGTCGTGCTCGGACCCGGCCCGATCGGCATCCTCTGCGCGGCCATGGCGCGGCTTGCCGGGGCGGACGTCGCACTCGTCGGACTCGAGCGAGATCGGACGCGGCTCGAGGTCGCAAAAGTCTACGGGTGCGACGTGATCATCGGGGATGCGACCGCGTGGGCGAAACAGCGCGACGGACTGGGCGCGGACGGCGTGATTGACGCGGCCGGCGCCTCGGCGGCCTTGCGCACGGCGCTGGAACTGGTGCGGCCGGCCGGCTGGATCAGCAAGGTGGGATGGGGCCCACAGCCGCTCGGATTTTCCCTCGACCCGCTCGTGCAGAAAAACATCACGCTGCAGGGCAGTTTCAGTCACAACTATCCGGTATGGGAGCGGGTGCTCGCGTTGCTGGGCTCGGGCCGGCTTGACGTGCGGCCAATCCTCGGTGGCGTGTGGGCCCTCGAGGCGTGGCACGAGGCCTTCGAAAAAATGCACTCCGGCCAAATCGTGAAGGCCGTGCTCCGGCCGGGTTTGAATTCGTGAATGTCAGAACTCATGCTCAACCAGTGATGCCGCGGGCGGATGCAGCCCATCAAGATCTCAGATCTTAAATTTCAATTCTCAAATTCCGAAGGTCCGTAGGATTTTTTCTCCTCGATCCAAACCGCCCATGCGTCTCCGCGACAAAGTCATCATCATCACGGGTAGCACCACCGGCATTGGACGCGCGATTGCGGAGCGCTGTGTAGCTGAGGGCGCCCGCGTGCTCGTCCACGGCCGCGACCGCCAGCACGGCGAAGAGGTCGTCGCCCGACTCGGATCGGGGGCGGCGCTGCATCTCGACGATTTGGCGGATCCGGCGAGTCCGGCGAGGATCGCCGCGGCGGCCATGCAGGCCTTCGGGCGAATCGACGCGGTGGTGAACAACGCCGCCATCGTGCCGCGGACGACGATCACCACCGCGACGGTCGAGGCATTTGAATATACGATGGCGATCAACGTCCGCGCCCCGCTGTTTCTGATCCAGGCCGCATTTCCCCAGCTCAAGGCCAACCGGGGGAGCGTGCTGAACATCGGCTCGATCAACGCCCACAGCGGCGAGGCGACGTTTCTGCATTACAGCATTTCGAAGGGCGCGCTGCAGACGCTCTCGCGCAACCTGGCCAACGCCCACGGGGCGGAAGGAGTGCGGTTCAACCATTTCAACGTGGGCTGGGTGCTGACGCCGAACGAGTACGCGAAACAGGTGAGCGAAGGTCAGCCGCCGGACTGGCCGGAAAAAGTTTCCCAGTTTGGAATCCCCTCGGGCCGCCTGATCGCCCCGGAGACGATCGCCTCCGCCGCGGTGTTCTGGCTGGGCGACGAGTCGCGCCCCATTTCCGGTTCAGTACTGGAGTTGGAGCAGTTCTCGGTTTACGGCCGCAACCCGGTAAAAAGCTGACCATGCCCAAGCTCGCCGCCTTTCCCAAAGCCTACATGCGTCCCCTGTGTCGCGAGGGCACGATGACCTTGCGTGAATGGGTGGAGCTGGCCGCGCCGCTCGGGCTGGACGGCCTCGAATACTACAGCGGCTTTCTCGAACTCGCCGATCCGGCCCGCTGGCCGGACGCCCGGCGCACGGTCGAGAGTCGCGGCCTCGTCATTCCCATGCTCTGCTGTTCGCCGGATTTTTCGAGTCCCGACGCGGATTTTCGCCAGCGCGAGATCGAGAAGGAAAAGAACTGGATTCGAATGGCCGCGACCCTCGGCGCGAAATATTGCCGCGTGTTGTCCGGCCAGCGCCGCCCGGAACTGACTCGCGCCCAAGGCCTCGATTTCGTCGTCGGCAGCATCGAGGCGTGCCTGCCCGAGGCCGAGGCCTGCGGCGTGACGCTCATCCTCGAGAATCATTACAAGGACGATTTCTGGAACTTCCCGGAGTTCGCGCAGAAGATGGATGTGTTCTGCGAGTTGGTGGATCGGATCCGGCATCCCCGCTTCGGCGTGAACTATGATCCAAGCAACGCGTTTCTGGCGGGAGACGATCCACTGGAGCTGCTTCGACGTGTAAAGCACCGCGTGGTGACGATGCATGCGAGCGACCGCTACCTGGCGGAAGGCACGATTGAGGATTTGCGCCGGGACGAGACCGGCGCGGAGGGCTATGCCCGGCGGCTGCGGCACGGGACAATTGGCCGCGGGCTCAACGACTACGACGCCATCTTCACCGCATTGCGCGGGGTCGGGTTCGACGGCTGGGTGAGCATCGAGGACGGTGTCGATGGCATTGAACAACTCGCCGAAAGCGCCCGTTTCGTGCGCGGCAAGTTGCACCAGCACTGGCCGGCGGGCAGCTGAACGACGCGGTCAACGCCAGCGTCGCTCTTAGCCGTGGCGATGCAGTTAGATGGTGGGCCGGGCGCTCCGCGCGCGGCCGGGTCGAAAGACGGGGCCGAGGCCGCGCACGGAGTGCACGGCCCACCCTTTGGTTTTCCGCACGACAGAGGAAGATTCGCTTCGCCTGCATGGTCACGGTTTGGGACCTTGCCCGATCCAGCGGAGCGGTCCTCAGCGGTTGACGTTGCGCGTGTTCACCAGTTGCACGGGCTCGCGGCCGGGCATCGTCTGTGCCTGGAGCCGAGCGATCGTGACGCCATCGACGTCATCGCACGCGACCGCCGGGCGGTGGTCGTCGGTGGCGAAGCTCAGACGCACATTATCGAACACGACGTTCCTTGCGTGCCGCACAAAGAAACCGTATGCAGGCAATTTGCCGAACAGCCCGACGCCCGGGTAGCCCTTCACGTTTTCCGGCACCGTCCGCTTCGCCAGCTCGGCGGCGCCTCCGCCCGTGAACTCGAATGCGATATCGCGGAGGACCACGTTCTCGATCACCTGCCCCGGCACCCCGGAAATCGCGTTGCCGAGGTCCGAAATGCGCGTGCCCTGGATCTGCGAAAACATCACGTCCTTGATCGCGCCCTTGTTCACGACCGCGTCCTTTCGATAGGTCCGGTCGCGCGCCCCGAGCCGCACGAGGATGGCGTCGCCCTTGATGTTCCGCAGCGAGATGTTCGAAAAGCTCACGCGCTCGATCCGCGCCCCGTCGACCGAGAGCACCGCGAGGCCCTCGCAGCGCGTGTCGAACACCGTGCAGTTCTGCACCACGATATCCTCGAATGCCCCGGCCGACTCGGTGCCAATCTTGATGCC
>JBIJCX010000238.1:0-12870 GCA_044344465.1 Opitutaceae bacterium
GCTTCATCCGCGCCGCTGCGGGACGGCGATCGCGTGGTGTTCATCCCACCGGTCGCGGGCGGTTGATCGCAAGGCGCAGCATGTTCAGGATTTCTCCCGAACCGATCGACCCGGCCGCGCTCCGGCGGGTGCTCGCCGATCCGCGCGCGGGGGCGTGTGTCACGTTCGAAGGCTGGGTGCGCAATCGCAACGAAGGCCAGCCGGTCCTGGCGCTCGAGTACGAGGCCTACACGCCCCTGGCGGAAAAAGAGGGCGAGCGAATCCTCGCCGAGGCCAGGGACAAGTTCACGTTGCTGGAGGCCGTGTGCCTTCATCGCGTTGGCCAGCTGCAACTCGGGGAAATGGCGGTGTGGGTCGGAGTGACGGCGGAGCACCGCGGGGCGGCGTTCGAAGCCTGCCGCTACATCATCGACGAGGCCAAGGCCCGCGTGCCGATTTGGAAGAAGGAACATTATGCCAGCGGCGCCACGGCGTGGATCAATTGCGCGGTCCGTGGCGAACACATGTCAGGCCACGCGAGCGGCTAAGGTCGTATAAATTCAGTTGAGAGCTGAGGGCTGAGAACAAAACCAAAAGGTGAATTTCAGGCGTGCTGGCGCGGGTGAAACGCGCTGAGCGGAGCGAAAGTGAGGCCCGGAATTCAAAAAATATGCGAAACTTGGCCGGTTCGATGTTTCGAGTCGAATTGGCGGATCCGGGGTCTAACCCCTGTGTCATGCACATGCTCGCCGTTACGAAGGCCGCCGCGATCGCCGACCGAATTCAACACATTCCAATGGATTTCTGGCTGCGACTAGGCTTGGGGGTCTTGGCCATCATCGTGACCATCGTTGTCCTGCGGAAACTTGCCCACATGGATAAGACCATCTTGACCATCGTCGCCGGGGTCGCGGTCTCCATTCTTGGTTTCACCTGGATTTACGAGCGCAACGAGCCGACTTGGGCCTCCCCGGTGGTCAACGTGCTCTCCGAGTTTTTCCCCACCAAGGGCAGGATTGAGCATAAGAGATGAGGGCTCTGATCGCCATTCGCCGTGCATCAGATGATCATCCCCGTCCAGGCCGCCAAGGGCACGGACGCCGGGATCGACGGCTTGGTGCCGCTGCTTGACCAGGGCGACATCGCGATCGACGGCGGCAATGCGCTGTGGACCAATACGATTCACCGCGAGAATCGAGATCACGGCCGACATTTTGAAGGAGAAAGATCCGATGACGAAGAAGCCGTTCGTCGACATCGTGCTCCACACGGCCGGCCAGAAAGGCACGGGCAAATGGACCTCGGTCAACGCCCTCGACATGGCGGTGCCGGCGCCGAACATTACTGCGGCGGCCGACCAGCACGGCCTGGGCGCCAGCACGGCCGATACAGCGCGCGATGCCGGGACCGATATCCGGGCCCGTTTTTCGGGTCGGAACTGCGATTTCGGCGATCGCAATCCTTCGGTAGTCTTTCGGTAATCCTACGGTAATCCTTCGGTGGCCTCCTGGGCGCCTCCGGCCGCCCCGGCAGAGGGCGGCGGGGACTCGGAATGAAACCGTTCCGCACGGAATTTGCCGACCGCGGTGGTCGTCGCCACCCCTCTGCCTTTAATAAACCGCTTCACCCCCCTTTTTGATAAAGGCTGCCTTTAATATGAAATGTTTTTGAGTCCTTGCCCGATCCCGCCGGCTGGTTTCACGCGCGGATCGAAGTCGGCGACAAGCAAGTGAAGGTCTTCGTGAACCAGGCGGAAAAACCCTCGCTCACGGTCACGCGGCTGGTCGCGAACGGCGGCGCGCGTCCGGTGGGCCTCTTCGTCGATGTCGACGACGGACATTTCGCGAATCTGAAGGTCACCCCGGCGAAATAATCCGCCTCAGGCTCGACGTCGCGGTCCCGGACCGCCAATTGTCACGCCCTCATCTCCATGAAAAAATCCTTCCTGCTTTTGCCCCTGTTCGCACTGGTGGCGGCGCTGCCGTCCGTCATCGCCCAATCGCCCAAGGCCCCGGCCCCGGTGGACGCTTCCGCCCCGATCGCCAAAAAGGACAACGGGGCCTTCCTGCAACGGCACGAGTCCTTTCTGGCCCGCGGCAAGCAGGGACCGATCGGCGTGCTCTTTCTCGGTGACTCGATTACCGCGGGCTGGACGAGGGCGCCCCATGTGTGGGACCACTACTTCGGCAAATACCAACCGGCCAATTTCGGCATCGGCGGCGATCGGACGGAGAACGTCATCTGGCGGATCGAGAACGGCGAGCTCGACGGCATCAGCCCCAAGGTCGTGGTACTCATGCTGGGCACGAACAATTCCGGCGGACACACCGCCGCGGAGATCGCTGCCGCCGACAAGAAGATCGTGCAGATGATCCGCGCGAAGATCCCCGGCGCCAAGGTGCTCGTCCACGCCATTTTTCCCCGCGGTCCGCGCAAGGACGCCAAGGGCGTCATCACCGATTTGGTGGCCATTGAAGCGGTGAAACGCATGACCGTGATCGCCGCGGTGAATGCCGAGCTGGCCAAGCTCGACGACGGGCAGAACGTCCGGTTCCTCGACATCAATGCAAAGTTCCTCGGTGACGACGGCCGGATTCCGTCGAACATCATGCCGGACCAGCTGCACCCCAACGCCGCCGGCTACCAACTTTGGGCCGAGGCGCTGCAGCCGTTGCTGACGGAGATGATGAAATAGTCCGGCGGCGCCCCGCTTCCGCTCAATCCTTCTTGAAGTCGAGCAGCTCGATCTCGAAGACCAGGGTGGCCTTGCGCGGAATTTTCGGCGGCTGACCGCGCGTGCCGTAGCCGAGTTCGGGGGGAATGATCACGAGTCGTTTCTCCCCGCGCTTCATCAGCTGCAGCACCTGCTCCCAACCCTCGATCACCATCTCGCGCCGGACCCGAAAGGAAAATGGATCCTCCCGGTTCTGGTTTTGATCGAAGACCGTGCCGTTGAGCAGCCGCCCGATGTAGAGGACGGACACCTTGTCGCCCGGCTTGGGCATTTCGCCCTGCCCCTCGCGCATGATGAGGTAGCGGATGCCGGTCGATGTCTTCTTCGCTTCCGGCCAGTTCTTCTCCACAAACTCAAGATCCTCGGCCGGAAGTTTCTCGCGTTGGGCGCGAAGCGCGGGCGCCGCCACCAGGGCGAGCATCGACAGGCAAAAGAGCAGTTTAACCATGGGATTCACAGATTGGCGCGGATAAGTCTTCCCGGCATCCGTGGCATCCGTGTAATCCATGGTCAAAGGATTTTTCCATGAGCCTCCCCCTCGTCGTCATTCTCTGCCCGAAGGAGTTCAAGTTCACCGACCACGCCGCCACGGTCGAGACGCCGTTTCTGGCCGGAGTCGCCGAATTAAGGACGATCTGGTTGGAGTACAATGCGCCCTTTCCCACCGAGGCGTTTAATGCCGCCGCCATCATCCTCTGGCACGGCCCGCGGGTCGATGCCGGGGTCATCGCGCAGTTGAGGAGCTGCCGCGCCATCATCCGCAACGGCGTGGGCTTCGACACCGTCGACACCGCCGCCGCCGCCCGACACGGGATCCCGGTCTGCAACGTGCCCGACTACGGCACCGAGGAAGTGGCCGACCACGCCATCGCCCTCACCCTCGCCCTGTGCCGCCAGCTCTTCCCGCTCGACGCCGAGGCCAAGCGGTTGGGCTGGAAGATCGAGGTGGCGGCAAAAATGCGCCGGCTGAGCACGCTCACGTTTGGCGTCGTCGGGCTCGGCCGGATCGGCACCGCCACGGCGTTGCGCGCCAAGGCCATGGGATTTCGCGTCGTGTTCTACGATCCCTATGTGCCCTCCGGCACGCACAAGGCCGTGGGCATCGCCCGTGCCGCCACGCTCGACGAACTGCTGCGCAGTGCGGACGTCGTATCCGTGCACTGCCCGCTGACCGCCGAGACACGCGGGATGATTGGTTCGCCGGAAATCGCCCGGATGAAGTCCGGATCGTTCCTGGTGAACACGGCCCGCGGTGACATCGTGCAAAAGGCGCCGGTGTTTGCGGCCCTGCGTTCGGGTCACCTCGCCGGCGCGGGTCTCGACGTGGTCGAATCCGAGCCGCTGCGCACCGCCGAGGAGGCGGCGACTCCGAATCTCATCGTCACCTGCCACGCCGCGTTTTGCAGCCCGGAGGGCATGGTGGAAATGCGCAGTACATCGGCCCGGATAGCCCGGGCCGCCGTGCTGGGCGAAGCGGTGTGGAACCGGGTGAATTAGGAGTTTGTCGGACTTCCAGCGCACGTTTGCGGGAGACTGACAAACGCTCCCGCCAATTGTACCGGCCAACTCGACAAACTCCTAAGCCGGCACTTCGTGCCGGGAAAACCCCGGGGTTTCTCCGAGGAGCGCCGGCGCGGTGGATCGCGTTGTCCTCGGGTCACACCCGCAGGAAAATCTTCCGGCGCTGGAGAAACCACGCGAACCACAGGATCAGGGTGAGTCCCGTGAGCTCGACCACGAGGTTGCCAAAGCCGGGCGTGATCGCGTCGAAGAACGCCTTCACGTCGCCGCCGACGAACCGCGGCGCGACCCGTCGGAAGCCCACGATGTTGGCCGTGATGTACAAGGTGATTGGATTCAGGCCGATCCAGATGAACGGCTGGCACCAGCGCCGCCACTGCAGAATCTCGACCACGTAATAAAACGCCGCGAGCAGCAGGCAGCTCCAGCCGCCCGCCACCAGGACGAACGACGACGTCCAGATTTTCTTCACCACGGGAAACTGCAGGTGCCACGCCCAGCCCAGGGCGAGCGCGGCGACGCCAGCCCCGGCAAGCCAGAGGACTTTCTGGGCGTCGGTGCGATCGCGGCGGCGCAAGAGCAACCCCGCCGCCACCCCGAGCAGGCAAGTCCCGACCGCCGGGAACGTGCTGAGCAACCCTTCGGGATCCCAATAGAGATCATACTTCCGGCCCGGGAGATATTTGAAATCGAGGTGGTTGGTGAGATTCAGCCCCGGCTCATAGCCACCGGTGATGCGCGCCGGCATCTGGTCGAAGAACTCGTGCGCCTGCGCAAGCGTCGGCTTGGGCAGGCCGACCTGGGCCATCTGGGCCGGCAACGCGTTGCGCTCGAGTTGCACCGGGCGGATCGGCACAAAGGTCAGGAGCGCCCAGTAGCCGGCGAGCAACGCCACCCCGATCGCCCCCAGCGCGCGCGGCCGGAAGAAGCAAAACAGCAAACCCGCCGCGCCATAGGCGAGAGCGATTCGTTGCAGCACGCCGAGCAGCCGGATGTCCGGCCAGCGCCCGGTCAGTCCGCCGCTGTAGAAAATGCCGAGGAGAAACAACACCGCGGTCCGGATGAGCACCCGTTTCACCGCCGCCGCCCGGCCATGCTCCGCGAGGGTGCGCGTCAGCGAAAACACCAGCGACACCCCGACGATGAAGACGAAGAGCGGAAAGATCAGATCGTAGAACGCAAACCCCGCCCACTCCTTGTGGCTGAGCTGCGCGGCGACGAAGGGCAAAGGCGCGGCCTGGGTCATTTCGCTGAGCCCGCGCACGATCGCGTCGGCCCCGAGAATCCAGAACATGTCAAAGCCGCGCAGCGCATCGAGCGACGCCAGTCGCGGGCCGGCGGGAGTCGGGCTGGGCGCAGGGGGAGTCATGCTGGGGTGGGTGGAGTAGAGAGACTTCATCCCCGGGGTCAACGCAGCCTGCGGCGGGCCTCAACTCCGCCCTTGCGCGCCGCGGCCGAACCCATCCTCTGTTGGCGCATGAAGGTTTCGTTTACATCGAAGGAATACGCCCGGCTGCTCGAACTCGCCCATCTCGGCCTGTGGGTCGCCGGCGCGCGACCCGAGGATCCGGCCACGATGCCGGAGCGTTACGCGGACATCGCGCAAAAGGCGTTCGCCTTGGCCGAGCCCTTCGGCTGCGCCGACCTCGTCGAGACCGACGTCAACGGCCAGTTCTTCCCCACGGAAAAACTCACCGAGGGAGTCGTGCACGAGAAACTCGATCAGTTTGTCGAAGATGCGTTCTGGAGCGAGCTTGTGGGCCGGCTGGCCGAGCGCGATCTGCGGGCCGAACTCGGAGCCACGAAACTGAGCGCGGAATTTGGCGAGGAGGAAGAGGAGCAGCTCGCCAAGATCGAGGACACCTACTGGCGCGAGTTCGAAACCAGCGGGGTCGATCACCTCGTCGTGCTGCGCGGCGGTAAGGGCTGAGCGGGACCGCGCCGCGCGCTTCTTTTTCCCGGCCCAAGCCGGGAAAAAGCACCGGTCTACAGTTTCGTCGCGAGCACCTCTTGCTTGGCCTGGCGGAATTCCTCTTCCGACATCTCACCGCTGTTTTTCAGCGCCTGCAACTGGCGGAGCTGCGTGGCGACATCCGGACACTCGGGCGACGAGAGGATGGCGCCCATTCCGCCTGCCCCGCCCCGACTGCCCACCGTAACCGCGTAGCCAAACTGGATGAAGCGCCCGACGGATTCCACGCGGGTGTCGACCAGCCGGACCATGTAGGCCTGTTCGCGACCGGTCGCCTTGTCGGTGAGATAGTAGGTGAAGTACTCGGTGTTGCCCCGGACACTCGCACTGTCGGGGTTGCCCAGCAACTCGATCACCTGGGTTTTCGTCATCCCGTTTTGCACGTTCCCCAACTTGGCCGCGGATGACACACAACCCGACAGCAGCAGCAGCAACGTAACCACCGCGATCACCGAAATTTTTGCATTCATGGGAACCTTTCGTGATGCCAAAACCACTCCTCTGACCACCAACCCACTTAGCTGTACGCACCATGCCGACCGATCGATGCACTCCCGGTGGCACCGGAGCGCGCATAGTCAGTCCACTTATCTGGCGGATAAGGCGGGAGGTGTGTCGCCATGGCCCCGGTAAAAAAGAGCGGCGGATTGAAAGGTGGGCCGGGCGCTCCGTCGCGCGGCTCAGGCGGGGCCCGAACGATCATCGGAGTGAACAAATGGCCGCGCGCGGAGCGCACGGCCCACGCCGGAATTTCGATGGCCTTGAAGCGGACTGGCCGGGGTTCTGCGGCGCGCCGCTCTAGAATTCGCCTTTGATGCCCACGACCGCGTTCTTGCCCCATTCCTGGAAACGCTGGTACTTCGCGTAATCCGGCGTGTTCGCCCCGTAGCGCCGCTGCACGTCGGTCACGCCCAAGCCGTTGACGTTGTTAAGCGAAATGTGGAATCCGATCTTCGGCGAGATCGCATACTCGATCCCGATGTTGTAACGCGTCTTCGCTCCCTGCCAAAGGTACGTTCCCTCCGGCACCGAGGCGCTCGCCGCCACCGGGGCCCGGCGGGTTTCACCCTGCTCCGAGCCGGTGAACCGGATCGCAAAACGGGACCGGACGAAGCTCGCCCCCCAACTCAGGGTCTTGGGATTGAAACCGGTGAAGTCAGACTGGCTCGATCCACCCAAGGACATCTTGGTGTAATTCACGAACACCTGCACCCCCCGCGCCCACGAGGGCAGAAACGTGAGGGACTGCTTGTAGGCGAACTCCATGCCCGTGATCGAGGCGTCGCCACCATTTCCTCGCGTCGACACCGTGTAGTTGAGATAATCGCCGGTGGTCGGAATGCCGAACCGCTCGAGCAACTCCGGCGTGGGCGAACTGGCGGTGGAGACAAAGAAACCCCGGATGTTCTTTTTGAACACCCCGACGGAGCCAAACCCGCCCTTGAGCAGATACGATTCCAGAGAAAGATCGTAATTGTCCGCACTCCACGGCTTCAAACCGGAGTCCACCACCGTGATGGTTGGGTTCGTCGCGGTCGGCTCGGAAACGGCCACTCCGGGAATGATCAGGCTCAGGCTCGGTCGTCCAATCGTGCGGGCATAACCCGCTCGGACCAGCAGGCCGTCGATGATGGTGTAGGTGCCGTTAAAGCTGGGATGAGTGGTCCCATAGTCTCCCTTGCCGTGAGAACCGCGTTCCTTGTATCTCAACTGGGCCCGGACCAACGCATCGGTCGAGATCAGGGTGGGCTGGCCGGCGGCGTTGCGCACAACGTTACCCCGGGCGTCCTTGACATACTGGGCGCTCACATCGTCCAAGGCGCCCCAGCCTTCGTTTTCAGTCCGCTCGTAGCGCACCCCGCCCACGAGCCACAGGCGATTGCTGAGCAGCTTCAAGTCGCCGCGAAGGTAGGCTCCGGAAATCGTCTCATTGAACTTCCTCGAGCCGTTCACGCGCGTCGTATAGGCGGAGGCCTCGTTCAAGATGAAGTACTCCGGGTGAACCTGGTACAATTCATAAGCCTTGCGGGCGCTGATCCACTGAATCCTGTCGCCGCTCAGATACGCCGGTGACTGCGCCGAGAAGCCCGTGTCCACGAGCCCATAGTTGCCCGCTTTCCTGACGTCGACCGATTGACCGGTGCGAAAACTGTAACTCTTGGTGTCGTCGCTGGCCGTCACATCCTGCCGGGTCACGGCGAAGCCGCTCTTCAGGGAGAAGGGCAACGGGCCGGCAAAACTCCGCGCGACATTCAGTTTGGCCTCGGCTTTCGTGTCTTCGGATTTGGGCAGATTGTCCGCGGTGGTGGTGATGGAGTAGGCGTTGCCATCGAACGGGTTTACGGGCGCACCCGTGCGATCCACGATCCGGTACGCTGCCGGCACGATGCTCTCCTTGTTTTTTCCCGAGCCGGAAATGCCATCGGCGCGAATCACCAGGTTCGAAATCGTGCCACTGATATTGCTAAAATAACCCTTTTCCGTGCTGGGCCGCCGGTGCTTGGACACGGAATACCCGCCAATCCCGTCAATTTGCCACACCTTGCCCTTGTGGGAGAATTTGAGGTTCGAGACCATCATCCCGACATGCAATTCCAGCCAGGTGCCGACACTCTGGCTGAGCGACCCGACACCCGTGGCCGCGCCCTGGACAAAGGTCGGACCGCCGGTGGCACCCGTTCCATAGGTGGTGCCAAAACTGTGCCCGGCGGACGCCGCTTCCCGCTTCCGATATTGGATGCTGGCGCTGAGCGTCGTGGCGCTGCCCATTTTCCAGTCGACGCCGACGCGCCCGGAGCGGACGGAGACGAGCTGCGGGCTGACCTGCCACGAACTGGACGTCTGCACCAACCGGATCAAATCCCATGCCGGCTGGGTCGTGTGGGCTTCAATATAGTTGAGGTTTTGAGTGGCCGAAAGCGTGAAGGCAAAGGACTCGTTGATCGGCCGGGCATAGGTCAGATCGACCGACGGAAGGATGTGCCGCGTGGTCAGCTTCGGCGTCGGCCCCACCCGCTTGCTCAAGGTCAAGGGATCATCCGAACGAAAAGAACTGAACACATTGTAGGTGAAGAGGGGTTTCTTCCGCTCGAATCCGCCTTTGCTGATGATATTGATCGAGCCGCCCAGCCCGTTGGCCGACATATCCGGCGTCGGCACTTTCGTGACTTCGATCCGCGAGATATTGTTGATCGGGACGGCAAACAAGCCGGCGTTACGCCCGGGCCCGAGGGTGGAGGCAGCCATGCTCGCCCCGTCGATCGTCAGCGGTGTGTCGCTGCCGGGAATGCCCCGGACCGAGGCATCGTTGCCCGCGTAGCCCGAGTAGCTGATGGCGACGCCCGGAATGAACTTCAAAAATTCCGCAATGTTTGGATCCCCGTTGTTGGGGTATTCGTCAAATGCCACGACATTCTTGATGTTGGGCGCAATGCGCTGCTCGTTCAGCGCAATCGTCTGGGCGTTCATTTCCCGATCCTCGACCACCGTAACCGCATCCAGCGTAATTGGCCGGTCGTCCGGCATGCCCGGAGTCGGCCCCGAGCGGGCAAGTTCCAAGTCGCGGCGGATGGTTTGCCCGGCCGTGACCCGAACGACCTCCGTCTTCGGCTCCAATCCGACGTAAACCGCCCGCAGCCGCACCTCGCCCGCCGGCACTCCGGCCAGGCGATAGGTTCCGTTTTCATCCGTGATCGCTTCACGATTGCTGCCTTCGATGGCGACGCGGACGTTGGCCAGATACGAGTCGGTCACTTTGCTGACGACCCGACCCTCGATCGTACCCGTGGCGTCGGGTTGGGCGGAGACCGGAGGCACCCCGAGGGCCAGCACGGCTCCGAGGGCAAGCACGGTGGCGCGGTGCTTCAGCCCGCGCAGAAACAGTCCGAAACGCGGGTTCAAGCACCGCGCGACACCAAACGCCCGGATGGTATCGATCGCGACCGGCCCCAAGTTAAGTTTATTCTGTGACACAGCGGCAGGGTAAGGGTGCATGATAGCAATGGTTGGCCCCGGCGCCGCCGCGCGACGAGGCAAAAGGACTGGTAAGGTCCTCTTGCCAGCGGCTTCGGCTGTCCGCCCGCGATCCCTCCCCGCCACATCCTCGCCCGCGCGCGAAATCCCCTTGCCGCGCACAATGGCCCGTGCCTCCGGCTCGCCGCCAAGTGCGCAACTGGTAAGCAGGGTTCACCACGCGATTTCCTTTGTCAGCCCGCGCCCGGGTGAAAGCCTCCGTACCCTACCGAATGCGCACCTTCCTTACCCGGATATTTGGCGGGGCCGTGGCACCCACGCCGCGTTTTTTTCGCTCGTTCGTCTTCGCCGCGGTCGTTGGTCTCCTGTTTGCCTCTGCTGCCGCGGGTCAATCGATCCCGCTCCAGACCATCGCGATTAAGCAGGGGGAATTCCAGTACTTCCTGGACGACTTCCTGATCGAGAATCGCTTCGACCAAAGATTTTACGTGACTGTGAGACGGTACGTCCATGACGGGAAGCAGGATCCGCGCAATCCCGTGCTGGTGGCCGACCAGCCGTGGGAAATCGGGCGCCTGATCGGCCCAGCGTCGGTCATCTATGATGAGAACCACCAGCTTTTTCGCGCCTATTACCACATCTACGCGAAGCCCGATCAGTCGACTCCCTCCCGGGTGGGTTACGCCGAATCCAGAGATGGCGTGCGTTGGACAAAACCGGAATTGCCGTTCTTCCCCTGGCAGGGTCAGAAGACGAACATCGTCTTCGCCGGTAAGAAGGGCGCATCTACGTTTCAACTCGTGACCGTTCCGGAGAGCGCGAAAAGAGGCTTCGCATTTATCGGCTATTACAGCGAAGTCGGCGGCCAATATCTGGCCGGTTCAAAGGATGGCGTCACATGGGAAACCCTCGAAAACATCATTCCGTACAGCAGTGACTGCCAGCATTCCATCATCTACGATCCGGCCCGCGAGGAATTCGTAACATACTTCCGAAATCTGCGGCATTTCCGACAGGTTGCCGACACGCCCAAGGCGGGAACAACCCGGGTTATCTCCCGGCTGGCCAACAAGACCCTGTTTGGCCGGTGGCAGGACCTCCCCAGGGCGGTTCTGATCCCGGAAGACGAGGACGCGGTGTTGTTCTATGGCATGTCCGTGACCGTCAAGGGTGGCCTGTACATCGGCTTTTTGGAGCAATATAAACAGTATCCGCAGGCGACCATCGATATTGAGCTGCGCACCAGCCGGGACGGTCTGACCTGGAAACGCCATCGCGGCGGTGAATATCTTTTCCGGCGGGGAACCGATGGAGAATGGAACGGCGGGATGGTCAAACCCGCGGGACTGGTGGAATTCGGATCGGAATGGTTGTTCTATTACACCGGATATCGGGGTTATCATCACGAAATCCTGCCCTCAAAGAAGGATGCCGCGATGGGCTTGTTGCGCTTTCGGAAGGAAGGGTTGGTCTCGCTGCGATCGCACGAATCCGGCCCGTGCCAGGTCATTACGCGACCGCTGCTCTGGGAGAAGGGAAAGCTCGCGGTTAATTTCGATGGCGAGGGCGTATTTCCCACTCCGGGATCGTTGCGCGTGCAAATAACCGATCCCGAACGCACGGTCATCAAAGGTTTCTCCTACGCCGATTGTGAAATGTTCAAGGGCGACAGCGTCCGCGCGAAAATTAGATGGAAGGACGCCGATATTGCGAACCTGGCCGGCCGGGAGATCCGTCTCGAATTTGAGTTCCGCCACGGCGACCTGTTTGGCTTTGTCGCCGAGTAAACGATCGGGCGGCGCATCGCTATTCTGATAGAGCTGACTGATTCCCCTGTGATCGACCCGCTCCCCCTCAGCCGGCCTCGACCCAAACCAACAACACTTTTCCCGCCATGACCCAGAACAAGAACCTCACCCGTCGAGCCTTTGTACAGACCTCGCTCGCCGGCAGCGCGAGCCTGGTCGCGCTGGCTGGCGCCAACGCCGCCTCCGCAACGAGCGCGCCTGCCCCTGCGGCCGCCAGCGGATCCGAGACCGACGCCACGCTCCGGGGTAATGCCAATTCCCAGGTGGACTTCCTCGATCGGCGCTGGGTCGAGCACACGTATTTTCTCACCCGCAAGGTGTACCAGCCGGAGCGGGTTTCGCAGGAACCGGTCATTGCCGACGCGAGTCGCCGTCCCATCAGCGTGACGGAGACGAAGTCGGACGGCCCCGCCCGCGAACGGGAGGATGAGGGCACTCCGCGCGTGAAGAGCGCGCGAGACAAGGACCCGGGCTGGGGCGCCAACCCGGCTTCGGCGATGGGAACGGTCCTGCCGACCAAGGATGGATTGGTGATGTATTATGCTTCGCCGCACCGGAAGGAAAAGCCGGACGGCACGCTCCTCGGCTACGACAAGGTTATTCGCTATGCCGTATCGACCGATGGGCGCCATTTTGAACAACCGGTACTGGATTTGTATGAGTTCAGGGGTTCACGCCGCAACAACATCGTAATCGGCATGAATCAGGTCGACGCCCGCGGGGTGCCCTTGAGCGGACCCACCGGCTGCTCCGGCTTTTGCATTCTCGATGCCACCCGCCAGCCCGTCCCGCATGCCCGCGGACGCTACACCGCGCTCTTTGGGACCAGCGTGCCGAAACGCGGCAGCGGGCTTTCCCTGGCCTGGTCCGACGACGGCCTGCAC
>JBIJCX010000575.1:0-3724 GCA_044344465.1 Opitutaceae bacterium
AACACACCCACGCCGCGGCGCTACGGAGTCGCAACGGTCCAACAAACCTGCTTCAAATTTGCCACCTCACCAGGTCGGCGGACACAGATGGCGGCTGCGAGGCTTTGCCTGCCGCCGCTGCTCATCCGGCGTCCAAAAAAAATGACCGGCCGCGGGCACCCACATGCACCGCGACCGGTATTTATCAGGGTAACTATCAAGCGAGAGCTTAGCGAATCGACGCCGGTTCGGCTGCGCACATAAGGCCAATTTTCACGCAGAATTTGTCCAGTTCGATCACAGCCCCGCTCCCGCCCTCGACGGCCGCAGCTTCGCGGCGACCCTGCGCAACCCCCAGGCCCCCCGCCAAGGAGGCGGTGTTTCACGCCTACCTTCCCATCCAGCCGCCGTCCACGAGCAGAACGGTCCCATGGACATAATCGGAGGCCTCCGACGCAAGGAAAACGACCGGGCCCTTGAAGTCGTCCGGACAGCCCCAGCGTCCGGCGGGGATGCGGGCGACGATTTGCTCGTTACGCTTGGAGTCCTGCCGCAATGCCTCCGTCGTGTCGGTGACCACATAGCCCGGGGCGATGGCGTTGACGTTGATTCCCTTGCCGGCCCACTCATTAGCCAAGGCCTTCGTCAACTGGCCAATTCCCCCTTTGCTCGCCGCGTAACCGGGAACCGTGATTCCGCCCTGGAACGTCAGCAGCGAGGCCGTGAAGATGATTTTGCCCCGACCGTGTTTGAGCATCTCTTTCCCGATCTCGCGACTGAGCACAAACTGGGCGCTCAAATTGATCTCCATGATGCGATCCCAGAACTCATCCGGATGCTCGGCGGCAGGCTCCCGAAGGATCGTCCCGGCATTATTGACGAGGATATCAATCCTTGGACCGTCGGTTATCAACCGCTCGATCAGGGCATAGAGCGCGGGCCGATGGGAGAAATCGACGGCGTAGCCCCGGAATTTCCGGCCCAATGAGGTAACTTCCTTTTCCACGGCGCTGCCCGTGGGCTCGAGCGTCGCGCTGACACCGATGATGTCGGCGCCCGCTTCGGCCAGGGCAACGGCCATCGCTTTTCCGATTCCCCGCCGGCAACCGGTGACCAGCGCCGTTTTCCCATTTAGATCAAATATTTTCATGGCACTTGATGGAGAGATTCACCCGTTGGGTTCGTCGAATTGCGCCCGCTCTTTTCGGTTGTAGAGGTGGGACCAGGTAAAGCGAAGACCGGTTTAACTCTTTTCCGCGATCCTGGTGGTCAACGCAGCCGGCTGATTTCCACCCGCAGGCGAGTCTGTGCGGTCACAGGTTTGCCCGCCCGTATGTCTTCCTCGCGGAATTTCGCCATCATCACGGCACCGACTCCCGCTTTGCCCTCGCGGTTCAAGGTATATCGCTGGTGGTCGTAGATGATATAAATTGCGCCGTCCTTGGCCAGGGCGCCATCGGGATAGGACGATTCCCGCTCATCCAACAGCAATCCACCTTGCCATGATATCCCGTCATCGTCGGAAACGAAGGCCGTCAGGTGATCGCGGCTCCCCGTCGGCCCGTTGTTCCGCACCAGAAGCAAGGCGCCCGAATTCAACCGCCGGACGAAGAACCGTTTGCTCGCCACGTTTTTCGCTTCCAGGTACTTCGCCCCCGGGCTCCACGTGTGGCCGCCGTCGGTCGAAGTGCTCTGGCCGATTCCCCAGGTGGTCCGGACCAACATCCACAGGCTGTTATCCCGGCGCTCGACGATCATATGCTCGTCCGACCTTGTTGGGTAAATCCGAACCTGCCCGATACGATCAAAGGTCTTCCCCTGATCCCGCGAGCGATAGACGTTGGAACCCCGCTCGTCGCCAAGGTCGTGCTCAAGCATCTTCTTCGTGTAGGGTGAAAGATCATAACCATCCAGGTTGATATTTGGCAGACCCGTATTGTCGCGCCACAATCCAATCGGCAGAAGCCAGTCCCCGTTGCGCAGCACGGTTGGCTTGTTCAGCATCACGCCGTTGGCGATTCGCCGCGGCTCGGACCACCGCGGATTCTCGGCCTCCGGTTCACTCGTCTGGATCGCCCAGACGCCCATGCGGCCATCCTGCAATCCGGCACTCTGCGCCCAAAAGAACCACAGGCGTCCGGCCGGATCGAGCCACAGGCACGGATCGTAGGTGTGCACGAAGCGCTGCGCCTGAATGACCATCTTCAGGTCCACCCAGGTCCGCCCGTCGTCACCGCTGGTGGCCAATACCACGTAACTGAACGGACTTTCCACTCCGCGCGTGCCCTTGCCCGTATACCACGCCGCCCACAGCCGGCCCTTTGGGCTGCGCTCAATGCCGGGCACACCCTGTGCTCCCCGGGTGCTCTTCGCGTACTCCGGGCCGGGCGACGTGATCACCTGCGGTGGCTGCAAGGCGAGGTCGGGCAGGGCGGGCGCCGCTCCGCCGCCGCCGCAGACAAAGAAGAAGGCCGCCAGCAGCGGAACGTGCATCGTACAAAGGCGGCATGGGACTATTTTCATCGGAGGCGTTGGCATTGTTTCATGATCGCAGTTACCGGGCGAATCTCGGATTCTCGCTCCTGCGGTGCGTGGTGGGCAGGCACGTCCTCGTGCCCGCATCCCAAACGCGACCGGACGGGCTAGACCTGCGGGCACCGGGACGTGCCCGCCCATCCAAGGAGGTCCTTCGCGCTGCCAGAAGCATGGATGAGTCTTCGGTCACGTCAGTCTATATCGGTTCGCTCCTTGCCACCTTTTCGTTTGCGACCAGAGCCGTCGGCCTTGAGCACTTTCTCCGATGGCGGTCCGAAATAGTCTTCCATCATCCCCATATAGCCAGCGCCCTTCATTTTGCTCATGATCGCACTGTAGCCCAGCGCCACGGGTCCGGCCTGGTCGCAGAGCTTCTTAATCATCGCCCAGTTTTCATTCACTTCCTTCACTGCCGCCGGGTCCTGGCCCGCGCCCTCCCGAACCCGCGTCATCAGCGGCAGATTGGCGATCATCAGCCGCGTAAACTTGAGGCCCGTATGCACGAAAGCGACCCGCCGCCGGTAAATCTCCGGCCCGCCGGCCGCGAGCAATTCCGCCTGCTGCATGATCTCGCCGGCGGCTCGAAACAGTTCAGCGGTGTAAACCTGTTCGAAAATTTTCAGCAGGTTGAAACGATCCCGGGCATTGGGGCCAAACTTGGGTGCGGCGGTAACCGCCCCAAAGGCGGTTTCCATCAAGTCATAGTAGCGCCTGACCTGGCCGGCGGATTTTCCAAAGCCTCGCGCATAATAGTCACTTAAGACCGCCTGTGGATCCTGCAAGGGATCCCAGGTCAACTGGGCCATGAGATAAAACTGCGGCCCCTGGCTCGACCAGTGATCCTGCGCGGTGTCGACATAGAGGCCGATGCAGTGGTTCTCGCCCAGAAATCGGAAGTCCTCGCTGACATTTCTCAACGCGATGTCGGGCAGGCCCCACGCCCCTCCGGTCCAATACCAGAGATTGGGCCGGTAAAACAGGTGCGGAGCCACTTTCGACCAGGCGCTAAATTGGGCTTTCTGCGTTTGGCGCGTACCTTCGTCAATAGTGGGAAACTTGCCGACGTAGGAAATAATCACATTGTCGTCCGGCACCGCCTTGACCGGCGGCGGCGTGGACGGCCCATAGGCCAGTCCCTGAACGTAGAGGTTCCTCCGGTCGGGAAAACGCGCCCTCAACTTGCGCGCCAGATGATTCCAATAGGTGACAT
>JBIJCX010000239.1:0-12848 GCA_044344465.1 Opitutaceae bacterium
GACCGCCCTGCAATCGTGCTGGTCACTCTAAACGTTAGCGAACGCTCTCTCTGAAGAACCGGATGCGTTAATTGCGCTAGTCCGGGTCTGTGGGGGGCTCGGCGGGCAACCGCTGGGCCTACCCGGAGGCGCATGTGGTCTGTGGCTATGATTACGGAGAAGTTGCGGAAGACGGCTTTTCGCGAATGCTGGAGCGAGCAGACTTTGGAGCATGGCTCGCAAATGTCGGATGGAATCTGGCGATCTCGACTCCTCGGGCCAACTTGAGCTAAATGCGACCAAAGAAGCCGCTTGGGACGAGGCGCTGCAGTCCGTACTAGCGGCTGCGCGGCGCACGGCGGCCGAGCTTCGCGAGTCGAACAAATCGGCGGTTTGGAAACTTCGGCTGGCCGCAGCGCTCCGGCGCAAAACAACCGCGACCAATCGCTGGCTTGGCATCAACCTGCATCTCGGAGCACGGGACGAAGTCAGGAGTAATCTGAGCGCTTGGCTGCGCAGCCAGAAGTGATTTCCGACCACAGACCACATGCGCCGACCCCTTCAGTTTGTTTCTGGTTGCTTCGAATTTTTTGACCATACGCGTTCGGCAAATCAAGTATGAACCTCGTGAAGCGGGGCCATTCGAGTTGATCTCTAAGATAATGATGCCGTTCAAGGGACCGAATCCTTCGCAAATAGATCATTTCATGATCTCCATCGCCTGGCAGGTGAGGCGGATGAGCTCGTCGGCGAGTGGGTCATCGGCCTGCTTTCCCCAAATCTCGCGCAACAGGAGTCCTACATTCGATTCCGAGAGAGTATCGAATTTTCGCGGAAGCGACGTGGGCGGTGTCTTGAGCGCTTCGGGGTGCCGAACCATCAAGATAATTGCTGCAGCGGCGCCTTGGGCCATGTTCGCGGGCTTGATGCCATGGCGCAGCGCAAGGCGCATGGTGCCATACAGCCGGTCGTCAATGCCTAGTTTGCGCACCGGGTCGCGCGTCACGCGCACCACCAGGTCGTTCAAATTCGGTCGAACCATGCGCTCCAGCAGATCCTCGGCATAGGCGCGATACCCGTCGGAGGTGAAAAGCGGATCGTCAAGCGCCCCATATTTTTTGATCAGCGCCGCTCCCGACTCCTCCACAAAGGCCCGCCGCGCGGTTTGCATGATGTCGGCGTGCTCCGACGCCTGCGACATGCTGATCAGCCCGCGCAACTCACAGAGGTAGCCGATGAGCGCGTGAATCGCGTTGTGCCCGTACAGCTTCGCCTCTTCGAACGGAAACAGATCGTCTTTTTCCACGAACACCTCGATCCCGCGCTGGAACTCCGGAATCGTAATCCGGGAAATCAAAATGCGATTGAACTCTTCGACGAGAATCGCCTTGGGCGTGCGGGGCGTCATCGTGGTGAGGCCAAGCTGGCGGATGACGTCCGGTTCTCCGATCACGCCGCTCATCTTTCCGATCACGGTGTTGAGCAGCTGCACGTTCCGCAGCGAGTCGGACGTGGTGTATTTTTGGAGATTTTCGAGTAGGATTTCCGCGGCGTGGTTGTTGTTTTCGGCCGCATATACGACCGCCGGACGACCCTCGCGGCACCCCAGCCCCTCGGCGAGGATCCGCGCCACGCTGTCCTGCCCACCCGCGTCGAATAAATTCACGCCCGGCAATGCGGTCGCAATCTCGTTGGCCTCCGCGACTGCGGCGACAATCCGGTGGCGATCCTCCGCGACTCCCGGGTTATACAGTTCAACGCCGCGCACGGTCTCCTGATCGGTCCTGCCTTTGCGCGCGATGTTGATCGTATAGGCTCCGCCATTATTGCAGACCGCCTGACACAATTCCGCGTCAATCTCGGCGACGACGTAGCGGGCGAAATTCCCCGACTTGGCGGCCTCAAATAGAAACAGCGCGCTCTGGATTGGGCCGAAACCAAACCCAACGAAGGTTTTCATTTCAAGTGCTCGCTCAGGAATTGCTCTTCTTTCTGCGAGTCCCAATGATCAATGGGTCGAAGTTCGTCGATATGCGCGTGCGGGTAGAGAATCACTTTTCCCTCCACCTTGTTTTCCTGGATCATCTGCAGCACCCGCGGCGCATGCTGCAACGAGCCGATGGCGTAAACATAGTTTCCCGGATCGAAGTCGCCGGTCGCGATTGCATCGAGTGTGGCTGCGAGATCGGATGGCGCGCCGCCGCTGGATCCGACCAGCTTGATTTCGTCGTAATGGACCTTGAGCGCGTCCACTTGTAGGAGGTGCTGACCTTTCGGCAGTCCGCCAAACAGGTTGGCGACGCCACCTTTGCCGAGCAGTCCGAGTGCCGCCTGTTGAACCGGATTGATACCCACGGCGAGAACGATGTCGTCCGCACCCGCGCCACCGGTGAGTTGCTTTACGGTTTCCTCGAGCTGGTCGGACTGAATTGTCACGAGATTGACGCCGGCCATTCTTGCTTTCGGCCCGATCGTGGCTTGGGCGCGATCGAGCCGCGGCTGAATCTTGTCGCACACGATCAAATTTTTCGGACGGAACCGAACGGCCATTTCGACATGCATCATGCCCATCGGTCCGGCGCCGATGACGATAGTCGTGCCACCGGTGAGCATGCCCAATTTCGGGACGCGCGGCGCAAAGGGGCCCTCCTTGATCAGATGAATCTGCCGTTCCTGCGCCGAATAGACGCACGAAATCGGCTCACCCATCGAGACCGCGAAGTAGGACAGTTTGGGATCGGGCAAGGGGAGAAGGCATTGACCTTCCAGCACTTCTTCGCCGATCAGGATATACTCCGCCAAATTGCCGCCCAGCGTGTAACCGACAGCGGTTTTGGTCATCCCCGCGGCGTTGTTTTTATAGCGCTCGCGATGATTGATTGGGCCGACGTCAACCGCAGGCTGAACCGCGAAGCGCTGACCCACCTTGTAGCGATCCGTCAGGTTCGACCCCACTTGCGCGATGGTGACTGAACCTTCGTCCCCGAGGATGACGGGAAACTTTACCGGATCCCAGCCGTTGAAATAAGTGTGGGCGGCGCCTTGGGCGACAATCTTGAGGATCGAGGTGCAGACTCCCGCCGCATCCACCCGCGCCAGCAATTGATTCGGCCCGGGCTGAGGCGTTGGCACCTCACGCACGGCGACGTTCTCGAAGCCGACGCCGAACATTTCCAGCGCCTTCATCGTTTTCGGAACAGTGATCTTCGAGGGATCGCGGTAGATATCCAGTTTCGACATGATGGGCTACGCGGCAGATTTGGCTTTTGAGGAGTGTCAGTGACGATGAGTGGCTCACGCTCACGAGGAGAGAGTGAACGACGGAGACACGGAGGCACAGAGAACGACGCTAAAACTTCAAATCTTAAATTTATTCAGCGACGTCCGATCTTCCGGGCTAGGCCACTGCCGCGGTTACGCGCAGGATTTTTCGCGGAGGCAGATGTAGCGCCATCTGCATCGCGTCCTCCGCGGCTTCCTTGATGGATTCGCTGATGGTCGGATGCGCAAAAACGGTTTCGACAACATCCTGCACGCTCGCCTTCTGGTGCAGCAGCGCAGTCGCGGCGGCGATGCATTCGGTGACATTGTGGCCAATCATATGGACCCCCACGAGCTGCCCGCTCTCGCGGTCCCGTACGACCTTCACCAGGCCTTCGGTGTCTCCGGCCGCCATCGCTTTGCCAAGGAACGTCAGCGGAAAATTTCCAACTGAAATCGCCATGCCCTTGGCGCGAGCTTCCTCCGCCGTCAGCCCCACCGAGGCGAGTTCCGGGAAGGTGTAGACGCAATTGGGAATCGGCGCCGCGAAATCGTAGGGGTGCCCAAGCGCATTTTCCGCCGCCACGACGCCATGCGCCGATGCAGCGTGCGCCAGCAGACACCGCCCATTGGCGTCGCCGATGCAATAGTAGTCCTTCACGTTTGTCTCCATGCGGTCATTGACCCGCACGAAGCCACGGTCTGGGGCGATGCCCACAGTCTCGAGTCCGAGGTCCGCCGTATTGGGCTTGCGCCCGGTCGCGACCAGCACGCGGTCGGCCTCGATCGTCTGGCCGTTGCCCAGCCGCGCCTTCGCGGCACCGCCGACGATGCTAAGGTCGTCGATTTTCACGCCGAGAAACACCTTCACCCCGCGCTGCGTAAGAATTTTTTGCAGCATCTGCGCCATCTGGGAATCCAGATTTGGCAGAATTTGGGGCAGCATTTCGACGATGGTGACTTCCACGCCGAGCGGCTGCATCATGCAGGCGAACTCGCATCCAATCACGCCGCCGCCCACGATGAGAAGCTTCTTGGGGAGCGTCTTCCAGTGCAGGGCTTCATCGCTGGTGCAGACGATACTGGGATCGGTCGGCCAGCCGGGAATCCGTGCGGGTACCGAGCCGGTCGCGAGGATCACCTTGTTGGCGGTGAACTCTTCGGCCGGCGCGCCGGTCTTCGTCACGGCAATCTTGCCCACGCCGTTGAGCACGGCCCTTCCGTTGTAAATCGTGACTTTGCGGGCTCCGAGCAGCGACTTGATCCCACCGCGAAGCGTCTGGAGAATTTTGTCCTTGCGGGCCTGAATCTTGTCCCAGTTGCCGGTGATGTTTCCCGCGATTTCGACACCCATGTCGCCAGCGTGGCGAATATTTTCGATCAGTTCCGCCGATGCGAGGATCGCCTTGGAAGGGATGCAGCCAACATTGAGGCATGTGCCGCCGAGCAGTCCCTTTTCGACCAGCGCAACGTTTGCGCCGAGCTGCGCCGCTTTGAGGGCTGCAACATACCCGCCCGGGCCGCCGCCGAGCACGGCGATTTCAAAGTGCTTGCTCATGAGCACTGATTGGGAAATTCCAGGAATTCCTTGAGCCGCGCCATGAACTTGGCGGCGAGTGCGCCGTCAATCAGGCGGTGGTCGGCGCTGAGTACGACGGTCATGACGCGTCCGGCCTTGAGTGTGCCGCCGCTGACGATGACCTCTTCGCGAATGGAGCCCACGGCCAGGATGGCAGCTTCGGGTGGGTTGATGATCGCGCTAAATTCCTCGACCCCAAACATGCCGAGATTCGTGATGGTAAAGACGCCTTGTCCCATTCCTTCGATTTTTCCGGCGCGGGCGGCCACGGCGATGCGCTTGGTCTCGGCGCCGATTTGCTTCAGCGGCATCTGCTCGGCGCCGATCAGCACAGGGACGACCAAGCCGTCCTCCATGCCTACCGCGATCCCAATATTCGAGGTGGGAAATTCGACGATCTCGTCGCCATCGACGCGGCTGCGAAAAGCGGAAAATTCGCTCACGGCGCGCGAGCAGGCCAGCACGACGACGTCGTTCAGGCTGCACGGGTACTTCGCTTTTTCCGCCTGGTAGAAATTGAACAGCGCCTCCGCATTGACCGTCAACTTCACGTAGAAATGCGGAATCGTCTGCTTCGAAAGCGACAGGGCTTTCCCAATCGCTTTGCGCATCTGGCTCATTCGCTTTCGCCGAACGCCCTCCGCCGGGATCGGCGATGGCGCCGCGGGGGGAGCTGCCTTGAAAACGGATGGGGTCGGCGCGGATGCAGGAATATCGCTGGATAGGATGCGGCCCTGCGGACCGCTGCCGGCGCCGACGCTCGAAAGGTCGACTCCACGATCTGCTGCGATCCGACGTGCCGCCGGGGAGGCCTTCACCCGACCGCTATTGGCCGTCTGCGCTGGCGCAATTCGGCTCGTTGTTTCGCCCGGAGTCGACGCGGAGGAAATGGATTGAATCGGAGCCGAGCCTTGATCCGCAGCGGCGGAGCCCGCCGTTGGCGATCCCTTTATGAACGCGTCAACGTCCGCGTCGTTTTCGGCAAGGTATGCGACTGGCTCGAGCACCTTGAGTGTGCCGCCTTCCGGCAGAACGATCCGCGCCAGCCGGCCGGAGTCGGTTGCTTCCACTTCCATCGTCGCCTTGTCGGTATCGATCTCGAAGACGATGTCGCCCTTGTTGACGCGGTCGCCCACACCGACTCGCCATTTGACGAGGGTACCCTCTTCCATGCTTTGGCCGGCTTGAGGCATCAGGATCGGCGTGACTTTGCCAGTAGGCGGTGAGGCAGAGCTCATTCTTGCTTCTTGATTCAGGGTTGGGGAGGTGGAACGGGCTGGAGACGACTCGGCTCCTTCGCGGACAACGGCCAGCGCACCTTGGGCGAGAAGGGTTTTTCCGACGGGAGCAAGGATCTGCTCGAGCTTACCGGCGACGGCCGACTCGACTTCGAATAGACCATCGTCGCTCTCCAGTTCCAGCAGAACGTCGCCCACGCTAACAGAGTCGTTGGTCTGCTTGAGCCATCGGCGGATGGTTCCGCTCGTGGCCTTTCCGGTGGCAGGTAAGGTTATGGTGGGCATTCTAACCGGCGTTTTGCACAAAGTCTTGCATAAACATGCGCATGTTTGAAACTTTCAGTCGTCAGTCAAGCCAACCTGTGCAGAAAATATTGATAAGTTAATCAAAATGGTGTCCATTGCCGTCACTTTGAGCAAAACGTCCCAACTCCGTCGCGAGCGAATACTGACGGAGGTATTGGAGAGGCGACACGTGAACGCGAGGGATTTGGCGGCACAAATGGAAGTGTCGGAAGCCACGGTTCGCCGCGACCTCAAAGTAATGGCTGAGATGGGGCAGATTGAGGTGGTCTATGGCGGTGCGACGCTCCACCGATCATCGGATTATTCTTTTCGCTCGAAAGGGATGCGAAATATCGGGGCCAAGCGAATAATCGGTGCCCTGGCAGCGGAACTGGTCGGCGATGACGAAAACATTTTTCTCGATTCGGGCACGACCTGCTTCGAGATGACGCCGTTCCTGAAGGGTCGACGCGGCTTATCGATCATCGTTAATTCCGCGCGCCTGGCGCTGGACTTGGACGCGCCCCGGCTGAGCGTCATCCTGCTCGGCGGGCGGTATCGTCCTGATCGGATGGATACGATTGGGCCGCTCGCCACCTCGACGTTGGATCAATTGCGTGGGTATGTGTGCTTCATCGGAGCGGATGGCTTGGGGATGGATTTCGGAGCTGCGGCGTCCGACATCGAAAGCGCGAATTTGTATCGGCTCGCGGTGAGTCATGCCCGTGAGACCGTTTTGTTGGTCGATCACACGAAGTTCCAGGGCCAGTCGCTGTTCAAGATAGTGGATTGGGATCCGATCCGGAAGCTGGTGACCGATCAACTGCCGTCGCCGGAATGGATGGAATTCCTCCGGTCCCGGAACATCGAAGTATTTTACCCGCAGCCCAAACCCGCGGGGGTCGAGAATTAAACACCTGAATTTGTACCATGCCCAAAAACCAGATGATCACTCCGGCCGAGTCCCGTGCGACCGGCTCAATCAAGTTCAAACCGATTCCGGTTAATCAATACCAGAAGAAAGTTTCCGATGAATTGGGCCGTTTTTCGCCGGCAGATCTGCTGCGGATCCAGCGCGACATGGAGGTGATTCGCGCGTTCGAAAACATGCTCAACGAGGTGAAGCTGCGCGGAAACTACCAGGGGATTGAATACAATCACCGCGGGCCGGCGCATTTGTCGATTGGGCAGGAAGCGACCGCGGTCGGGCAGTGCTATCTGCTCGATGTGAACGATCACATCTACGGCAGCCATCGCAGTCACGGCGAAATTCTCGCCAAGGGCCTGTCGGCGATCGAGAAGCTCGGGGACCAATCCCTGCTCGACATCATGCGCGGCTATTTCGATGGCCAGGCGCTGAAAGTCGTGGAGAAGGACGCGAACGGCAGCACCAAGGATCTCGCGATCGATTATCTCGTTTATGGCGCGCTGGCGGAAATCTTCGCCCGTGACACGGGTTTCAACAAGGGCCTGGGTGGCTCGATGCACGCGTTTTTCCCACCGTTCGGGATTTATCCGAACAATGCGATTGTCGGTGGCTCCGCCGATATTTCGGTTGGCGCCGCGCTGTTCAAGCACGTCAACCAGAAGCCGGGCATCGTGATCGCGAACATCGGCGATGCCTCCGCGGGCTGTGGACCGACCTGGGAGGCGATCTGCTTCGCCACCATGGATCAGTTCAAGGAGCTGTGGGAAGGTGCCCATCGGGGCGGGCTGCCGCTGATCCTCAACTTCGTGAATAATTTTTATGGCATGGGCGGCCAGCCGGTGGGCGAAACCATGGGCTTCAAGGTGCTGGCTCGTCTGGGAGCCGGCGTGAACCCCGAGCAGATGCACGCCGAGCGCGTCGATGGTTTCAGTCCGCTGGCGGTAATCGATGCAATCGCCCGCAAAAAGAAAATCCTCGCCGAAAAACACGGACCCGTGCTCCTCGACACCGTCACCTACCGCTTCAGCGGCCATTCGCCTTCCGACGCCAGCTCCTATCGCGAGAAGTCCGAGATCGAGCAATGGCAGAAATGCGATCCGCTGATGACGTTCGCGCAGGATCTGGTGGCAAACAAGGTCTGCACGCAGGGCGAGATCGACGCGCTGCGCGCGCAAGCCGAGGCTCTCGTGCTGAAGGCTTATCGGAAGGCCATCAATCTCGAAATTTCGCCACGCTCGAATTTGAAGAACGTCGGCAACATGCTCGAGAAAATCATGTTTTCCAACCTCAAGGTTGAAACGATGGAGACCGGTCGCAAGCCAGACGTCTTGATGCCGAAGGAGGAAAACCCGCGCGTGAAACAACTGGCGTCGCGCAGCCGCAGCGCCTTCGACGAAAAGGGCGCCAAGCTCCCCAAGAGTCGTTGTATCGGACTTCGTGATGCGCTCTTTGAGGCGATTATCGACCGGTTCTATATCGACCCGACGATGATCGCGTACGGTGAGGAAAATCGCGATTGGGGTGGTGCGTTCGCGGTCTATCGCGGGCTGACCGAGGCGTTGCCGTATCATCGCCTGTTCAACTCCTCCATTTCGGAGGGAGCCATTGTCGGCACCGCCGTCGGGTATGCGCTCGAGGGCGGCCGCCCGCTAGTCGAACTCATGTACTGCGATTTCATGGGCCGGGCTGGCGATGAAATCTTCAACCAGCTCGCAAAGTGGCAATCGATGTCGGGCGGACTGCTGAAAATGCCGGTGGTCCTGCGCGTTTCGGTTGGCTCCAAGTACGGAGCGCAACACAGCCAGGACTGGAGCAGCATGTGCGCCCACATTCCTGGCTTGAAAGTGGTCTTTCCCTCGACCCCTTACGACGCCAAAGGGCTGATGAATTCGGCGCTGACTGGGACGGACCCAGTGATATTTTTTGAAAGCCAGCGCATCTACGATCAAGCCGAGGAGTTCGTCCGCGGCGGCGTGCCGACCGGTTACTACGAAGTGCCGATCGGCGAGCCGGACGTGAAGAAAACGGGCAAAGACCTGACGATTCTAACGATCGGCGCGACCCTGTACCGGGCGCTGGAAGCGGCGAAAATCCTGGAGGAAAAACACAACCTGTCTTGCGAGGTGATCGACGCCCGTTCGATTGTTCCGTTCAACTACGACAAGGTGATCGCGTCGGTGAAGAAGACGCGGAAGATCCTGCTGGCATCGGACGCGTGCGAACGCGGCAGCGCCCTGCAGACCTTCGCGGCGAAAATCACCCAGTTCGCGTTTGACGAACTCGACGCGCCGCCGGTGATCGTCGGCGCACGCAACTGGATCACGCCGGCGGACGAAGTGGAAGATTCGTTCTTCCCTTATCCGGCGGACATCGTGGACGCGGTGCACGAACACCTCAAGCCGTTGAACGGTCACCAGGTGGCGCGAGCGTGCGACAACGAAGAGTTGGGCCGCCGCAGCCGCGAAGGGGTTTAAGCGGAACTCGAATTCCGAGGAAGTTTTTGGTGGCTGCACAACCTCTCATTCTGGCTCATGATTTGGGTACGACAGGTAACAAAGCGTGCTTGTTCGCTTCCGACGGCAAACTCGTGGCTGCCGCCTTTGTCTCGTACCCGACCGCCTACCCTCAACCCGGGTGGGCCGAGCAGGACCCGGATGACTGGCAACGGGCGATCTTCGAATCGACTCGCCGACTCCTGACCACTGCTCCAGTTTCCGCTGGGCAAGTGGCTGCGGTCAGCTTCAGCGGGCACATGCAGGGCGCGCTCGCCGTCGACCGCCACGGTGTCCCGCTGCACCCCGCCATCATTTGGGCCGATCAGCGAGCGACGTCACAAGCGGATTGGATCCGGCAGACGTGCGGCGAGGAGCGAGTTTATCACCTGAGCGGTAATAGGATTAGCCCCACCTACACAGCGGCCAAAGTTCTTTGGCTTCGGGAAAACAAGCCGGACGTCTTCCGGCGGACCCACCGGGTCCTGCAGGCCAAAGATTACGCCGCATTCCTACTGAGTGGCGTTCTTGCCAGCGACTACTCCGACGCTTCGCTGACGCAACTGTTCGATCTGGAGCGGCGCGCCTGGTCGACCGAGATCCTTGGTGCCTTGGAGCTCTCGCCGGCCCTCCTCCCAGATCTCCATCCCTCCGCCACGGTCATCGGGACTGTAACCACCGCTGCCGCGGCCAAGTCCGGCCTGCGCGCGGGCACGCCGGTTGTCATCGGCGGTGGCGACGGTGCCTGCGCCACCGTCGGCGCCGGCTCGATCGAGGAAGGTGATGTCTATAACTACCTCGGCTCGTCGTCGTGGATAGCCCTAACCGTGAGGCGTCCCGTGCTGGATCCCCGCCAACGCACGTTCAATTTCGTTCACCTCGATCCGCGTCTTTATTGCGCCATCGGAACCATGCAAGCGGCGGGCGGAGCGTACGACTGGCTCGAACGCCTCCTCCGTGCCGACACGCAGCCGCAATCGCAACACCAAGCGCTCGACCAAGTGGTTCGGGCCGTCCCGCCGGGTGCCCACGGGGCGCTCTTCCTGCCGTATCTCCTCGGCGAACGCAGCCCGCACTGGAATCCGCTGGCCCGGGGCGCCTTTGTCGGATTGTCTATGTCGGACGGCCGCGCTGAAATGGCCCGAATCGTTCTTGAGGGTGTGGCCTTCAACCTGCGAACCATCCTGGACTCCCTGCGGGGTCAGGGCATCAAGGTCGATGCGATGCGATTGATCGGTGGAGGCGCGTCCAGCGCGGTATGGCGGCAAATCCTCGCTGACATCTACGCCCTGCCAATAATTACGGTTGCGCTGCCGTCCGCTGCGACTGCTTTCGGCGCCGCTCTTGCCGGCGGCGTCGGCGTGGGGTTGTATGCCGACTACGGTGTGGTGCGACAGTTGTTGTCCACCGCCGCAGCCGAACGGCCCAATCCCACGACCCAAGCGCGTTACGCCGCACTCTACGACTTGTTCCAGCAGACGTACACCGCACTCGCGCCGATCTACGAACGATTAGCCGCGTTGCCGGACTGATGCACACGGCTGGCCGTCTGCCGCGGCAGGGCGTCAGCCAGTGAGGAAAACCTGCGTCTGGAGGAAGAAGCAAACGCCTGAGGTCTTTGGCTTGGCCCCTCGCCGCGCATCGTTGCCGGGAAATGAGCCCGACGGACCGCATATCAAGAGCGCCCGCGCAGATCTTAGAACTTAATATTCAGGTTCAGATGAGCGATCCGAAGGGGTCGGCGCATGTGGTCTGTGGTAAGATGAGCGATCCGAAGGGGTCGGCGCATGTGGTCTGTGGTAATGATTACGGAGAAATTGCGGAAGACGGCTTTTCGCGAATGCTGGAGCGAGCAGACTTTGGAGCATGGCTCGCAAATTGCGGATGGAATCTGGCGATCTCGACTCCTCGGGCCAACTTGAGCTAAATGCGACCAAAGAAGCCGCTTGGGACGAGGCGCTGCAGTCCGTACTAGCGGCTGCGCGGCGCACGGCGGCCGAGCTTCGCGAGTCGAACAAATCGGCGGTTTGGAAACTTCGGCTGGCCGCAGCGCTCCGGCGCAAAACAACCGCGACCAATCGCTGGCTTGGCATCAACCTGCATCTCGGAGCACGGGACGAAGTCAGGAGTAATCTGAGCGCTTGGCTGCGCAGCCAGAAGTGATTTCCGACCACAGACCACATGCGCCGACCCCTTCAGTTTGTGGCCCCCTTCAGTTTGTGGCTCCGGATTAAGTGTCACCTATCTCGCCGGTTCAAACCACGGAGCAACTGCCCGCGGTCATCACCAAGCTCGACCGGAACCGCCCGATCTGGGACCAGGCACATTTGTACGTGGATGCGTTTGTGTCGTACCACATGCGTTTTTTTGCCGACAAGGTGGGCGCCACCCTCCAATTGAACGTGCGCAATCTGCAGGAGGGTGGCCGGCTCCAGCCCATTGCCGCCTATCCCGACGGCACCCGAACGCCTACCGCATCATCGATCCGCGGCAGTTCATTTTCACCATCACCTTCGACCCTTAGCCGATGCGCCACGCTCTTCTCCTCCCCGCGCTCCTCCTCTCCGCCGCGGCGCCCGCTGCCATGGCCGCGATCGCCCCCGACTTGCCGTGGGAAAAGCACGAAGGAGTATCGATCCCCATCCCTCCGCCGGAGCATCCCCGGCTTTTCTTGCGGACCCGGGATCTGGCGGACCTGCAGCGGCGCACCACGCATCCGGTGTTGCAGCCAATCTGGGAACACCTCGCAAGCCAGGGGGCGAAGAGCGAACAAGGGCGGATTGAGTTCGATGCCGTGCGTTTCTTGTTGTCCCGCGACGCCGGGTTGGGGCAGCGCACCGTGGCCGCGGCGCTGGAGTTGATGACGAACACTAATTTCCCGCGCAGCGGACCGGGCACGCGGCCGACCGGCCGCGCCATGGTCACGGGGGCGATGGTCTACGACTGGTGCCATCCGCTCCTGACCGCCGGGCAAAAGCAGGCCTACTTGGAGCAGTTCC
This sequence comes from Opitutaceae bacterium, assembly GCA_044344465.1. Classification (GTDB taxonomy): domain Bacteria; phylum Verrucomicrobiota; class Verrucomicrobiia; order Opitutales; family Opitutaceae; genus ER46. Next base: position 12,762 of record JBIJCX010000239.1, read on the forward strand.
TGCGGCTCGCCCGAAATCTGGAGTTCGGCTACCCGCCGCCGAAGGGGGACGCGGTGACCGGGCACAACTCCGAGTGGATGCTGATGC
>JBIJCX010000576.1:0-3719 GCA_044344465.1 Opitutaceae bacterium
TCGATCGTGTTTCGAATGCGGGCACGGGGACGCGCCCGCCCACCACGGATTGCAGCTGCCAGAAACCGGAAATGCGCCCGAGGCTGCAATCTCATGGGTTACGCCCCGAGCGTTGAGCGTTCACTCGTTCGCCCAATCGCGGGGTCTTAGAAAAACGTCGTGGAGCCGCGCCTCGGGGGTGCCGGGCTCCGGGTGCCAGTCGTAGTCCCAGCGGACAAGCGGGGGCAGCGACATGAGGATCGATTCGGTGCGGCCGCCGCTTTGCAGGCCGAAGTGCGTGCCGCGATCCCAGACGAGGTTGAACTCGGCGTAGCGGCCGCGGCGGTAGAGTTGAAACTGGCGCTCGCGTTCGCCGTGGGGCGTCGCCTTGCGGCCCGCGACGATCGGGCGGTAGGCGGGAAGAAACGCATCGCCGACGGCGCGCAGCAGCGCGAACGAGCGTTCGAAACCGAGCTCGTTGAAATCGTCGAAGAAGAGCCCGCCGATGCCGCGCGGTTCCTGGCGGTGTTTCAGGAAAAAATAGTCATCGCACCCCTGCTTGAAGCGCGGGTAAAGCGGTTCGCCGAACGGCGCCACCGCGGCGCGGGCCGTGCGGTGCCAGTGGATGGCATCGGCTTCGAATCCGTAGTAGGGCGTGAGATCGAAACCGCCACCAAACCACCAGACCGGCGCGGCCACGGGCGCGCCGGAATGACCAATGAGCAATGAAGAATGACCAAGGTCGGACGGTGCGACGGCGGCGGGAATGGCGCAAAAGAAGCGGACGTTGGCGTGGCTGGTCGGCACATAGGGATTGCGCGGGTGGATGACGAGTGAGACGCCTAGCGCCTCCCAGGCTCTGCCCACGAGTTCCGGACGATGCGCGGTGGCCGAGGGCGGGAGTTTGTTGCCGCGCACGTGGGAGAAAGCCACGCCACCTTTTTCAAACACCGCGCCATCGGTGATGACTCGGGTGCGTCCCCCGCCGCCTTCGGGCCGGGTCCATTCATCGGTGCGGAATTTCGCCGCGCTGTCCTCCTGTTCGAGGGCCGAGCAGATGGAATCCTGGAGCCCCAAGAGGTAGGATTTGACGGCGGAGAGATCGGGTGCGGCGGACATGTGGTGTGCTCGGGCGGACAGGAGAACGAGGACGAGGAACGAGAACGAGAACGATTTTTTCACGTTCGACACCGCGCGGCGTCCCGTGCTGCCTCACCTGTTCCGATGCAATCCACCGTTTTGACGACCGTTGCTCTGACGGGATTCACCGTCGCGTTTTTCCACGCGGCGATCCCGACGCACTGGTTGCCGTTCGTGCTCGTGGCGCAGGCGCGGGGGTGGGGGCGGCTAAAGACGATTGCGGTGACGACCCTCGCCGGCGTCGGACACGTGGCGCTGACCAGTCTGCTGGGGCTGGGCATCGCCTGGTTTGGATTTCAGCTCGACGAGGAAGTGGGGCGGGCATTTCCGTGGGTTGCGGGCGGACTGCTGCTGGCGTTTGGCGGGTTCTATTTGTGGCGCCAGTGGACGGGGCGTGGCATCCTGCATCACCATCCGCCGGGCAGCCACCATCATGCCGACGAGCATTGTGGCGAGGCGCCGGATCGGAGCCACTGGGATGACGAGCTCAGCGACAGCACGCTGGTCTCGAAGAAGGCCGGAGACTGGTCGGCGATCAGCGGGCTGTTGCTGATGCTGACACTATCGCCCTGCGAAGGTTTTCTGCCGGTCTATCTCTCGGGGGTGCAGTTCGGCTGGCGCGGATTTGTCGTGCTCAGCGTGATTCTTGCGGTTGCGACGCTGGCCGGGATGACGCTGTTCACGTGGCTGGCGCTGATTGGCCTGGAGAAGGTTCGGGTGCGCAGCTTCGAGCGTTACGAGGCCGGCCTGCTGGGCGCGCTCTTCACCATTCTCGGGTTGCTGATCATCGCGTTCGAGCACTGAGTCCGGATTCCGCCGACCGTACCACCACCGATTTCCTGCGCTCGGGTGGGTTTAGCCAATGCGGAGAACAGACCTCCCGGTCCGTTCATTCGAAGTTGCGTTCAAGATGAGACGAACTGCGGGTTCTTGTCGGAGACAGGCTTGCAGGCGATTTCACTCGGTTTGGACCGGGATAATCGCCTGCAAGCAGTCTCCTACCAGCGGGCGAATCACGCTCATGGCATCACTTTTTCGGGATGGAGAACTTGATCGTCGGCCCAGCGTCAGCGGCAGCTGCGCCGGCGGCGGCCGGTTTCGCGGAAGCGCCGGCGGCCGCTTTGCCCACCGCGGGCTGGGCCGGCGCGATCGGCGAAGCCGCGGCCATGGGCGCAGCCGGGCTGCCGGCGGGTAGCGCGGCAAATCCCCGCTCGATCAACTCGGTCACTTTCAGGTCGCGGACCTTTGATTCGGGACTGCCCATCATCACCACGATGACGCGGCGGCTGTCGCGCTGCGCGGTGGCCGAGAGGCAGAAGCCCGCGCCGGCGGTGTAGCCGGTTTTGAGCCCGTCGATGCCGCCCACCTTGCCGAGGAGGTTGTTGTGGTTCTTCATCGCCACCAACTCCTGGCGCACGCCCGTGCCGAACGGACGCAGACGGATCGAGGTGTACTTGGTGGCGTCGGTTTTCTGCAGCAGGTGGCGGGAAAGCAGGGCGAAGTCGCGGGGCGTGGTGAGGTCGCCCTCGGCCGTCCGGCGCGACGCGGGCGGCAGGCCGTGAGGGGTGCGAAACGTCGTGTGCGTCATCCCGAGTTCGCGAGCCTTCGCGTTCATCAGATCGACGAACGCGGCCACGGAACCGCCGGCGGTGCGAGCGAGGGCGTGGGCGGCATCGTTGGCCGACTGGATCATCATGGCGTAGATCAATTCCTCGATGGAAAACGTTTCACGCGGATCGAGGTAGACCTGGGTGCCGCCCATCCTGGCATCTTCCGGGGTGATTTTCACCGGCGTCGCCAGGGTGAACACGCCGGCCATCAATTTGTCGTGCAGCACCGCGAACGTCATGAGCTTGGCCATGCTGGCCGGCGGGCTGACGACGTCGGCGCGATCTTCGAACAGCACCTTGCCCGTGGTGGCGTCCATCAGGATGGCGCCTTTGTAGGCCGTGGCGTTGTCCATGGCCGCCGGCCGCGAGGGATTGGCCCGTGAATTGGCTGCGAATGCGACCGCCGGCCCGAGCAGGGCGACGAGTACAAGCCACAAGAATCGGCGCGACAAAATCATCCGCGCGAGGAAGAAGATTTTGTCGCCCGGTGCGAGTCGAAACGGGCCGCGGCGAAGCTCAGTGCTGGCAGACGCGATCGGGGTCGACCGTGAAGCCCTCGGCGCGCGGCATGAATTTGCCGCGACTCTCCAGGAAATCGACCAGCTCAGCGGCGGTCATGCCGTCGGCCGAGCAGGTGTGGAAACGGGCGGCAGCGCCGAATCGCGTCTCGATGGCCGCGGCGAGCGATTCCCGCGAGAACGCCTGGCGGGATTCGATCATCATGGCGATGACCTCATGCCCATGGATTTGCGGTGGCGTTTCGAGACTTGAAGCAGCGGTGGGATTCATGGTGGGAAAGTCACACGGTATAGCATGCCGGTGCCGGTAGCTAGCCATTGCTTGCGATTTCGTGCGGGGGCGCGACGCAACGCGCATTCCTAAATTGATCTAAATACCTGATAAGGAAGGGCGGCTCCGATTTTGCGGGACATGGGGAAGAAAATGATTTTTGCTGGCAGGCATGGTCATCCTTCAGCCCTTGCCCGATGA
>JBIJCX010000577.1:0-3717 GCA_044344465.1 Opitutaceae bacterium
CATCGAGGCTTTCTCGGGGTTGGAAACCGAAATGACGACGGCGACCGTCGACCTGCGGGAGACGCGGAATCGGGAGCTCGTTGTTCCGCTCCAACGTTTTCACTCCGCGGCCCGACTCGGCTGGCGCAGCGGCAACACGCATCTGCATGTGCGGGGCATGACTCGCGCGCAGGCCGACGAGTACCTTCGGACCCTGCCCGCCGGTGACGGGATGGAACTTGTCTTTGTCTCGTATCTCGAGCGCGCCAAGCAAGACCGGGACTACATCTCTAATTCCTATTCCGGAGCGGAGCTGGAGGCGCTTTCATCGGCCGCGGTGCGTTTTGGCCACGGCGAGGAACACCGGCACAATTTCGGCTCCGGCGGGCAGGGCTACGGCCACGTGCTGTTTCTCAACCTGCCGAAGTTGGTCCACCCGGTGAGCATCGGAGCGGGCATCACCGGGAGCGGGCCGGATTATCCGCCGCTGCGCCCCGGCATCGATCAGGCGCGGGGCCAGGGCGCCACGATCGTGTGGTGCCACAACGTCTTCGGCTTCGAGCATGCGCCCGATTGGATTTCCGGCCGCCTGCACGCGCACAATATTTTCGATGGCGGCAGCCAGGGCAGTTACACGCACACGTATTACCGGTTTCTCAACCTCGGCCTGAAGGTTCCGTTTTCCACCGGCACAGACTGGTTCATGTATGACTTTTCGCGCGTCTACGTGCAGTTGAACGAACCCCTGACGGTGCCAGGCTGGTTGCGGGCGCTCGTGGCGGGCCGGACGTTCATCACCAACGGGCCGCTCCTGGAATTACAGGCCGGCAAGCACGCGATCGGCGACACGGTGGTGCTCCAAGGGCCGGAGCGTTTCACGGTGCGATCCCGGGCCGCGGGCCGCTCCGATTTCAGGGCGTTGGAACTGATCCACGATGGCCGGGTGGTGCAGCGCGTGCCCAGCCGTGCGGTCCGCGGGCACTTCGTCGCGGAGCTGGAGCATACGCTCGCGGTCGAGCAGTCCGGCTGGGTGGCGGCGCGGACGAGTGGGGGCGCGTTGGATACCGACGGAGGTCCGGTGATACCTTCCGGATTGCCGATCAGCCGGACCGGCGTGGATCGAAACGAATTGGGTGAGGCCCTTTTTTCGCACACCAGTGCGATCTATTTCGACGTGGCCGGCCGGCCCCTGTTCGATCGCGCGGCGGCGCAGGCGTTGGTGGCCGGGATGGAGGAAAGCCTGCGCACCATTCAAACCAGCGCGCGGTTTGACGACGAACAGCAACGGGCGGAGGTCACCGGCATCTACCGCGATGGGATCGAGCAGTTGCGCCGTCGGATGGAGCGGTGATGGGTGCAACGTGCCAGTATCGGTCCGGATCGTGCCTTTTCGCGACGATTCTTCATGTGGTGTAGGGCCGCACCTTGGTGCGCGCCGGAAACTCACAACGAAGATCGGTGCGGGTTAGGAGGCACGGACCAAGGTCCGGCCCTACACTTCACGTGTTGGGTCGCCGATCAGGTGAAACGTCTTTGGCTGAGGCTGAGGCGGTGCGAAACATCCGGAATAAAGGCGGAATTTCGAGGACGTCGGCCCAAAGCTGTGATGGACCCGTGGCGTGAGAGTTAGAAGCCTGCTTGCAGGCGATGGTTTGCGCTGGTACGGAGTGGTCAGAGCTCATTCAACCCCCGGATGGCCGAGCTCCGTCGAGACCGAAATACCAGCGCAGCGAACCGGCCTCGACGGAGCTCGGCCCTCCACCAGCGTATTAAATTTATGACGACGAGCATCCGCCGATTACCGACCAACCGCCTGCTAACAACCGGCCGCGATTCGACCCCCCGCGGCGAGGGTGCGTCCATGAGAGGGTGGGGTTCGACGAATTTGGTTCGGATGATCGGTCTGAGCATCATGGTCTGGCCGGCGTCGCTGCCGGCCCATCCGAATCATGCGCCCGCGTCGCCCATGGCGTGGGCCGAACACCAGCAACCCGTCGGCGTCCCGGCGATGGCCCGGGCCGAAGCGAGGCTCGCGGTCACGATCCTGGACGCCAAGACCGGGGAGCCAACGCCGGTGCGCGTGCGCATTACGGATGAGAGTGGCAAGGCGGTTGGCATGGCTTTCCCCCGCAACGCCCCCGGTGCGGCCGAGGCCCGGCTCGCGTTTCCCGGGTCGGTCGTCGGTCTGCCGCCCGAGGCCATCGGCGTGATGTACGGGGCGAACGATTCGGCGCAGGGCTACGCGTTTCAACCGGACGGCGCGTTCTACGTCAGCGGGTCGTTCGATATGCCGATGCCGGCGGGGAAATTCACGCTGACCCTGTCGAAGGGCTACGAGTTCATTCAGGAGACCGAGCAACTCGTATTCAAAGCCGGCGATCACTTGGTGCGAAAGTACACGCTGCGCCGCTGGGCCGACATGCCGGAGCGCGGTTGGTACTCGGCAGACGACCATATTCACCTCCGCCGGTCGCCCCGCGAGAATCCCCTGATCCTCGACTGGATCGCGGCCGAGGACGTCCATGTCGGCGTCCTGCTGCAGATGGGTGATTTTTGGACGACCTATTTTTCGCAATATGCGTGGGGGGAAAAGGGCCGTTATGGCGCGGGCGGATATATACTCACCCCGGGTCAGGAGGAGCCGCGCACGCATGAGCTCGGGCACACCATTTCGCTGGGGGCGGAAAGATTCGTGCGGTTCCAGGATGAATATTATTCGTACGATCGCGTCTTTGATCGGATTCATGAACTCGGAGGCGTGTCCGGCTATGCGCACTCTGCGATGTCCTTCCATGGTTATCGCGGCATGACCCTGGATGTGCTAGCCGGGAAAATAGATTTCCTGGAAGTCATGCAGTTTTGTGTCCCGCAGGGGCCCTTGGCGCTGGAACACTATTATCGATTTCTGGATCTCGGCTATAAATTGACGGCACTCGGGGGATCGGACTTCCCGTGGTGCGGTCGCGGCTTGCGGCCCGGCGAAGAGCAGGTCGGGTCCCAGATCGGCGATGCCCGCTTCTATACGTACGTCGGCCGGCCGTTTTCCTTCGCGCGCTGGCTGGCGGGCGTGAAGGCCGGCAATACCTTTGTCACGACGGGACCGATGCTGGAGTTCCAGGTGGACGGACGCCTGCCCGGCTCATCCCTGGACATCAAGGCCGGCAGCAAGGTGCGGGTCTCGGCCACGGCGCTTGGGCATCCGACGCAGATCCCGCTCAGTCGCATCCAGATTATTGGCCACGGGAAAGTCCTGGCCGAGGCCACTCCAGGCGGGGCGGGGCAGACTTCCGGCCGGCTCTCGGTTGAACTGGAACTTGGGGTGGAGCATGGGATCTGGCTGGCGGCGCGCACGGATGCCGGCCTTGGGCAGATTGCCCATACGACGCCGGTGTACGTGACCGTAGAGGGCGATGGATTTCACAACCGCGCGAACCTGACGGCGCAGATCGACGCTTCGAAACGCTACCTGCAGGAAATTAGGGATCTCTTCAATCCCCCGGCGGGGCGAGACAACTGGCAGGCCGTGCGTTCGACTCCGAGCCCGGCACTCTATCGCGGCGCCAAGGAGAAGCTGGAACGTCGCGTCGCCGAAGCGGAAGCGAAGCTCGAGGCGCTGCGCGGCCGACGGTGATGGGTTTGGTTGATGGACCTCAGCGCAGAAGAATCTGGCGCCAGCAATGGAGGGCCGAGCTCCGCCGAGGCCGAACAGTCCTCGGCCACGAAGCGGCCTCGGCGGAG
>JBIJCX010000240.1:0-12834 GCA_044344465.1 Opitutaceae bacterium
GAACGTGTTCAACGCGGGCCTGCGCGGGCGGAAGACGATGTATTACGAGGGCGGTCACCGCGTGCCTTGCTTCATCCGCTGGCCCGCCGGGGGATTGCGCACCGCGGGCGACGTTGCCGCGGTCACCCACGTGCAGGACGTGCTGCCCACCCTGCTCGAGTTCGCCGGCATGGCCAAACCCGCCGGGCCGGACATCGATGGCCTGAGCCTCGCGCCGCTGCTGCGCGGAAAAACCGACACGCTGCCCGACCGCACCATCGTCGTGCAATACGGCCCCGGTGCCGGCGCCAAAGACACGAGCGGTCCAAAGAAATTCCAAAGCGCCGTGTTGTGGAACCAATGGCGGCTGGTGCATGGCACTGAACTTTACGACGTGAACGCCGACCGCGGGCAGGCGCACGACTTGGCCGCTGCGCATCCCGAGATCGTCGCCGATCTCCGCCGCCGCTACGAGGTGTGGTGGAGCACCGTGGCACCGCGCCTGGACGAATTCGTGCCCGTCAGCCTCGGCGCCGCGGCGCAGAATCCGGTGCTGCTCACCAGCAGCGACTGGCAGGACGCGTACGCCGACAACTCCAACCACGTGCGCAACGCCGTCGGTGGTCCGCGCGGCGGCCCGTGGAATGTTCACATCGAGCGCGCCGGCGACTACGAGATCGCGCTGCGCCGGTGGCCGTTCGATCTCGACGCGCCCCTCGACGGCAACATCACGCCGCCCGGCAAGGCCCTGCCCATCGCCGCCGCGAAGCTCACGGTCGCCGGCCGGCAACTCACGACCCCCGCCGCCGCGCGTGCCAGGGAGGTCGTTTTCCGCACCAGCCTGCCCGTGGGCCGCACGCAACTGCAGGCGTGGTTTCAGGATGCCGACGGCCGGGATGTGTGCGGCGCCTTCTTCGTAAAAGTGACGCGGCGCGACCTCTGAGAGTTCGTTGACGGGGCCGAAACCAGCAACAACTCCGCCCGACTTGACGACCACGTTGCAAGTTTCTGGCCGACCCCGCGAGATTGGGCGCGACCCGTAAGATCAGGCGCGGAACGCGACATGTACTCGCTGAAATCCGCCACATCAGGGCCGGGTTGGCCGGCATCGAGGTGCCGCCGAAGAAATCGGCGATCCCCATTCTTGGCCGCCGGTTGGCGCTGCATCAGCCTGCGCGTATTGCTTGCGCTCCGCCGCCGCCCGTGCCGCCAGCCGCGCGTGCAACGGCTGCGGGAGGCGGAAGGTTTTTGAAATGGTGGCGGCCATGCGTGTTGCCTCACGCGGCTGTCTTACCCTGTCACGCGTGCCTCCAGGCGAGATAGAGCGTCATGAGTTCAGCTGGGGCGATGCCGGAAGATTTCAGAGTCGAACCACTCCGGCCTGGGAATATTCCTATGCATGAAATTCCTCCCCCAGATTCCGAGGCCGTTGGACGCGGCCATGACGTGCATCGTGAATTGCAGGCCGCGGATCACGATTGACGTCATGACGTCGGCGGGCCCCGCAAAGATTTGCCGTGACCGACCGCGCTGTGACACTGTCGTCCGCAGTCTCAGAACCAGGACGATTCCACTATGAATGTATTCCTCGCAGGGTTTGCGCGAGAGGTCATCACGCCGCCCGTCGGCGTACCATTGGCGGGGTATTTCGTCCCGCGTCCGAACCAAGGGGCGCTGGACGATCTGCACGTCAAAGCCCTCCTTTTCTCAGACGGCCAGACAACTTGCGGGGTGCTCAGCCTCGATGTTTGCCTGGTCGGCGGCGAACTGCTCCAACGGATCCGCGCGGAGTTGGAAAGGCAGGAGATCGATTTTCGCTCCAACCTGATCATCTCGGCGACCCATACCCACACCGCGCCCTATACCGCGGACCTTTTCGACGTGGCGCCCGATCAGGGTTTTGTCGAGCGCGTGGCCGTCTGTTGCGGAACGGCTGTCAAGCGGGCTCAGGCCGACCTTGCGCCCGCCGAGCTTCATGCAGGGCACGCCGACCAAAATCCTTTCGCGTTCTGCCGTCGCTTCGAGATGAAGACCGGTCGGGTGGTGACTAATCCGGGCAAGTTGAATCCCGACATTGTCCGGCCCGACGGTGAGGTGGATCGCCGCGTCAGCGTTCTCCGGGTCGACCGGTGCGGCCGGACGCTGGCCGTGGTGGCGAACCTCTGCAATCACACGGACACGGTTGATGGCAACTGGGTTTCCGCCGACTGGCCGGGCCGCATGGAGGCGGCCTTGCGGCGGCAGGTCGGTTACGAAGTCCACGTGCTGACGCTAATCGCTCCGGCCGGAAATGTGAACCACTTCGACGTTTCCACCGCGGAAAACCAGAGCTCGTACGCCGAGGCCGTCCGCATCGGCGAAGGTTATGCCGGCATTGTGGCCGGGGTCATGCGCGCGGCGGGCCGGATCGAGCCGGCGCCCCTCGGGGTCACCCGGGCGGAGCTTCGCATCCGCGCCCGAACCATCGCGGAGGAAGAGATCGCCGCCGCAAAGTCCGTGCTGGCGGAAACGGCAGCGGTGGATGGGGGGCGTATGACCAGTGAGGAGCTGGCCACGGGCAGCGGCGCCGTGCGGAGGTGTTTCGCCACGGAACTCCTGGCCTTCGCGGCGAACGAAGCCGGAAAGATCCGGCGGTTCGATACGACCTGCCTGAAATTCGGCACGGCGGCCGCGATCCTCTCCCTTCCCGGCGAGCCCTTTGCCGAGATCGGCATCCGCATCCGCCAGCGCTCACCCTTTGGCGAGACGATCGTCGCCAGCCTCGCGCAGGGTTCGTGCGGCTATGTCCCACTCGCGGAGTGTTTTTCTCGCGGCGGTTACGAGACCATGCCGGTCCGGGGTGGCGGCGCCGAGCCGGACACGGCCGCGCAGCTCATCACGACGGCGGTCTCGCTGCTTTAGCGATTAAGATGAGCTTGTCGCGATCTGAGCTCGGGCCAATGAGGTCGGTCGGCGCCCACGGAACGACAGGATCCTTCCGCTTCATCTGTTTCGCCTCACCGTCCGACTTCGACTTTGCCGGCCAAAACTTCTGAGCGCCGGTCAAATGGGGTCAGGTTGCTAATATTTCACTTAGCTGCTGGTATATCTGCGCCGCGGGCGAATCTGGGTTTCGCGCCAAGTCACCCACGACCTGGCTCACGCGGGTTGCGCTCCCCATTTTCAATCGTTCCGCCAGCCAGCCATTGGACGCGTCGGTGGTTCTTTTCATCCGGGCGGCCACGGCGACCTTCCAGACGGCGCCTTTGGGCTCGTCCGCCATCTTCGCCGGTTGCCGCCCGATTGCCCGCAAGCACACCCGTAACTGCTTTTCGCAGCGTACGCTCCGCACTTCTTGCGCGCCGTCGACTTCCCATGCACGGGCCGTTGCCGCCAGATCGAAATCCTTGACCAGTGCCGCCCTGAATTGCTCGGTTCCAAGAGCCCAGCCTTGGCTCAGCGAGACATAAGCCGACCCTTTGCCGACGGGCCCGTCCTCCGCCTGCCACGCCAGATAGCGATCGTACGCGGCCCACCCAGCCTTTCCATCTTCCAATCCGCCGGCCTCCGTCAGGGCCGTTTCAACCCGCAGCCACCGCGGCCGATCGGCTTTCGCCGACAACCAGCGGTAGCTGGACCAGCGCCATTCACCCAGGCGCGCCACCGGCACAATTCCCGCCCGCACCGGATTGAGGTGGATGTAGTCGCACAGCATGCCCAACGGTGCGCCCGCCTGCACTACTAACGCCTTGTATCGTCCCTGGAAAATTGACCCGTGTCCCGCCTCCCCGCGAAAGCGATTGTAGCGATTGGTAAAGGTGGCCTGCAGCCACTGCATTCCCGTCGCCAGGTTTCCCTCCGGCGTCTCCAAGGCCAGATGGAAGTGATTGCCCATGACCACATAGGCATGGAGCACCCATTTTGATCGGGCGCAGGCTTCAAACAGGCAGGCTACGAACGCGTCGCGGGTCCTCTCCTCGCCGAACGGCCCGACGCGGCGGTTGCCCCGGTTGATCACGTGGTAACTTGCACCGGGAAACTCGAGCCGCAGTTTGCGCGCCATGGCAGTAACGCGACGCCGTGCTTCCGCTGGTGTCAAGTGAAAGATTAGTAACCTGACCCCGTTGCTTCACGCTCCCCAAAGCCGCCTACAACAACTACCGCGACGATCACGACTACTTCCGGGAGCTGAGCCAAAGCGCCGGTGTCCTGCGTTGGGCCGGCACGGAGATCGAGGTGCATCTGGTGCCCACGGTGAACTATGCCCCGAAACTGCGTAAGATCATCGACCGCGTGCTACACGATCTGAACCAAAGCGATCTGACGCTCCCGGATGGCAGCGGCCGCAAATTGCGTCTGCGACTCACCCCTCCAGCCGGAGAATCTCGGCCGCCGGCCGGTGCAGCAGGCGGCGGGTCGGGATGTAGGCCGCCAGGGCTCCCGCCAGCAGGCTGACCGCAAACGTCGCGAGGAAGGTCAGGTACGGCATCGTGAAAACCACTGGCACTTCGATCAGCGCCGCGGCCTGGAGCACGAACAGGTAGGCCAGGCTGAAACCGATCGCGCCGCCCACCAGGCCCGCCGCCAGGGTCAACACGACCGCCTCGCCGAGAAACATCCGAAAGAGCTGGCCGCGCCGCAGCCCCAGGGCCTTGAGCACGCCCACTTCCCAGCGCCGCTCGATCGCAGCCGTCGCCATCGACGCGATGAGCGCAAAGACCGCGATCACGATCGCCACCGCCAGCAGGAGCCCGAACAGAACCTGGGTTACCCAATACAGTTTTCGCGCCTCGTTTTTTCGCTCGACCGTCGATTTCACCCCGAAGCGGAAGCGGACATCGAAGTCGTCGCGGATTTTCTGGGCCACACTTTTTTGCGCCGCCTCGCCCGGCGCGGTTTTCAGGAAAAACCGCGACTGCAACGCATCCGCCGGCGCCGCCACCGTCATGGCCTGAAAGCTGGCGAGCGGCAGGAGGACGCCCGATCCGACGGCATGGGCCACGCGCGAACGGAAATTGTCAAAACCCGGCATCGCCCCACACACGGCCTCGATCCGGAAGCGCCGATCCTTGCGCACCGCTCCGAGCCGGAACGACAACCGCACCAGGTCTCCCCGCCGGACATCGAGAAAGCGCGCCGCCGCCAGACTGAGAATCAGCGGCGGGATCTCGTCCATTTCGATCTTCGGGCCCGGTGCCGGCGACGGACGTTCGGTTTCGCTTTCCACCACAACCGCGCCGCGGTCGGCGACTGCCACCGCCTTGACCGAACCCGGTTCCGGACGGCGGCCCGCGAGCTGCGTCAGGGCATCCGGCCCGCCCTCCTCGTATTGGATGCGATCGAGGTACAGCACCTGCGGGAGATTCGCGTCCACGCCAAACGGCACGACCCAGAGTTGTTTCATGCCGACGAGGTCGCTGATGACCACGTCGTAGGCGATGCCTCCCCGGGTGCGGCCTCGCAGGTACGACACCTCGGAGACCGTCGCCACGCCTTCGATCCGGGCCAGATCGCTCTTGAGCGTCTCCGCGGCCGAACCGTCGGACTGGATCCGGATGTCGGCACCGTTGAAGTGCTCCACCATTGCCATCGAGGTCCGGCTGAAGAGCGCCGCGAGGCTCGCAATGAAAATCACCCACGAAACCGAGAGGATGAACATGAGCGCCGTCGTCGTGTTGCGGCGCCGGTGCCGGGTAAGATTTCTGCCCGCCAGTTCCGCGGCCGGACCGAAGGCCCTTCCGATCACGGCCATCACGACCCGCTCGACGAAGGGCAGCGCGCCGAGCGCGACCAGCGTGAAACCGAGCAGGATCGTCAGCAGCAGACAGAGGACGACGGTGCCAATGAGCGACGGATCGCCCGAAAGAAAAGCCGTGGGCAGGACGAAGAAAACCACGACCGACAAAGCCGAAAGGGCGAGGCCGACAAAGAGCAGCGGACGAATGAATCGATCCTCCGCCGGCGGATCAGCGGGGATCTGCCCGCGACGAAAGGGATCGAGGGCGTCGACAATCCGCCAGCGGACGGCCTGCAACGCCGGGAGGAGCGCGCTGCCGAGGGAGAGAAACACGCCCGCGGCCAGCGCCAGCCAGAGCGTGGCCGGCGATATCTGCAGCACGATCACGTCACCTTCCGCCCGCATGATCCGCTCGACCAGCTTCACGCCGAAGCGCGCCAATCCGACGCCGGCCAGCACCCCGGGGACCACCCCGGCGAGGCAGAGCAGAAATGATTCACTGAGCACCAGCCGAATGATGTCGCGCCGTTTTCCGCCCAAGGTCCGGAGGATCGCGTACTCGCGAATCCGCTCCTCGACCGCCACGGAGACGATCGAATAGATGAGCAGCGCGGTGATCGAAAGCGCCAGGAGCGCGAACACGCCGAAGAAGGCCCGGATCGGCGACGTGAAGTATTGGAACGTCGCGATCGCCGCCGCCTTCGGCAGCCGGATGTCGTAGCCGACGCCCACCTCGGCGGCGATGGCCGCGCCCGCCTGCTTGAGCTGCCGCACGCTCGCCTGCAGATCGCGGGCATCATAATAACCCTTGGGATCGCGCAACGCGCCAGCCAGCACGTGAACCCGCTCGGGCTCGTCAAGGATGGATCGGGCCGCGGTTTCATTGACGACGATGTAGTCCTTCACCTCCTGCGGCAGGAGCAGCTGCCGTTCGAGAATCGTTTCGAGTCGCAGACCGATCTCCTCGCCCGAAGTGGCGGACCGGACCGTCACCTCGGCACCCTTCGCCGCTTTCAGTTTCTTGGCCAGGCTCCGCGAGAGCGCGCTGGTCCCGTTGCGCAAGACCGGTTCCGGAGCCAGCCCGGAGAGGTCGAGTTCCCGCTCCCGGACCGGGTCGAGCCCGATCAGGACCGCGTAGTGCGTCACGGACCCGAATCCGACCTGCACGACTCCGATCAGGCGCGGCGTGACTCCGCGCACGCGCGAATTGGCCTCGAGTTTCTGGCGGATCTCCGCCGGGGGAAACGGTTCCGGTCGCAGGGGGTTGCCACCTTCGGCGGTGACGATGAGATCGGCTTTGCCGGCCTGCAGCGCGGCGAGGTCGGTGTAGGAATTTGAAACCGAGTCGAGGCCGATCTGGATGGCCGTGAGCAGGGCCAGGGTCAGGAAGATGCCCAGAATCCCGAGGAGGGTGCGGGTTCGCCGGCGGCCCAGGTTACGCACCACATAGTGCAGCCAGGCCTTCATGCGATCCAGGTGTCGCTCTCAATCCGCCCATCGCGCAACTTGACGATCCGCGAACTCTGTTCCGCGATCGAGGCGTCATGCGTGGCGATGACGAGGGTGACGCGCTCGCGCGCGTTGAGGTCACGGAGCAGCGCGATGATGTCCTTGCCGGTGGCGCTGTCGAGGTCACCGGTCGGCTCATCGAGGAGGACAAGAGCCGGTTGGTTGGCCAGGGATCGCGCGATCGACACGCGCTGCTGTTCGCCGCCGGAAAGCTCGGCCGGCTTGTGCTCGGCGCGATCCTTGAGTCCGACGCGCTCCAGCAGGGACAACGCCCGGCGCCGTCGCTCCGGGCCGGCCGTCCCTTTGAACTGCATCGGGATCTCGACGTTTTCCCGCGCCGTGAGCGTCGGAATCAGATTGTAGAACTGGAAGACGATCCCGATGCGATCGCGCCGCAGGTCGGCGAGCTGGTCGTCGGAGAGGCCGGCCAGATCGACCCCGTCAACCCGCAACCGGCCGCGCGATGGCAGATCCGTGGCGCCGATGAGATTGAGCAGGGTGGTCTTTCCGCAGCCGGAAGGTCCCATCAAGGCGACGAACTCGCCGCGTTGCACGGTCAGGTCGACGCCGCGCAAGGCGCCGATGGCCGTCGCGCCGAGGACATAGCTCTTGTGCAGGTTCTCGGCCTGCACGGCCACATTGGGCAGGATTCCCTTTTCAGTCATGGTGGTGGGGGATCAAAGCCGCGAAGGCGCATGGGGGCGAAGCGAACCGCAACGCAGAAATTCGGGCCGAAGATTCACCCGGGCTGTGACGGTGCCGACGACGTGCCGTTACGGGAAAGCGAGGCCCGGCGTCCCAGGAGTCCGGGCAGGGGTGCCGCCGGGACCGGCGTTTCGTTTGCCCTTCGGCGCATTGCGCCCACACTCTGAAGAAATGAAGTTACCATTTCCGGCCGGATCGGGTCGGCAAGTGTTGAGAAGCGCGATGCTCCTGGTCGTAGTCGGCACCGGTACGGTTTCGGCCCTGGCCATGCGCATCGTGCTGACCAACGACGACGGCTTCGAAAGCCGCGGCTCCCAGGCGCTGTTTACCGCCCTCAAGGCCGCCGGTCACGAGGTGATCCTGAGCGCGCCCTACCGCGATCAAAGCGGGGTGTCGGCGGTCTTCGGAGCGGTGTCGGGAATTCCGCCGACCGCGACTCGATCCCCGGGCGGTACGATCGCCGCGGGCGCACCCGGAATCGGACCGACCACCCTCGGCACAGATCAGTATTACATCGACAGCACTCCCGTTGCCGCCGCGGTCTACGGCATCGAGGTGCTGGCCCGGGCCAAGTGGAACGCCGCGCCCGACCTCCTGGTTGCCGGACCGAACACCGGCAACAATCTCGGCACCGTGATACCACATTCCGGCACGGTCGGCGCTGCCATTTCCGCGCTCAACCGCGGTATCCCCGCCATCGCGGTGAGCGGCGCAAACGCTGACCCGACGACGGTGTCGCTCATCGGCGAACTGACGCTGCGCGTGGTCGCCGCCGCGCAGGATGGAGGCAGGATTGCCCTGCCGCTTGGCATCGGACTCAACGTCAACCTGCCCCCTCTGGACAACCGGCGCACCGCCGACTCGTACCGTTTTGTCTTTACCCAAGTGAGCACGGCGGGGACTCCGGCTGACCGCAACCCCTACAGCGAAGGGAACGCAATCGCGGACGGCAGCACGGTGACCGTCAGCCCGATCCAGGGCACGTATCAGGCGCCGCCCGACAAGGCGGGGCAGGTGCTGACAAAAATGCGCGGGCTCTTCGCCTCCGCGCTGCCAATCGAAAACCCCAAGCTGACCAACCTCTCGGTGCGCGGCTATGTCGGCACCGGCAGTGGCGTGGAAGTCGCCGGTCTGTACGTCTCCGGCAGCGCGCCCAAGAGCTTCCTGATCCGTGCCGGTGGTCCGGCCCTCGCAGCATTCGAGGTGGCGGACGTGCTCGCGGATCCGATGGTCGAAGTGTACGACCGCAACAGCCGGCTGATTGGCGCGAATGACAATTGGGGCGACGACCCGGCGAGAGCGACCGCCATTGCCGCGGCCGCGGCCCGGATCGGGGCCTTCGTGTGGACGCCGGGAAGCCGCGATGCGGCCGTGCTCATCGTGCTAGCACCCGGGCCGTACACCGTGGTCGTCCGAGGAGTCGGAGAGACCACCGGCATCGCCTTGATCGAGGCCTATGACCTGAACATCGATTAGGTGGGCGGACTTCGCGATCTTCAAATACGGTTCGGAGCATTACGATCCCGAGGAGACCTGGTTTCCCGGATTCGAGCTGGTTGATGGCACGGTCGAGGGGGCCATGAAGGCCGGCATGAAGGCGTACGAGTAAGGTCAGCGACATGCGGGACGCAAGAAGCGGGGGGCAACATGGCTGAATATGGCGAGTGGACTCGGAAGGGCACAACGCTCAGCGACGTGACGGCACAGGCTGAGTATGGCGTGTCGCAAGAATTCATCATCAAGGGCATCGAGTGCGGCAAACTCGAGTACCGCCAGGGGTCAGTCTGGGGCAACCCCTACCTGCGCGTTCTCAGACGTCAACTCGAGGCATTCATTGCCGAGGATGCAATTTGGGGTAGGAATGCCAACGCCACTGTCATCAGCCTAACCCGTTTTGACACCCATATTGGCCCAATTGTGCGCCGCGGCGCACAATGCTCAGCGGTAACGATGCAATAGAGTGTAGGGCCGTCGCTCGCCGACGCGCCGTTTTTCGACTGAAGAATGCGGCGTGGCGACAAGCGCCAGCCCGACACCATTTGGTGACCGACCGCTCATTCGTGAATGGAGGGTCTACTGAATGGATCCGGCTTAGGGGGCGTCTGCGGTGGCCGCCACTCGGCGGACCCTAATTGCCACATCAGGCCGCGCAGCTCTGGCGCACCGATCCGGTCACCCTCACGCCACCACCCACGGCAGCCGGTCGAGGTCGACGTTGCCACCGCTCAGGATCACGCCGACGCGTCGGCCGGCAAATTCCGCCGCGTGCTCGCGCACCACGGCAAACCCCACCGCCCCGCTCGGCTCGACCACGATCTTCATGATCTCCCAGAGCCGCCGCGTCGCGCCCACGATGCCCTCTTCGCTGGTGGTGTGGATGCCGTCGACGTTTTGCCGGATGATCGCATAGGTGCGCTCGCTGAGCATCGTGCGGAGCCCGTCCGCGATGGTGTGGGCCGGTTTGCTCACGACGTGGCCGGCGCGCAGCGATTCGGCGGCATCGTCGGCCTGCGCCGGCTCCGCCCCGTAGACGCGCACCCCGGGCCACAGGCGCTTGACCGCGATCGACGTCCCGCTCAGGAGGCCGCCGCCGCCGACCGGCGCGATGACAACATCGAGCGCCGGAACCTCTTCGAGCAATTCGAGCGCCGCGGTGGCCGCTCCCGCGATCACCCGGTCGTCATCGTACGGGTGGATCAAGGTGGCGCCCGTCTCCGCCATGATCGCCGCGCAGGCCTGCTCGCGGGCGGCGAGCGTCGGTTCGCAGAGCACGATGCGACCGCCGTAACCGGCGACGGCACGCTGCTTGGGCAACGGCGAGTTCTTCGGCATGACGATGTGCGCACTGATGCCGCGCAGCGCCGCGGCGCGAGCCAGGGCCGCCGCGTGATTGCCCGACGAATGCGTGGCGACGCCGCGCCGCGCCTCCGCTTCCGCCAGGAGGAACACGGCGTTGCAGGCGCCGCGCGACTTGAAGGCCCCCGCCTTCTGGAAATTCTCGCATTTGAAAAACACCTGCGCACCCGTCTCGCGATCGAGCAGGGCGCTCGTAAGCACGGGCGTGCGTCGCACGTAGGGCTGGATGCGCGCGTGGGCCTGGCGGATGTCCTCGAGGTTCGGGGGAGCGTTCATGGCGGGAAAATAGTGAGACCGGGCCCGGCTGCGACCACCGAGTCTGCAAGGCGGCGGATCCACCAGGGCAGGGTCAAAGTCGTTCTCGTTCCTCGTAGTCTTTCTCTTTCCTCTTTCTCTTAATCTTCCTCTACCGTGCCGAACCCTGACGAAAGAGAAAGATAAAGAGGAACGAGAAAGATCGGCAGATCGCCGTTGGCGCTGCCCTGCAGGCGCCGCCCAACCCACATCTTATTTCTGGCCACGCCCCTCCGCGCGAACTACATGAGCGGCCCCCGAGACTGTGCACCGCTTCCCCGCGACGCCCCCTACCCGGCCCTGCCACTTAATTATGAACGAATTTCCTCTCCGTTTTTTCCCGCGGCCCACCACCGCGGCGTGGCGCCTTGGCACGGCCCTCCTGGCCGCCAGTGCCGGGTTTTCCTCGCTGCACGCGGCCGCGGCACCCAAAAAACCGCGGCCGTCCGTCCAGACCCCTTGGGCGGGGTGGGTCGAGCCGGATTTTCCGTTCTTCTCCACCGTGCTGGATGCGCGCAACGCCGGGCCCGGCCTGCCGACCAACAACCTCACGCCCCGCGGGCTCGTCCTTAATCTCGGGCACGACTGCTGGGTCACCTTCGACACCGACCTGCTGCGCGTCGCCGGCATCTGGCGCGGCAAGGGCGTCACCGACAAGGCCCTCGCTCCCGGCTCGTACCACGACCCGTCCCGCAAGTCGCCCGGCGGACAGTTCCCCGCGCCCGAGATGGACGGAAAAGTCTGGCTGACCAACGGCATCTATCCCGGCTGGCAAACCAGCCCGCAACTCACGCTCGAGGATCCACGCGAGCCCGCGCCCAGCCCCGAGGAGGTCGGCCGCGGTCCGTTGTCCGAGGAGATGGGCCGGCTCACCGCCCTGCGGCTCGTGCGCGGTGGCGTGATTCTCGAATACACGGCCGGGGGCGCCAAGATTCGCGAATGGATCACGCGGTCGGAAGCCGCCGGCCAGCCCGTCGTCGAACGCCATCTCCACGTCGGCCCGTCGGCACAGCCGCTGCGCCTCGTGCTCGGCCTGAAGGCGAAGGACACCGCGGTCTCGCTCGGACTGACCGCCGGTCAAAACGTGGCGCAGATCGGGGAGGAAAAATCCGTCTGGATCGTCAACGTGCCGGCGCACCCCGGGCCGGTGGAGTTTTGCGTCGCACACACCGACGGCGCCGCAGCCCCAATTGTCGCGCCCCGCAGCCTGCCCACCGAGCCCGCCGCGCCCCGCTGGCCGCAGGAGGTGGTCACCCAGTACCGGCTCTCGACGGCAAAGGACGCCTACGTGGTGGACGAAATTGCGCTGCCGCTCGACAACCCTTGGCGGCGCGACGTGCGGATGGGCGACATCCAGTTTCTCAAGGACGGCACCGGCGTTGGCGTGACGCTGGATGGCGACGTGTGGTTGATTCGCGGCCTGGGCGATCCCGCCGGCACGGTGCGCTGGCGCCGTTTCGCCTCCGGGCTGCACGAACCGATGACCGTCGCGATCCGGGACGAACAAATTTACGCCTTCGATCGCAACGGCATTTGGCGCCTGCGCGACACGAACGGCGACGGCGAGGCCGATGTGCACGAGTTGTTTTCCAATGCCTTCGCCCAGACGGCCGACATGCGCGAGTTCCCCGCCTCGCTCCGGCTCGCCCCCGGCGGCGAATTCGTCATCGCGAAGGGCGGGCAGCAGTCGACGACGCTCGGCAAGCACAATGGCAGCATCCTCCGGATCTCGGCCGATGGCCGGCGCGCGACCGTGCTCGGCTACGGTTTCCGCC
>JBIJCX010000241.1:0-12812 GCA_044344465.1 Opitutaceae bacterium
TGCACCACAGCTTCACGCCCGCCGGCCTCGATCTCACCCAGGTTTGTCCGCAACTCCTGCGCCGTGGCGATCGTGATCATGAGCGGTGCCAGGCCGCGCATGGGACGCGTCTCGGGATCCGTTTTCGGCGGCATGACGCCGGGCGTGAAGCTGTGGTGCAGATACACCGACCAGAACGCCTGCGCTTCGGCGGCCAGCCGCGGATCGCCGGACGCCCGGGCGCACGCCGCGCTGCCGATCGCCGCAAACGATTCGCTGAACACGTAGCGGCGCATCCGCAGCGGCCGGCCGTCGCGCGTCACGGTGAAGTACAGTTTGCCCCCGGGGCCGCGCGCGTGGGTGCGGATGAAATCAAGGCAGTGCTGCGAGGCTTCGAGCCACTCGGGCCGCGGTTCGACCGTGAGGTGCAGCGTCGCGAACGTCCATGCCGCCCGGCCTTGCACCCAGACGGCCTTGTCGGTCTCGATGACCGTCCCATCGCGATCGAGCCCGGTCAGCAGCCCGCCGTGTTCGCGGTCGAGGCCGTGCCGGAGCCAGAACGGAATCACATTGTCGAGCAGATCCCGGCGATAGAGCGCGCCGAGGGTGGTGAGGTCGGATGCGGTGGGGTTCATGCGGAAGGGTCGATGGTTTTTCGGTTTCGCCCGGCGGCGGGCCGGCGTCGCCGCGTCCGGTCATGGTGACGATTTAGGCAGGGAGCAAGGACGGCCGCCCACCACGAGGGCGCTGCACTCGGGCGGGGGCGCGGCCGAGAACAGGCTCGCCCCGTAGCCGAGGCCAAAGGCCGACAGCGCCGACACCGCACCGAACCACATGCCCGCCATCGGCGTCAGCGCGGACACTGCCAGGACGACGGCAACACCGCCCACCAGGCCGGCGAGCGCGCCGGTCGCGTTCGCACGCGGAATCAACATGCCGAGCAGGAAGACGCCCACCAGGCTTCCGCCAAAGAAATTGCTGATCGTCATCGAAGCCTCGAGGACGTTGCCAAAGGCCGCGCCGAAACACGCCGCCGCGGTGCCCACGAGGCCGAAAACGCAGGTCACGATCCGCGCAAGTTTCACCGTGGCCTCCGGTCGCCCGGCCCGCGGGTAGAGGTCCGAGACGGTCACGGTCGCGAGCGAATTGAGCACGGAACTCACCGTCGACATCGAGGCGGCGAGGACGGCGCCCACCATCAGGCCCGTCAAACCGGAGGGCATTTCCTCGGCGATGAACTTGGCAAAGATGCGGTTCGAATCGAAGCCAATCCCGTTCTTCTCCGGGTGCTGCGCGTAAAAGACGAACAGCGCCGTGCCGATGAAAAACAACAGGAAGCCGAGTGCCGCCGCCACGATCATCGACGAACCCAGCGCATACCCCGCGCGCTGCAGCGACGAGGTGCTGAGGAAGCGCTGCACCTCCGTCTGGTCGGCCCCGAATTGCGCGATCATCAGGAACGTGCCGCCCAGCACGCAGCCGAGCAGCGAGTACGGCTCCGCCACCGCAATTCTGAAATTGAAGTAGCGCAATTTGTCCGCCGCCTTCGCGTGGTCCCACACCCCCGCAAATCCGCCGTCGACTCCGCGCGTCACCATGTAGACCGTCACGACCAGCCCCCCGGCGAGGACGAGGAGCTGCAACGCATCGGTCCACACCACCGCGCGCAATCCGCCGATCAGCGTGTAGGCCGTGGTCACGAGTCCGGTTGACAGCACGATGGCCAGCACGGAAATCCCGGTCACCTGCGCCAGCACGAGTGCCGGCGTGTAGATGACAATCGCGAGATACGCGGTCTTCAGCAGCACGAAGAGCCCGCTCGCCGCGAGCCGGACGCGCGAGTCGAAGCGCCGTCCGAGGTATTCATAAATCGAATAGACGTGCAGCCGGTAGAAAAACGGCAGCAGTACGAAGCAGAGCACGAAGATCGAGATCGGCAGCGCGAGACGGTATTGCAGCAGCGTGTAATCGCCCTTGTAGGCGACACCCGGCCCGCCGAGATACGAGGCGCCGCTCACAATGGTCGCGATGCCCGAAAACGCCGCGAGCCACCAGGGCACGTTGCGGTTGCCGAGAAAAAAGTCCTTGAGCGATTCCTGCTTCCCCGCGAGCGCGAGGGCAATCGCCGTGGTCGCGGCGAAGTACGCGAGGATGACGGTGTAATCAAGGGCGGTCATGGGTCTTGTTTCATGGCGACCACGGAGATCCCGGGCTTGAAACCGCCCCTGGTTTTCGCCGCATGACCGGCAAACTCCTACCGCGCGTGCGCATGGGGATCGCCGTCATCGAGGTTGAGGTTTTCCGGCCACGCCAACTCCACGCCGCGGGCCGCGAGCCGCGCCTGAAACGCCGCGAGGCGCCTCCGGTTCGCGTGGACGGTGCGGGGCGTCGTCCCGTGTTCCAGGCAGTGGGCGCACAGCGCACCCGCCGCCTCGCCGATGTTCCACTCGACCGGGTGCAACCGGTAACAGCCGTTCGTAATGTGCGTCGTGCCGATGTTCTTGGCCGCGGGCAGCACATTTTCGAAGCGCACCGGCACCAGCGCGCCGAGCGGAATGCGGAAGGGCAGCGAGGGCACGTCGATGTAGTTGTCGCCGCCGGTCGAGGGATGCAGGTCGATGCGATAGTAACCGATGCCAACCGAATCCTCATAACGCTCGGCCAGGGTCTCGCCCGGACGAAACGCCGCCGATACCTCGCGCTCGACGATTGTCTTCACGGCGCGGATCCGGCGCGACTCGCGAATGTAGGGCGCCATCGCGAGGCCGTCCTTCGTTCCGAGGAGATCGCCGCGCAGGCGCAGCCCCGGCCAGCCCGCGCCGCCATCCGGCCGCGGCGCCTCGGTCTGCAACCAGTGCACCATCGAGAGGCTGAGCTGCTTCGCATCGGCGAGCCGGGCGGCCCGCGTCGCTTCGTCGCAGGTCAGCAAGTCGCCCTCGAGGTAGTCGATCATCGGCCAGTTCACGAGGCAGACGTCGCTCGCATAAGCGCCGGGCTCGAACTGGGCGCGATCGATGATGCGCCGGAACGCCCACAGTCCGGCAAACAAGCCCGGTTTCTCGCGGTGCGGGTCGAAGTTGTAACGCATCGTCTGCATCGTGCGCGGATTCAATCCCGCCCAGCCCAGCAGCGGTCCCGGCCAGGGCGGGGTCAGCCTGGGCACGTAGGATTGCCAGAATTCGTAGCGTTCGGGCCGCGGAATCGCATGATTTTCGCCGGCCCTTTCCTCGAGTACGAAGCAAACGGAAAACGCCTGCACATTGGCCGGCGCCGCCTGTTCCGGCGCGCTGGCCTCGCCGGTTTCCGCGCGCGACTCGGCGCCCGTGACGTGCTCGATCCCGGCGAGCGGAAGCAGGTCGCCGTTCTCGGTCGCATCGACAAAGAATCGCGCCCGTAGCTCCACGTCGCCGCCGTTCGTGAGGTCGCGCACCACCACCGCGCCAATCCGATCCACGCCGTCGGCGCGCGCCGCGATCAGGCGGTGCTGGCGCAAGATGCGCAGCCGGCCGCTCGACCCGTGGGGCGCGAGCATCGCCTCGAGCACCGCCAGCGCGACCCGCGGCTCGTGGCACAGGGGAGACACCCAGCCGTTGCCGGGATTAAGGCGCGGGTTGTCGCGATGCGCCGGCAGCAGCGGGTAATGGGTTCGGTAATACGCCCGCACGAGTTCGCGGAAACGGCGATAGCTGCGGGTGCAGCCGAAGCGCTCGATCCAGCCGTGCTCATCCGGGGGCACCGCCTGCGAGGTGAGTTGGCCGCCAATCCAGGGGTTCTCGTCGGTCATCACCACGCGTCGCCCTGATTCCGCCAGCGCGAGCGCCGCGGCGCACCCGCCGACTCCGCCACCGATCACCGCGACATCAGAAGTGAGTGTGTCCATTGATTTGGGTTGGAGGTAGGAGCGTGGTGGCAGGCGATGGGAAACATGGACCCTTGGTGGACCGTGAATCGCCTGCAAGCAGGCTCCTCGGATCGAGCATTCCGGATCGCGGTCCGACGATGTCGACTCAGGCGGTCGCAGCCCGCCGGGCCGGATGTGGATCCGCCACCTCCTGCGTCGGCAGATCGAAGTGTTCGAGATCAAGCCAGATGGCGTCGAAGACGCCGGTGCGGCCGATAAAGTCGATGTGGCGCGGCGAGGCGAAGTTGCCGGTGACGTAGAGCTTCACCAGTTCGTTGGCGCGCAGTTTGGCGAGCGCGCGATTGGGGGACAGCGGATTCATGGCGGCGGGGACGGGAAACGTTCCGGCACAGAAGCGCGGTGGGGCGGGCGCGCCAATCCCCGAGTGCCGGTCTCCTGGGGGAACCATGCCGGTTCGCGGTTGCCACGCGCCGAAGGATAGGTGGGACGGCAAAGCGGGCGGAGACGCGAAGCAAGACGAGTTGCCCTCACGACGTTCATGGGGGTGGTTGGTTGAGCGAAAAACCGGGTGCCATCGCGGGCGGCCCGGCCTCCTCGATATATCGTGCCGGCCCCCCGGTCGTTCCGACCACGTAATACTGGTTTTCTCGGGAGCCCATCGACGAGGGGACTCGCCGGGCCGCGTCAAGGTTGCGCCGCCGCCAGCTGGTCCGTCTCCGCCAGCCGGAAACGCACGCTCACCACCGAATTCTTCTCCGGCCCGGCGCGATACTTGATATAGGTCGTCGCGGCGAACGTGCCGTCGGGCAGCAGCTCCACGCCGGGGTAGCCGTTGTCGCCGCCCTTGTAGCTGTGGAGCAGCTTCACCCGATACTGCCCGTCGCGACCACTCACGATGTCCTCGTACCGCCCGACCCAGGCCATGAAGTGGGTCGACGTCGGACTGCCGTGGGCGCCGCCGGTGTCGCGAAAGCACACGACGAGCCGGCCGTCCGGCGCGTAGCGCGCCACGTGGCGGTCGCCAAAAAGTCCGGGCGGCAGCGGCTTTGAGGGTGACCACGTGCGGCCCTCGTCGTCGCTCGTCATGGAGAGCGCCACGCGTTTCTCGTTCTCCCGGATGAGGCAGAGCAGTTGCCGGCCGTCGGGCGAGCGCACGACCCAGGGCTCGCAGGGTTTCAGGCCCGGCAGATCCAAGATGACGCGCCACGGCACCCACGTCAGCCCGCCGTCGGTCGAGACGCTTTGCGCGAGCACATTGGAGCGGCTCTCCTTTGTTTCTCCGGGGCGGCGAATGTTGGTCAGGCCGAGCAGTTTCTTTCCGCCCTCGATCGGCGCAATGGTGCAAAAGGGCATCACGGCCACGAGGCCGTTGCCCTGCATCGGCGTCCACGTCTTGCCGTCGTCAACCGAATGCGACTGATGCATGTCGCCGCCGGAACCCGTGCCGGCAAACACCACCAGTCGCGCGTTCCCCTGTGGATCGCTGAGGCGATAGATCGCGGGGCAATTCCTCGTGGTCGACCAGTTCGCTGGCACCGGAAGCAGTTCGCTCCACGTCCGGCCACCGTCGTCGCTGCGCTTCATGGGTCCGCACGGCCCGCCGTGCCCAATCGTCCACACGCAGAACATCGTGCGGCCGTCGGGCAGCAGCACGGTGGTCGGGTGGCCCTGATAAACCTCCGCCGTTCCCTGCGCCACGATCACGTGCCGCGAGACGTCGCCGGACAAATCGACCGTCGGGGGAAACATCGGCCGCGGGGGGCGGACGGTTAGCGGCGGCGAAGCGCCGGCCGCGTGCGAAAGCGGCGCGCCGGCCAGCAGGGTGGCGGCGCAGGCAATGAGGGCAAGAGGCTGCGGCGGCATGGGGAAAAGGATTCCCTAATAAGCCAGCACGACCCCGCCTCGACAAGCCGTGGCTGCCGGTCTCCGCTGGAGCCCGGGCCCCCCGCCGGGCAATGCCTGCAGCGGGTTGGACAAGAAGTGCGGCGACCGGGTCGGCCGCATCGCGTACGTTGACCCCGGAGAACAGCCGCCGTCGCCCTTCCGTTTCTTTCGCGAGTCAAATCGTCCCTGTCATGCGCTCCCTCAATTCCTCCCATGCCGCCGCGTCAACCCCTCGTCCGCCCAAAGTGTCGCGTCGGGGCTTCCTGAAGAAGTCGTTGTCCACCGCTCTGGCGGCGCCGTTCGTCATGAGTCTCGAGGAATCGACGCTGCTGGCGCAGACTCCGCCGCCGCGCAAAGGCGGGACCCTGCCGCCGGCGTCGGCCGGGAAAATGCCGGGAGGCAAGATTGGCGCGGTTGAGATCAGCCGGCTGATCTGCGGCGGCAACCTGATCAGCGGCTATGCGCACAGCCGCGACCTCACCTACGTTTCCACGCTGTTGAAACACTACTTCACCGAGGAAAAGATCTTCGAGACCTGGGCGCGGTCCGAACAGTGCGGGATCAACACCATGGTCGCGTCGTCGTCCGATGCGCGGGTCGACCGGCTGTATCGCGAATACGTGAAGCAGGGTGGAAAGATCCAGTACATCGCGCAGGTGAATCCGTCGCCCGCCGACCTGAAGACGTCGATTCGGATGGCGGCCGATGCCGGGGCGGTGGGGGCGTTCCTGCTGGGCAACCTGGGCGACAAATGGATTCGCGAGGGCGCCGTGGGGCGCGTCGGCGAAGTGGTCGAGATCATCCGGGACCACGGCCTGATCGCCGGCGTGGCAGGGCATGCCCTGCGCACGCCCATGGCAGTGGAAAAGGCGAGGATCGCCGTCGATTACTACGTGAAGACGCTGCACCAGGACAATTATTGGTCGAAGCGCCGGCCGGACCAGAACGCCGAGGTCATCGACAACTACAAGGTCGACAACTACTGGTGCATGGATGCCGCCGAGACAGTGGCGTTCATGGCGGGCGTGCAGCGTCCGTGGATTGCTTACAAGGTGCTCGCGGCCGGGGCGATTTCGGTGCGCGACGGATTTCGTTACGCGTTTGAGAACGGTGCCGACTTCGCGCTCGTGGGCATGTTCGATTTCCAGGTGGAGGCCGACGTTTCGATTGCCCGCCAGCTCCTTGCCTCCAAGCTCAGCCGGTCGCGGGCGTGGATGGCGTGAGCCGGCCCACCGTGGCACGTTTTCCACGCTTCAACTCTGCTCTTATGAACAACACCCGATCGTTCCTCGTTTCCGCGGTGGCGGGCCTCGTGCTCGCGACCTTTTCACTTCAGGCCGCCGAAAAGAAATCCGGCGGCGGCTGGCAGGATCTGTTCAAGGATGGTCTCGGCGACGCCAAGATCGTCAGCGGCACCGCCTCGTACAAAGTCGAAAACGGCGTGCTCATCGGCACGACCGTCGACGGCAGTCCGAACAGCTTCCTGATCAAGGGACCCTACAAGGACATCGAACTCGAGTTCGAGGTGAAGGTCGACGATCAGCTCAATTCTGGCGTGCAAGTGCGAAGCCACGTCGCCAAGGCGGGCCAGGCTGCGCCGTCCGGCACCAAGAGCGGCAAGGCGCTGCCGGTTGGCCGGATGTACGGCCCGCAATGCGAGATCGCGGTCAACGGCACCGCGGGCGATTTCTACGACGAGGCGCGCCGGGCCGTTTGGTGGACCGACGTGACGAATACCCAGGCGATGCGTACGGAAGCCTCCAAGGCGGCCTTCAAGAAAGGCGAGTGGAACAAGTTCCGCATCGTGGTGAAGGGCG
Source organism: Opitutaceae bacterium (assembly GCA_044344465.1). GTDB lineage: Bacteria > Verrucomicrobiota > Verrucomicrobiia > Opitutales > Opitutaceae > ER46. The sequence goes on from JBIJCX010000241.1 coordinate 7,543, forward strand.
ACCACTATCAGAGCTGGGTCAATGGCGTGCCGACGGCGGACTTCCGCCAGTCCGACGATCCCGAGGGCTACATCGGCTTCCAGGTGCACGGCATCAAGAAGGGCTCCGGCCCGTATACCGTGCGGTGGCGCAATGTGCGGTTGCGGGAGACGAGATAAGCGGACGGGTCACGGGCACGAATTTCGAATCAAATACGTCTTCGGCTCTCGTACCTGTTCCACGCCACTCGCTGGCCAATTGTGCGGAATTCCGCAAAATCTCAACGTGCGCGTCCGGAGTATCGAGCAGGCGGTGCGCTGCTCCGGCGTGCGTTACGGTTGACCGATCGGATTAATTGCCACGATGCGGAGGCGTTTCTCGATGTGTTCATAGTCGCCGAGATGGGCGCGCATCAGGCTCTTGAAGAGCTTGCCATGATTCGGCACGGTGAAATGGAGCAGCTCGTGGACGATCACGTACTCGCCGAGTTCGCGGTCCAGATCGATCAATTCGGCGTTGAAACTGAGGGTCCCGGCGGTTGAGCACGACGCCCATTTGCGACGCATCGGGCGGATGTAGAGTGCGCTCGCTTTGACGTCGAGCCTCCCGGCCCATTCCAAGACCCGGCTCTTGAACTCCTCCTTGTCACGCCAGCATTTCATTCGCGGTAGGAGCGTTGCAAAACCGCGAAGAGTCCTTCAACGACGGCGGCCACCTTGTTCATGTCATCCTCCTCGGCGAAGACCGCGAAAGTCACCTTCTTCCGCAGCTCCCGCAGCTCGAACTCGCTGCGACGCCAGTTGGGGTAATCGGTAAACCAGCGGCTGACGTTCTTGCTGACGAGATCGGGATGTACAATCCCGGCTTCCGTCAGGCGCGAGAAGACGAAGCTGGTGAGATCGTCGAGGCCCTTTTCCGCCTGCCACCGTTTTCGCTCCAGGTTTTTCTCGATGGCTTGCAAAAGATCGTCGAGCGCTCCCGCCGTCGTCGTTTGCCGATCCTCGAAACTGTCCCGCACGGCGGCGGCGCGATCGGCCAGTGCGATGAGAAAGGGATCATCGCTGTTTTCCTCGGCTGCTTTCTGGATGCTTTTCACCAGATTGATGACTCTGACGGCACCGCCATTCTTCTGCTCCTTGATGGCGGCGATCGCGTCTCGATCGATGGTGATGAAGTCCGACGGGCTGCTCTCCATCACGGCGCCGACGTGCCGCTGCACCAGTTCGTTCGTCTTCTTCTGAAACGCCCGGTCGACGTAGACGCGCTTGGCGTAGGCGTTGCGCACGACCTCGTAGATGCCGGAGAGCGTCGCGTAGTTTTCGATGAATGGGCGTAAGAACGCATCGGGCGAGATGATTTCGTAGAGCATCTCGATCTCTTTGAATTCGCGGAAGAATTCCTTGCGTCGCTCCTTGTCGCGGAAGTGCTCGATTAGGTTGTCCACGTCCTTGTCGTTAAATCCCTGAGTGATTAACGCGAGGTAGGGCGGGACCTTTGACTCCATCTTCGCCTTGAAGAGCTGCTTCAGCAGGCCGATGTCTTTGACGATGGCGTTGATCTCGTCGCTGTCGAAGGCGAGAGCCTTCTCCAATTTGTCGAAGATGCCTACGAAATCCAAAACGAAGCCGTGCGGCTTCACCATCTCCGCCGCCTCGTTTTCGTAGGGCCGGTTCACTCGCGCGATGGCCTGGAGCAGCGTGTGGTCGCGCATCGGCTTGTCCAAATACATCGCGTAGAGGATCGGCGCGTCGAAACCGGTGAGCAGCTTCTCGGTGACGATGAGAATTTTCGGCCACTCCTTCAGCTTGGCGAAATCCTTCCGGATGGCCCGCTCCCGCTTCTCGTCGATGTGCCACTTCTTCAGGTGGACCGGGTCGTTGTTGTTTCCCGTGAAAACGATCTCGGAATACTCTGGCGGCAGGATGGCATCGAGCGCCTCCTTGTAGAACGCGCACGCCTCGCGGTCCACGGCCACGAGGAACGCCTTGTAGCCGAGCGGCTCGACGTTGCCGCGGTAGTGGTCGGCGACGAGACGGGCCACCTGCTTTACGCGCTCCTTCCCCTTGAGGAAGTTTTTCAGGTTCACCGCGCGCTCGAGGATTTTGTTCAGCTCCTCGATGTCGGCGATGCCCTGCGCCTCCGCCAGCGCGAGGAATTCCTTCTCCATGATCTCGTGCGGCACGAGCATTTCGTTCGGCGCGAGATTGTAGTAGAGCGGCAGCGTGGTGCCGTCCTCGATGCTTTCGGCGATGGAGTATTTGTGGAGGTAACCCTTGTCGTCCTCGCAACCGAAGGTCTTGAAGGTGCCCTTGCCGTAGGCGGTCTTGTCCACCGGCGTGCCGGTGAAGCCGATGAAGGTCGCGTTGGGCAGACCGGCCATGAGGAAGTTCCCGAGGTCGCCACCCGTCGTGCGGTGCGCTTCGTCGATCAGCACGAAAATATTCGCCCGTGTGTTCAGGTTGGCCGGCATGTCGCGGAACTTGTGGATCATCGTCACGATGATGCCGCGATAATCCTGACCCTTCCCGTCGAGCAGTCGGTTGAGTTCGGCGATGCTGTGCGCGTGCGCCACGTGGCCGAGCCCGACGGAGGCCAGGTTTTTCAGCATCTGGTCCTCCAACTCGTTCCGGTCGATCATCAACAGCACGGTCGGCTTCTCCGCCTCCGGGGCGCGGTAGAGCATCTCGGCCGCCTTGATCATCGTGTAGGTTTTGCCGCTGCCCTGCGTGTGCCAGACGAGGCCGCGTGTAAGCCGGGGATCGAGCGCCCGTGCCACCACTTTGTCCGCCCCCGTGGTTTGGTGCTGGCACAGGATGATTTTCTGCAGCTCCTCGTCCTTTTCGACGAAGAGGATGAAATCTTTCAAGAAACGCAGCACCTGCGACACGGAGCAAAAGCTCTTCACCTTGGCCTCCAATTGGCCCACCTGCTCGTGCTTCCAGTTGAAGAGATTTCGCCGGACGGTATTCCACGTCACGCCGTAGGAGAAACCGATGGCCTCGGTGGCGGTGAAGATCATCTCCGGCACCATCACCTCGGGCGTCTCGTCGTGGTAGCGGCGGATCTGGTCCACGCCGAGGGCGATGGCCTCGTCCTTGCTCGCGTTCTTGCACTCGATCACGAGCACGGGAATGCCGTTGATGAGAAAGACCACATCCTCCCGGGTGCCGTGCCGGCCGTTGTGGACAGTGAACTCCTCCGTCACCTCGTAAACGTTGCGTCGCTCGGACGGCTCGCGCTCCAAATCGACGTAGTCGATCACCATCAGGTCCAGCTCCCGGTTTTCCCCAGATTCAAAAAATTTCCCCTGATTGCGCAGATAGGTGAGAAAATCGCGGTTGCCGGCGATATCCGAAGTGAGGCGCAGGAGCCGCCCGACCAGCGCGCCCTCGGCCTCCTGGTATTTCGGATTAAACTCCCGGACTTTGGCGTGGAGCAGGTCGCCGAAATACGGCGTCGCCGGTCGCGCCCGCCCCTCCGGCGTGCTCGCCGCCGCATCGAAGCCCCGCCGCCGCTCCGCCTCCGCCCGCGACACCAACGTCCACCCGATCTCCTGCGCGTAGGCGAGGATGCGGGCTTGGACTGTCTTGTGTTCGCCGGGTTTGGGCATGACACGAGATCAACCCATCGGCGCCATGACTACTTTTCCAGCTTTTGCAGCGATCTCCTGTGCGATCGACTTCTGGGTTGGTTTATCAGGCGGCCAGTCGACGACGTTTGCGTGATTTACATTGTCTGCCTCAGGCGCGGCAAGGACCCGCAACTTCTGCCCGACGAAAACGCCTGTAACGACATCGGAGCGCGCGTGCAGCGTGCGACTGCTGACTGCACCGATCGCACGACCTACCTTCCAAAGTTCAAACTCAGCAAGCTGTTGGCACCGCATCACCGACAATTCCAATCGAGAATCGGGAATGAACGAATTCGGCTTCGGCGTGCCGTCGGCGTGGACATGGCTGCGCTGAAAGATGAAGCGGGCAAGGCGTTCGTCGAGCCCCACCGCATCGGCCTCGCCGACCGCGCTCATTCGGCGCAGACCCGCTGAATCAGTTCGTAAATACGCTGCGGCACTTCACCGACGAACATCCGGGTGCCGTAATCCTTTTCGCGACCGATCAACGCCGCAAAATGCAGATCACCTTCCGGACTGATACTCACTGAAAGCGTCCGACGCGGGCCTCGGTGCCATTCGAGCGTCACATGACCATCGGGTTCTACTCCTGCCGTCGGCAATGGGGTTCCGAATGGAAGTCCTTCGATCAACAAATATGCGTTCCGATAAGCCTCCGTTCTGACTGGGATTGCGCCGTAGCCATCCCATCCCCGCTCTGCCGCCTCATCGCAAACAGCGCAGAGCTCACGGCGGAGCTGATCGATGCCGGAACCGAACGTATACGAGCTTTCCACTTGCTCGCGGCTGCGCCGGGCTTGCTCGGCCACGTAATCCGCCGCATCGCTGGCGCCGGCCGTGGCGCTTGAGCCGGTGATCGCAAGGGCCAGGAATGGGTTTAGTTTCATCGCAGCATTTCCAACGTTCTCGGGGTCACTGTGCCAAAAAACAGCTTGTTTTTCAACCACCGCATTTCCACGAGCTTCGCGGCGATGGAAGCGACTGGAATTGCCTCGGCGGTGAAAACATCGATATCGAGCACGAGGATGGGACCTCGGCCGGTCGCGGCCGGCTGAATGGTCTGGATGAAATTCACGCCATAGCCGTGACCGGGGACGGCGAGGGTGTCGTGGTGAAAGAAATTCGTATAGGGCAGAATAAGCCCGACGGGGTCCCGTGGCGCAGTCCCGAGGTAGTCGCTCAATTCGAATCGATCCGTCGGTGGTAATTCGATCTGGTTGATGAAACGCAGTCCGACCCGCTGGACATCGATCGGTTGCGCGATTTCACGGTAAATTGCCCAAAGCCGCATGGCTTCGGCAAAAAAACGCTCCCACGCTTCGTAGGGTTTCAGGCGGGAGCAGGAGAATCGCTCGCGCTCAAATATCCCGATGTTTCGTTCATCGGTCGACCGAACTCGGATTCCACTCCATCCCAAATCTTCGGTCTGGGCGGCGCTGTTTGCCGACACAGGCGGGGCCGGCAGCCGGAACTGGAGCATGTGGCGGATGGCCCGGCCGCCCTCGGCCTGCGGATACTCCGGGAGCGCTGCCTTCACCCGCGGGACAATCAACGCCTCTTCCCACCGAGTCTCGGCGCGGGTGCGAACCTCGACGACCGCCTCCGTAATCGGAGCCCGCTCAAGGTGCTCAAAAACCTCTTGCGGATTGATCTCAATATT